>NZ_AUPJ01000447.1 GCF_000427315.1 Arthrobacter sp. TB 26
CGAGCCAGTTGACGAGTTCGGCTTCGGTGAGTCCTTCGCCGAGGTCCGGGAGGAGGAATACTTTCGGTTCGCTCATGGTCAGTCTTCCCACTGGAGGTCGTCAACGGCGTCGAGGATGCGGTCCACGCCGGGCAGGTAGTAGTGCTCGAGCTTCGGGGCCGGGTAGGGGACATCGAAGCCCGTGACACGGCGGATCGGCGCGGCGAGGTGGTGGAAACAGCGTTCCTGGACCCGGGCCACGATCTCGGAGGAGACGGAGGCAAACCCGTGCGCCTCGGCGATGACAACGGCGCGGCCGGTTTTGCGGACCGAGGCGCAGACCGTCTCGTCGTCGAACGGCACGATCGAGCGGACGTCGATCACTTCCAGCGAGCGGCCTTCCTCGGCCGCGGCAGCGGCAGCGGCGAGGGCCGTCGGGACGGACGGTCCGTAGGCGATCAGCGTGGCGTCGGTGCCGGGGCGGGCGACGGCGGCGCGGCCCTCGGAGGAGGTCCCGCGTTCGGTGTTCTCTGCGTGTTCGCCGCGGAGGGCGTCCAGGTCCACCTGGTCCTTGGACCAGTAGAGCTTTTTCGGCTCCATGAACATCACGGGGTCGTCGGAGTCGATGGCCTCGCGGAGCATCCGGTAGCCGTCGGCGACGGTGGCCGGGGTGAAGACCTTGAGCCCGGCGGTGTGGGCGTAGTAGGCCTCGGAGGAGTCGCAGTGGTGCTCCACTCCCCCGATTCCGCCGGCGTAGGGAACCCGGATGACCATCGGGAGCTTCACGGCGCCCTTGGTGCGGTTGTGCATCTTCGCGACGTGGCTGACGATCTGTTCGAACGCCGGGTAGGCGAAAGCGTCGAACTGCATCTCGATGACCGGGCGCATGCCGTTCATCGCCATGCCCACGGCCATGCCGACGATGCCGGACTCGGCCAGCGGGGTGTCGAAGCAGCGGCTTGTGCCGAAGGTCTTGGTGAGCCCGTCGGTGATGCGGAAGACGCCGCCGAGCATGCCGACGTCCTCGCCGAAGACCAGGACCGAGGGGTCCGCGTGCATGGCGTCGGCCAGGGCGGTGTTCAGGGCCTTGGCGAGGGTAATGGTCTGCGGGCCAGTCTTTTCGGCCTCAACGGCGGCCTTGGCGGCCGCGCAGGCCGTGGCTGCGCTGACGTTGCCGTTCGCCTCGGAGGAGGTGGTGATGGTGGGGCTCATTTCGCGGCCTCTTCCCGGGAGAGCTCGTCGGCGAGCATGGCGGACTGTTCCTTGAGCTGTGGTGTGGGGGTGGAGAAGACGTATTTGAAGAGGTCCTGCGGGTCGACCGGGACGTCCTCGCTCAGTCCTTCGCGGAGCTGGGCGGCCACAGCTTCGGCTTTGTCGGCGATCCGCGCGGAGCGGTCGTCGTCGAGCAGCCCGCGGTCCGTCAGGTAAGTCTTCATCCGGCTCAACGGGTCCTTGGCAACCCATTGCGCGACTTCGCTGTCCTGACGGTAGCGGGTCGCGTCGTCGGCGTTGGTGTGGGCCTGCATGCGGTATGTATGGGCTTCCACGAGCAGGGGTCCCGAGCCGTCGCGGGCCAGCTTGACGGCGCGGTCCAGCACAGCGAGGAGCGCGACGATGTCGTTGCCGTCGACGCGTTCGCCGGCCATGCCGTAGCCCACTGCTTTGTGGGCGAGCGACGGCGCGACGGACTGGTGCGCGAGCGGCACGGAGATCGCGTACTGGTTGTTCTGGACGAAGAAGACAACCGGGAGGTGGAACACCGCGGCGAAGTTCAGCGCCTCGTGGAAGTCGCCCTCACTCGTGGCACCGTCGCCGCACATGGCCAGGACCACGGTGTCCTCGCCGCGCAGCTTGGCGGCATGGGCCACGCCGACACCGTGCAGCAGTTGGGTGGTCAGCGGGGTGCACTGGATGCCGACCTTGTGCTTGGCCGGGTCATAGCCGCCGTGCCAGTCGCCGCGGAAGAGCGTCATGGTCTGCACGGGATCAACGCCGCGGGCCATCACGGCCACGGAGTCGCGGTAGGTGGGGAACATCCAGTCGCCATCGGACAAACACAGGGCGGCGGCGACCTGGCAGGCCTCCTGGCCATGGCTGGAGGGGTAGACGGCCATGCGGCCCTGCCGGACCAGGGCGGAGTTCTGGTCGTTGACGCGGCGGCCGACGACGAGCTGCTCGTAAGCGGCCATCAGTTCCTCATCGCCGGGGAGGGTGTATTCGTGGCCCGGCTGGGTTCCCTGTTCAGTGTGCGGATTCAGGGTGCCGTCCGGACCCACCATCTGGATCTGGTGCCGGGCGGGCAGCATGTAGTCCTCGACAGTGATGCCGAACTTGCGGACGGCCTCGCTTGCCGCACTGTTCGGCGCTGCCGGGGGCTGCGCCGTATGGTCTGCGGAGATCGTCATTGGTCCGTCTTTCTCTAGCCACTATTCCTTCCAAGTATGGGGTGGGGCGATGTTTCGTATCCACCTCCTGCAAAAATCGTGGAGAAGTCCAGATATTTACCCTATTCTGGAAGACAAATCGTAAGTGTGAGCTGGATTACCGGCGGGGGGTGTGGACGAATGGCAGAGGACGAGGCGGACCAGACTGCGGTACCGCTGGATGATGTGGACCGGAACATCATTGCCGAACTGACCAGGGACGGGCGGATGTCCGTTACGCAGGTCGCGGAGAACGTCCACATCTCGCGTGCCCACGCGTACACGCGGATTGCGCGGCTGACCGGGGAAGGCGTGCTGACCAAGTTCACGGCACTGGTGGATCCGATCAAGGCGGGCCTCAAGTCCTCGGCCTACGTCACCCTCAAGGTCCGGCAGCATTCCTGGCGGGAGCTGCGGGAGCTGCTCCGCGCGATTCCGGAGGTGCACCACATCGCGCTGGTGGGCGGGGACTTCGATGTCATCCTGCTGGTGCGCGCCGTGGACAACATCGACCTGCGCCGGGTGATCTTCGACCAACTGCAGTCCATGCCCGGGGTCCTGGACACCCAGACTTTCCTGGTGTTCGAGGACGTGGATACCCGGTAGCTGCGCCGGAGTTGTTCAGCTGACGAAGGCCTTCATCCAGGCTTTGAGCTCTTCGCCGAATTCGACCCGTTCGGAGGCGATCGAGATGACCGCCTTGAGGTAGCTCAGCTTGTCGCCGGTGTCATAGCGGCGGCCCTTGAAGACCACGCCGTATACGCCGCCGCCTTCGCAGCCGGAGACGGCCAGCGTCTGCAGGGCATCCGTGAGCTGGATTTCCCCGCCACGGCCGGGCTCTGTTTCCTCCAGCACGTCGAAGACCGCCGGGTGGAGCACATAGCGGCCGATCACGGCCAGGTTCGAGGGGGCATCGGCGACGGACGGTTTCTCCACGAGCCGGTTGACACGCACGTGGCCCTCGCCGTCGACGGCTGAAACATCGGCGCAGCCGTAGGCGCTGATCTCGGCAGGATCCACCTCTATCAGGGCGATCACCGAGCCACCGGTCCGGGCCTGCACCTCGATCATGGTGCTCAGCAGCTCATCGCGTTCGTCGATCAGGTCATCGCCGAGCAGCACAGCGAACGGCTCGTCGCCGATATGCTGGCGGGCGCACAGGACAGCATGGCCCAGTCCCCTCGGGTCCCCCTGGCGCACGTAGTAGAGGGGCCCCAGGGAAGAAGCGTGCTGGACGGCTTCAAGTTTCTCAAGATCGCCCTTGAGCTCCAGGGCGCGTTCCAGGCTGGGCTCCCGGTCGAAGTGGTCCTCGAGCGCGCGCTTCTGCCGGCCGGTAATCATCAGCAGGTCGGTCAGGCCGGCGCGGACGGCCTCCTCGACAACGTACTGGATGGCCGGCTGGTCGACCACCGGCAGCATTTCCTTGGGCATCGCTTTGGTGGCGGGCAGGAAGCGTGTCCCCAGTCCGGCGGCAGGAATGACAGCTTTAGTTACTGGTTTCCCCAAAGTCATAACCGAACCTTACAAGGGCACCTTCAAAATGAGAATGGCTGCACTGAAAGACAAGTAGCGGGACAACTTGGTCCCGCGTAGCCCCGGTTCTGGCGCCGCTAGCCCTTGAAGACCGGCTTGCGCTTCTCCTGGAAGGCCCGGAATCCCTCGGAGTAGTCCTCGGTCTTGCAGAGGCGTGCCTGCTCGGCGTTCTCCTCCTCCATGGACTCCCAGAGGCCCAGGCGCTGGTCCCGGATGTGCGCCACGAGTTCCTTGCTGGCCGTGAACGCACTGGTGGCGCCGGCGGCGGCCCTGGCAACGATGGCGCGGGTGTTCTCCAGGAGATCAGCTGCGGGCATAGCCCGGCTGAACATTCCCTGCGCCACTGCGTCCGCCCCGCTCATGAGCTCGGCCGTGTAAATCAGGTCCAGCGTCCGGTGCATGCCAAGGCGTTCGGTGAAGTACCAGTGGCCGCCGGAATCGAGCGTGGCCCCCAGGTTCGCGAAGGGGGAGCCGAACTTGGCGTTCTCCGCCACGTAGACCACATCCGTGGCCAGCAGCAGCCCCAGCCCCACACCCAGGCAGGCGCCCTGGGCCGCCGCGAAGGTGGGGGCCGGGAAGGCAGACATCTTCTTCAGCAGCGGCTGCAGGAGCCCGCCCAGGTACCCCTGGACGTCGTCCGTCTCCGGCGTGACGCCGGCGATGTCCCGGCCCGCGCAGAAGGCGCGGCCTTCGCCCCGCAGCAGCAGCGCCCGCACCTCGCCGCGCGAGGCGGCGGCAGCGGCGTCGTCGTACGCCCGTGACAGATCCCTGAGGGCCTGCTCGTCCAGCGAGTTGAGCTTGTGGGGGGCGTCTAGGACGATCTCGGCGACGCCGTCGGCGATGGAGAGGGAAATCATGGGGCTCCTGGGGTCGGGGCGGGAAGCGGGCTGGACTGCTAGACGTCGAAGTCGACGGTGACTTCCGGCGTGGTGGGGTGGGACTGGCAGGTGAGCACGTAGCCCTTGTCCAGTTCGTCCTGCTCCAGCGCGTAGTTCTCGTCCATGGTGACGGCACCGGTGACCACTTTGGCGCGGCAGGTTCCGCAGACACCCCCGGCGCACGCGAACGGAACGTCCGGGCGGACCCGGAGGGCCGCGTTGAGGATCGATTCGCGGGCGTGCGTGGGGCTGGCCACCTCACCCTGGAGTCCGTCCAGCTTGAACGTGATCTTGTAGGTCGCCTGGGACTCGTCCACAACCACGGGACGGCCGGCGTTGCCCTCCGGGCGGTCCGGCTTGCCGGTGGTGAACAGTTCGAAGCGGATGTGGTCCGGGTTGACGCCGCGTTCGGCCAGGGTGTCCCGGCACAGCTGGACGAGCTCGAACGGGCCGCACAGGAACCACTCATCGACGTCGTCGGCGTGGATGGCGGTCCCCAGCAGGGCCTGCAGCTTCTCGGCGTCGATCCGGCCGCTGAGCAGCGGGGCGATCCGCTGTTCGCGCGAAAGCACATGGTGCAGGGCGAGCCGGGCGGGGTACTTGTCCTTGAGGTCGGCAAGTTCCTCGAGGAACATCACGTCCATGGCGGCCTTGTTGGCGTAGACCAGGTCGAAGCGGGTTTCCGGGTGCGCCGCGAGCAGCGTCCGGGCAATCGCGATGACCGGGGTGATGCCGGACCCGGCGGCGATCGCGACGAAGGAGCCGGGCTCCCCCGCGAGCTCTTCCGGATCATTCATCGAGGTCATCAGGTTCTGCTCTTTGCCGTCACGGCCGTGCTTGGACACAAATGCGCCCATCGGGCTCATCACATCCAGGGCGTCGCCGGCCTTGAGTTCGGCGTTCGCCCAGGTGGAGAAAAGCCCGCCCAGGTCCTTCTTGATGGCGACCCGGATCTCGCTGCTGCCGTCCTCGAAGCTCCGCGGTTCGGCGCAGATCGAGTAGCTGCGCCGGATTTCCTTCGGCTCGCCGGACTCATCCGGGAGGGTGGTGCGCAGGGCGACGTACTGGCCCGGGAGGTAGTCGAACTGGCCGGCAAGCTCAGCCGGGACCCCGAAGGTCACCTCGATCGCGTCATCGGTGAGCCGGCGGACCTCATCCACTGTCAGCGGGTGGAAGGACGCGCGACGGCGGCCGGTGGCTGCAGCCGTTTCAGCGGCGGTCTGGCGGACAACAGTCATGGGTGCTTCCTTACAAAACTTTGAAGTAGTCGAACGGTTCCTTGCAGTCCTGGCAGACGTACAGCGCCTTGCAGGAGGTGGAACCGAAGCGGGTGAGTTCCTTGGTGTTCAGCGATGAACACTGCGGGCATTTGACGGCGAGTGACAGGCGGACCGGCCCGGCGTGCCGGACTGGTTTCCCATCAACAGCAGTGTGGCCCGACGGCGGGGCGATGCCGTATTCCTCCAGCTTGGCCTTGCCGGACTCGGTCATCCAGTCGGTGGTCCACGCCGGGGAGAGCACCAGTTCGACGCGGACGTGCGGGTAGCCGGCAGTGTGGAACGCCGCCGTGAGGTCGTCCCGGATGGCGTCCATCGCGGGGCAGCCGGAGTAGGTCGGCGTGATGGTGACCTGGACGGCGGGAACCGGCCCGCCGTCGTCGAACAACTGGACGTTCCGGAGAATCCCCAGGTCCGCAACCGTGAGGACGGGGATTTCCGGATCGCAGACCGTGGCCGCGATGTCCCAGGCCTTCTGCTCGGCCGTCGTGGTGTCCATCTCAGGCATGGTTACCAGCTCGCTCCGGGGTACTCGCGGGCGAGCACCTGCATTTCGGCGAGGAGGTAGCCGAGGTGTTCGGAATGCAGCCCCTTGCGTCCGCCGCCGGGGGCAGGCTGGACTTTGGGAACGTCGAGTTCGGCTGCGGCGAGGACCTCGCCGGTGAGGCGGTCGAAGTCGGCGCGCAGGCTGGAGGGCTCGACGGCGGCACCGGAATCGCTGAGGCGGGCCGTGAGCTCGTCGTCGCGGAAGAGCTCGTCGACGTAGGGCCAGACGACCTTGAAGCCGTGGATCATCTTCTCGCGGGACTCGTCCGTGCCCTGGGCCAGGCGCAGCACCCACTGGGCGCTGTGGTCACGGTGGTAGTCCACTTCCTTGACCGCCTTGGCGGCGATGCCGGCCAGGGTGGCGTCGGTGGACTGCGTCAGCCGGCGGTAGAGCTCGAACTGGTAGTAGCTGACGACGAACTGGCGGGCGATGGTGACGGCGAAGTCGCCATTCGGGATTTCGAAAATCTCGACGGACCGGAACTCAGGCTCGCGGCGGAAGTACGCGAGGTCATCCTCGCTGCGGCCGTCAAGGCCGCCGGCGTAGCTGAGGAAGGAGCGGGCGTGGCCCAGCTGGTCCAGCGCGATGTTGCCGAGGGCGATGTCTTCCTCGAGCTCCGGGGCGCGGGAGATCCAGTGGCCGAGCCGCTGCGCGAGGATCAGGGCGTCGTCGCCCAGGCGCAGGGCGAACTCGGCGACGTCCCCGCTCGGCTTGGCGGTGCCGCGGCTGACGGCGAGGGCGATGTCCTCGGGGCGGAGGGCGTTGCCGGGGGTGATGCGGGTGGCGCTGGCCGTGGCTTCGCCGCTGTTGCCGGAGCCTTTGACGCCGACGGAGATGTCTCCGTGGCCGGCCGTTTCGGGTGTGGTGCTCACAGGTGCTTCACGCCCTCGCTCTTGGTGTAGTACGTCGCGTGCCGGTAGTCCTTGCCCTGGGGCGACTCGAAGAACGAGCCCTTGGCGTCCGGATCGCTCGAGGCGATGGCGTCCGCCGGGACAACCCAGATGGACACGCCTTCGTTCCGGCGGGTGTAGAGGTCACGGGCGTTGCGCAGGGCCATGGCGGCGTCCGGCGCGTGCAGGGAGCCGGCGTGGACGTGGGAAAGGCCGCGGCTGGAGCGGACGAAGACTTCCCAGATGGGCCAGACGTTTCCTGCGTGCGGTTCGGGGGTGGTCATGCTGCGGATTCCTTTTCTGCTTGCTTCCGGCTCTGCTTTTCCGCGTAGGCGGCGGCGGCTTCGCGGACCCAGGTGCCGTTGTTGTGTGCTTCGCGGCGCCGTTCCAGGCGCTGGGCGTTGCAGGGGCCGCGGCCGGCGAGGACCTCGTGGAATTCATCCCAGTCCAGCGGGCCGTGCTCCCATTTTTTGGTTTCTTCGTTGAAGCGGATGTCCTTGTCCGGGAGGGTGAGTTCCAGGACCTTGACCTGCTCCATCATCATGCCGACGAAACGGTTGCGCAGTTCGTCGTTGCTGAAGCGCTTGATGTTCCAGGCCATGGACTGCTTGGAGTTGGGCGAATCGTCATCCGGCGGGCCGAACATCATCAGGGCCGGGGCGTACCAGCGGTTCACAGCGTCCTGGGCCATCTGTTTCTGCTCGGGCGTGCCGTGGGAGAGTTCCAGGAGGATCTCGAAGCCCTGGCGCTGGTGGAAGGACTCTTCCTTGCAGACGCGGACCATGGCGCGGCCGTAGGGGCCGAAGGAGGCGCGGCAGAGCGGCACCTGGTTGGCGATAGCGGCGCCGTCGACCATCCAGCCGATGGCACCCATGTCCGCCCAGGTGCGGGCGGGGTAGTTGAAGATGGAGGA
This sequence comes from Arthrobacter sp. TB 26, assembly GCF_000427315.1. Classification (GTDB taxonomy): domain Bacteria; phylum Actinomycetota; class Actinomycetes; order Actinomycetales; family Micrococcaceae; genus Arthrobacter. The sequence goes on from NZ_AUPJ01000447.1 coordinate 8,441, forward strand.
GTACTTGGCCTTGCCGTCCATCAGGTCCTGGTTCATCGCATCGCGCGGCTGGCCGAGGGTTTCGGCGGCGGAGTAAAGGTACAGGCCGTGGCCGGCCTCGTCCTGGACCTTGGCCATCAGGATGGCCTTGCGCTTGAGGCTGGGGGCGCGGGAGATCCAGTTGGCTTCCGGCTGCATGCCGATGATCTCGGAGTGCGCGTGCTGCGAGATCTGGCGCAGCAGGGTCTTGCGGTATGCCGGGGGCATCCAGTCGCGGGGTTCAATCCGCGAGTCATCCGCCATGACTTTGTCGAAGTATGCCTGGCCTTCAGCGTCACGCCGGGCCACATCTTCGAGGCTCTGTTCGTGCCGTGCCGCTGTTGGCTCTCCGGGCACTGACTGCAGGGTCTGCGATGCCATGGTTGCTCCTATGCATTTCCGATAAATAATTACCGACCGTTCGTTCAGGATATGCGGAAGGCGGGAGATGCGTCAAGCACCACGGCGCTCCGCGGGCCGGCATGATGGCGGCCGTGCATCAACGCGTCGTCAACGCGCCGCATGCGCGATCTGCCCCTGCTTGCGGCACCGCGGTGGTAATGTCCGGCCATGGGAACGACGCCGGAACCAGCAGACGCAACCGCAGGCCCAGCCGCGGCACCGGGCGGAATGAACCGCCGTCGGACAATTGTCATCGCAGTCATTGCCGGGCTGGTGGTCATCGCTGTTGCGGCTGCGGCG
>NZ_AUPJ01000448.1 GCF_000427315.1 Arthrobacter sp. TB 26
CCGCCGCCCACCGCACTGAACATCCTGCTGATCGGCAGCGACAGCCGCGTGAACGAACGGGCAGTCGCCGCCTCCGGCGCCACATCCGACCAACGCGGGGACGCCCTCGTCTTCATCCATCTCCCGGCGGACCGCCAGAACATCTACGGCATTTCCATCATGCGCGACCTATGGGTGGACATCCCCGGCTATGGGGCAGCCAAGGTCAACGCCGGACTCGAGCTGGGCGGCGTGCCCCTCATGACCCAGACCGTGGAATCCCTGCTGGGCCAGCACATCGACCACACCGTGATGCTGGACTTCCAGGGTTTCGCCGCCATGACGGACGCCCTCGGCGGCGTCGACGTCGACATCAAGCAGGCTTTTCAGGGCACCATCGACGACTACGTGTATTTTCCCGCCGGCGTGAACAGGCTCAACGGCCTGCAGGCACTGGCCTATGTCCGCGAGCGCCACGCCTTCGCCGACGGCGACTACCAGCCGGTCCGGAACCAGCAGACCTTCCTCAAGGCCGTGATGGCCAAGATGGCGGCTGAAGGCGGGCTGTCGGACCGCAACACCGTGAAGCAGCTGGTGGCGACCGTCCTCCCCCACGTCACGGTGGACCCGGGGCTCACGGTGGAGACGCTGGAACGGCTCGCCTTCAGCATGCGCGGCACGTCCCCCGGCAATGCCGCGTTCTTCTCACTCCCCACGGCCGGCACCGGGACCAGCAGGGACGGACAGTCAATTGTCCTGCAGAATCCCGCCGCCACCGCCGCCGTTGCCGCCGCGCTGGCCTCCGGGACCCTGCCCGACTACATCGCCGCCAACAATCTGCAGAACGGGAACTGACGCCCTCCGGGCGGTAGATTGGAGCCATGACCCAGACTCCTGTTCAGCCGTCCCCGCAGCCCCCCGTGGCCAAAAAAATCCCTGCCGTCCGCACACACCACGGTGACGCCTTCGAGGACAACTACGAGTGGCTGCGGAACAAGGAATCCGTGGAGGTCGTGGAACTGCTCAAGGCCGAGAACGCGTACCAGGAGGCCGTGACGGCCCACCAGGAGCCGCTGCGCGAGGCCATCTTCCAGGAGATCAAGGGCCGCACCCAGGAGACGGACCTCTCCGTTCCCAACCGCAAGGACGGCTGGTGGTACTACACCCGCTCAGTCGAGGGCAAGGAGTACGGGATCCAGTGCCGCGTCCGGGCCCAGGACACCGGCGACCGCATCGCCGACTGGACGCCGCCCGCCGTCGAGGTCGGCGTCGACATCCCGGGCGAGGAAATCCTGCTGGACTGCAACGTCGAGGCAGAGGGCAAACCGTTCTTCGCCGTCGGCGGCGCCGCCGTGACCATCGACGGGAACCTCTACGCCTACGCCGTGGACAACGCCGGCGACGAGCGGTTCACGCTGCGCATCAAGGACCTGCGGACCGGTGAGCTCCTTCCCGATGCGATCGAGAACGTCTTCTACGGCATCTCCTTCTCCCCCGACGGCACCCGGATCTTCTACACCGTGGTGGATGACGCCTGGCGCCCCTACCAGGTGAGGTCCCATGTCCTCGGCACGCCCGTCGAGGGGGACGAGGTCATCTACCAGGAGGACGACGTCGCCATGTGGCTGGGCTTCGAGCTCTCCGCCGACCGCCGCCACCTGGTGCTGGGCATCGGCTGCTCGGAATTCAGCGAGACCCGGCTGCTGCGCTTCGATGCACTCGACGCCGGACTCAGCACCGTGATCTCCCGCGAGGAGCGCATCCTCTACGAGGCCGAGCCGTTCCTGCTGGCTGACGCCGCAGGGAAGCAGGCCGAGGCCATCGTCCTGACCCACAACAAGGACGCCATCAACTCCATGGTCTCCCTCGTGGACCCGGCAGAGCTCGCCAAGCCGCTCGCCGAGCAGCACTGGACCACCGTCGTCGAACACTCCGACCAGGTGCGCGTCAACGGCGCCGGGGTCACCGCGACACACCTCGTGGTCTCCATCCGCAAGGACACGATCGAGCGGGTGCAGGTCCTGCCGCTGGCCGGGCTGGGCACGCCGGAGCAGGGCGCGCCGGTGGAGCCGGCCTTCGAGGAGGAGCTTTACACCGCGGGCGTCGCCGGCTCCGACTATGAGGCCCCGGTAATCCGGATGGGCTACACCTCCTACTTCACGCCGTCCCGGGTCTACGACTTTGTGCTGCCCACCGCGGAGCTGCCCGCCGGCGAACTCCTGCTGCGCAAGGAAAGCCCGGTCCTGGGCGGCTACTCGTCCGCCGACTACGTTGCCACCCGCGAGTGGGCGGTCGCTTCCGACGGGACCCGGATCCCGCTCTCGGTGCTGCGGCACGCCTCGGTGGCCCGCGATTCCACGGCGGCCGGCCTGGTCTACGGCTACGGCTCCTACGAGATGAGCATGGACCCCAGCTTCGGCATCCCCCGCCTTTCCCTGCTGGACCGGGGCATCGTGTTCGTGATCGCCCACATCCGCGGCGGCGGGGAACTGGGCCGGCACTGGTACGACACCGGCAAGAAGCTGCAGAAGAAGAACACCTTCACGGACTTCATCGCGGCCACCGACTGGCTGGCGCAGTCCGGCTGGGTGGATCCTTCGCGGATCGCGGCCATGGGTGGTTCGGCCGGCGGCCTGCTGATGGGCGCCGTCGCCAACCTGGCACCGGAGAAGTACGCGGCGATCGTGGCCGCCGTCCCGTTCGTGGACGCCCTGACCACCATCCTGGATCCCAACCTGCCGCTCTCCGCGCTGGAGTGGGAGGAATGGGGCAACCCGATCACCGACCGCGCCGTGTACGAGTACATGAAGTCCTACACGCCGTACGAGAACGTCCGCGCGGTGGCGTACCCCAAGATCGCGGCGGTCACCTCGTTTAATGACACGCGGGTGCTCTACGTGGAGCCCGCCAAATGGGTGCAGCGGCTGCGCGAACTCACCACCGGCAGCGAGCCGATCGTGATGAAAATCGAGATGGAGGGCGGCCACGGCGGCGCCTCGGGCCGCTACGTGCAGTGGAAGGAACGGGCCTGGGACTACGCCTTCGTCGCCGACTCCCTGGGCGCCACGGACCTGCTGCCGGGGGCCGGGGTTAAGTAGCCTCCCCATCGATTGCTCCATAACGGCCCCTTTGAGCCCTCATAAGGGCCGATACGGAGCAGCCGATGGTGGGGCCGGGCCCAGGGCGGCTGGATCCCGGTAATCCCGGGAGTCGCCTACCGGATAAAAGCTAATCATGCTTACTATTGACTCGCATGAGGCACATCGGTCTGGACACTGCTCACTGGGGGCAGCAGAAACCGTGCCGGAAATGGAGCTATTCGTGAGCACTGAACAGGAATTGACCCCGCTGAGCGAGGACGAGTTGCTGGCGGAGGCAGGTACCGCACTCCCGGACAAGGAAGTGGCCTCCGTGTTGGACCTGAACGCTGACCTGGACCTCGGCCTCAACGCGGCGGCGCCGATCGACCTCGCCATCGCGGCCAACGCCAACGTCGCCGCCCCGATCGATGCCGCGGCGTCGGCCAACATCCTGTCCTTCGGCTCGGACGCCCAGGCACTCTCGGACCAGGGCGTCATCATCAACCAGGGCATCTCTGCCGATGCTACGGCTGAATCCGCGCAGGACAGCACGATCGAGCAGGACACCGGCAGCACCGACGGCAGCGACACCGGCGCAACGGATGTCACGGCCGAGGAAGGCGCCCTGCCGACCGACGTCGCCGGAGCCCTCAACTCCAACCTGCTCAACGTGAACGTTGATCTGGACGCCGCCGCCGACATCGCCGCCCCGATCAACGGTGCTGTGGCCGCCAACGCCAACGTGGCCGCCCCGATTGACGCCGCCGTCGCCGCCAACATCGGTTCAATCGACAGCAACGCCTTCGCAGTGTCGCAGCAGGACGCCATTATCAACCAGACCATCGAGGGCGAAGCCACGGCTACCGCCGACCAGCAGTCCGACCTCCGGCAGTAGTTCCCCGGATGAGTACTGCGCACGGCGGGCCG
>NZ_AUPJ01000449.1 GCF_000427315.1 Arthrobacter sp. TB 26
ACGCTGCAGGTTCCGGTCCGGGCCGACGGGGTCCAGCTGCTCGGCGAGACCAAGGGCTCCGGGTACCGCGAGGCACCCTCGCTGGTCCGCCGCGCCGACGGCCAGACGCTGCAGCTCACCCGGCTGTTGTATCTGGTCCTTGAGGCAATTGACGGCACCCGCGGCGCCGAGGACATCGCCGGCCACGCCAGCGCCGGGTTCGGCCGGCTGGTCAGCGCCGACAACGTCCGGACGCTGATCGACTCACAGCTGCTGCCCTTGGGACTGCTGCAGCTGGCCGACGGCTCGCAGCCCGAGGTCCGCAAGGCCGATCCGCTGCTCGGGATGAAGTTCCGCTACACCGTCACCGACCCGGAGCGCACCCGCCGGATCACGGCACCCTTCGCCGCGCTCTTCAACCCGCTGATCGTGGTCCTCGTGACCGCGGCCTTCCTCGCCAGCTGCTGGTGGGTGCTGATGGTCAAGGGCCTGGCTTCGGCCACGCACGAGGCCTTCGCCAACCCGGGCCTGGTGCTGCTGATCCTCGCCGTGACCGTGGTGTCGGCCGGATTCCACGAATTCGGGCACGCGGCGGCCGCACGCCGCGGCGGAGCAACGCCGGGCGCGATGGGCACCGGCCTCTACCTGATCTGGCCCGCGTTCTTCACCGACGTCACCGATTCGTACCGGCTGGGCCGCGCCGGCCGCATCCGGACCGACCTTGGCGGTCTCTACTTCAACGCGATCGTCGCCGTGGCCATCATGGGCATCTGGTGGGCCACCGGATTCGATGCGCTGCTGCTTGTCGTCGTGACGCAGGTGCTGCAGATGGTCCGGCAGCTGATGCCGCTGGTCCGCTTTGACGGGTACCACATCCTCGCCGACGCCACCGGGGTTCCTGACCTGTTCCAGCGGATCAGGCCCACCCTGCTGAGCCTCCTGCCGTGGCGCCCGAAAGACCCGGAGGCGCAGGTCCTCAAGCCGTGGGCGCGCGCCGTGGTGACAGCCTGGGTGCTCATCACCGTTCCGCTGCTGGTCTTCAGTCTGGTCATGATGGTGCTGTCCCTGCCGCGGCTCCTCGGAACCGCATGGGACAGCGGGCAGAAGCAGTACGCCATGTTCAACCACAGTGTCGACGGCGGGGACATGGTCGACGCCGCAGTGCGGATCTTGGCGATCGCCGCCGTCGCGCTTCCCGTCCTCGGCGTCTTCTACATCCTCTTCCGTCTGGGACGGCAGCTCATCACCGCCCTCTGGCAGAGGACCCGCGGCAAGGCACTCCAGCGCGGCACGGCCCTCGCCGCGATCGTGGCAATGGTGACTGGTCTGGCCTGGGCCTGGTGGCCCGGCGCCGAGAGCTACCGCCCGGTCCAGCCCTATGAGCGTGGCACCCTGGCCGACGCCACCACCGCGATCTTCCCGGCTTCTTCCACCGCCGGCATGAGGGAAGGCCAGGCCGGCCGGACCGTCGCGCTCTGGCCCGCCGGCAAGGAGAAGCCCACCCGGGAGGATCCGCAGCTCAGCATGGTCCTGGTGCCCCGTGATGCCGCGACGGCCGCTTCGGCCGGGACGACGGCGGCACCCGCGTGGGTGTTCCCCTTCGACCAGCCGGCCGCGCCGGAGGAGGATGGCAACCAGCCGCTCGCCGTCAACACGACGGACGGTTCCGTGGTCTACGACGTCGCTTTCGCGCTGGTCTGGGCCGACGACGGCGCGGACGTGACCACCCGCAACGAGGCCTATGCGTTCGCCAGCTGCGCTGACTGTGCCGCCGTCGCGGTGGGCTTCCAGGTGGTGCTGATCGTGGGCCAGACCGATGTGATCGTCCCGGAGAACCTCTCCGCCGCCGCGAACTACAACTGCGTCCGGTGCCTGACCTACGCCCTGGCAAGCCAGCTGGTCCTCACCCTGGACGGGCCGCTGAGCGCCGACGGCATGGCCCGGCTCAACGAACTCTGGCAGCAGATCGCGGAATACGGCCGGAATCTGCAGAATGTGCCGCTCTCGGAAATCCAGGGGCGCCTGGACGCGTTCAAGGTGCAGATCATGGCGGTCATCAAGAGCGATCCCAGCGCCACACCCGGTGCTTCGACCGGCGCTTCGACCGGCGCGGCTCCTGCCCCGACCGGG
>NZ_AUPJ01000450.1 GCF_000427315.1 Arthrobacter sp. TB 26
GTGCAGCTGGGCGCCGGACGCGGCGGCATGTACAGCTACGACCTGCTGGAGAACGCCGCCGGCCTCGGCATGCACAGCGCGGACCGGATCCTTCCCGAGTACCAGCGGCTCGACGTCGGCGATGTCATCCCCTTGGTTTTCAAGAAGGGGCCCGACGTGGGGATCCCGGTCCGGCGCATGGAGGCCGGATCCGTGCTGGGTCTCGCCGGCACCATGGATCCGCGCACCGGTAAAATCACCCCGACCGGCGGTGCGGCCGCTGGCCCCCGGCTGGAGCTCGGCTGGACGTTTGTGCTGCAGCCCGTCGACGGTGGCACCACACGGCTGCTGTCCCGGACGCGGTACGACTATGCCCCGCTGGCCGTGGGGCTGATCCTCCGACCGCTGCTGGAACCTCTGCAGTTCGTCATGGAGCGGCGCATGCTCCTGGGCATCAAGTCCCGAGCCGAGGGCCGCGGCCGCCAGCTGGGCCGCCGGCAGCGTCCATGACCTTGTGCCCTACCCCCGCGGCCCCCGCCGGAATAGCCTCGAAGTTCAGGGGCGGTCCACAGCCGCCCGCCGGGTTCCGGGGAGGCAAACGGTGAAATCGGCAAAAACAAGCATCATCGCCGGCATCGCATTGATGGCGGCCGGTGTCCTCTTGCTCTTGGACCTGCTCGGGATCCTCAACAGCGCGGTCCTCGTGTGGCCGTTGATTTTCGCCGCGGCCGGGGCCGGTTTCGTCACCGTGTTTTTCCGTAGCCGGGACAACTGGTGGGCCGCTATTCCCGGCTCCGTGTTCCTGGGCCTGGCGGCGGTCATCGTGATCACCCAGCTCTGGCCGGGCCCGGCGGCGTACTGGGCCGGCGCTTTCCTGTTCCTGTTCATGGGCGCAGGCTTCGGCGCGGTGTACGTGCGCGAACGCTCCAACTGGTGGGCACTGATCCCCTGCGGCGTGATGCTGACGCTTGCCCTCGTGGTCGCTCTCCCGCAGAACTGGGAAGGCATGCCGGTTGCCGCCGTCCTGTTCCTGGGCCTGGCAGCCACGTTCGCGGTGCTTTCCCTTGTTCCCCTCCACACCGCTCCCGGTCCTGGCCAGCCGGCAGCCCTATCCGGCCAGCCTGGGGCTGCGGAGCCATCACGGATGAAGTGGCCGCTGATTCCGGCTGCGGTCCTGGCCGTGCTGGGGCTCATCTTCGCTTTGCAGGCCACGGCGCTGCTCACTGCGAGCGAGTTCTTCGTCCCGGTGCTCCTGGTGCTCGCCGGTGTGGCGCTGCTGGTCTATGCCTACCGTCACCGGTCCGGCGGCCCCCATAAGGTGCACGGGGCCTGACGGATCAGTCCCCCGCTGCCAGTTCAGCCATGGCCGCGCGCAGGCGGGTGCCGGCGTCCTCCGCCACTTCGCGGACCGCAGGGGTGCCGCTGAGCTGGACCATGGTTTGCGGGTCGATGGCATGGACCGTCGTTGCGGTGGCCCCGGTCCCGCGGCGCACCACCACGTTGCAGGGCAGGAGCGCCCCCATTTCCGGCTCGGCGGCCAGCGCCTTGCTGGCGAGCATCGGGTTGCAGGCACCGAGGATAACGTAATCCCCCAGGGCTTCCGCGGCGTCCTCGCCGAGTTTGGCGGCAAAGGTGGCACGCACATCGATTTCCGAGAGGATCCCGAAGCCCTGGGCGGCGAGCGCCGCACGTGTCTTCGCGACGGCGTCCTCCCAGGTCAGCGGGACGACGGCGGTGTAGGTGTAGCTCATGCTGTTACTCCTAGGGATTGGTTTCGGCCTGCAGCAGGTAGTCGACGAACCAGTCCCGGGCGAGAATGGCAGCCGCCGCCAGCGTACCGGGTTCTTCAAAAAGATGGGTGGCGCCCTGGACTACGGCCAACTGGTTGGGGCAGCGCATCATGGACTTCGCCTTGCGGTTGAGTTCCAGCACCTCGTAGTCGTAGCTGCCGACAATGAGAAGCGTTGGCGCCCGGACGGCGGAGAGCCGGGGTCCGGCCAGATCAGGGCGGCCGCCGCGGGAGACGACGGCGTTGATCCTGGCGGTTGGTTCGGAGGCGGCCCAGAGCGCGGCTCCGGCACCCGTGCTGGCTCCGAAATAGCCAATTGCGCAGGAGGACGTGTCCTGCCGCGTGGCGAGCCAGTCCGTGGCCGAGGACAGCCGGCGGGCCAGGAGTTCGATGTCGAAGACGTTGGCACGGTTCCGTTCCTCCGCCGGTGTCAGCAGGTCCAGCAGCAGGGTCCCGAGCCCGGCCTGCTGCAGCACTCCCGCCACGTACCTGTTCCGCGGGCTGTGCCGGCTGCTGCCGCTGCCGTGCGCGAACAGCACCACGGCCCGGGCAGGGACCGGCAGGTGGAGCTGGCCCTGGAGGCGCACCCCGCGTGACGGGATTTCGACCTCCTCATCGAACTCGGCGGCGTCCTGCGCGCTGGCCGCGGCCGACTTCCGGGACGTCGACGGCGAGGCCTGCAGGCGCTTGGCCGCGGCGTCGAGCAGTTGCACCACCTCGTCGTCTTCGGTGGGGGAGAAATCGCGGTAGTGGTAGCCGACCGCGGAGAACTGGTCCGGCGTGGCGAGGCACACCACTTCGTCGGGCTCCGTCAGGCTCCTGAGGGTGTCGGCCGGGGCGACCGGAACGGCCAGGATGACCCTCGCGGCGCCGAGCTTCCGGGCGATCCGGCAGGCGACCCTGGCGGTGGATCCGGTGGCGATCCCGTCGTCGACAATCACCGCGATGCGCCCGGTGAGATCCTGCCGCGTCCGGCCCTTCCGGAAGCGGGCCACCCTGTTCTCCAGCACGGCGCGTTCGTGGTCTTCGACGGCCTGCAGCTCAGCGTCGCTGACCCGGGCATGAGCCAGCACGTGTTCTTCGAGTACCCGGGCGCCACCTTCGCCGATGGCGCCCATGGCGAGCTCGGGCTGGTAGGGAAGGCCCAGCTTCCGCACCACGATCACGTCCAGCGGTGCGTCGAGGGCGGCGGCGACCTCGAAGGCGACGGGGACTCCGCCGCGGGGCAGGCCCAGGACCACAATGTCCTGGCCCCGCAGATCCGCTAGCCGCCTTCCCAGTTGCCGGCCGGCGTCGACCCTGTCTTCGAAGATGCTCATCAGTATGGCTTTCCAGTCGGGACCTCGGCCGGTGTCTCATCCAGGAGTGCGCTCCGCAGGCTGGGAAATTGACCAGTTGGCCGCTCCCTCCCACTATCTGTCAGGAGGTCCCGGGATGTGAGGGCCTTTGTGCCCGGATTCGGCCGCGCCGCCGCCCCGGCCCCCGGTTGTGGAGCAACGGGCCCGCCTTCGCAGTGCTGAACCGCGCTGCACGGCGCGCGATGTGGTGGGTCCGCCCGCGGCGCCGCACCCCCGCCGCCCG
>NZ_AUPJ01000451.1 GCF_000427315.1 Arthrobacter sp. TB 26
GGGCGTAGAACCAGAGTTTCGCCATTTCAACCAGCACCAGGTACACCACGGCCATCCCCAGCAGGGCGAGGAAGAACGGGACGGGCAGCGGATCGAAGCCAAGCACACCGGCCAGCGGCGAGAGCGGCAGGTAGACGCCGAGGGCCACGACGCCCAGGGACGCACCGACCAGGCCCACCGACGGCCGGCTGCGGAAGAAAGGCACCCGGCGGGTCCGGATGACAAAGATGATCAGCGTTTGCGTGACGATGGACTCGATGAACCAGCCGGCCCGGAATTCGCCCGGAACGGCATCGAAGACGAACAGCATCAAAGCGAACGTGGCGAAATCGAACAGTGAGCTGATCGGTCCGAAAAGGAACATAAAGCGCCGGATGAAACCGATGTCCCAGTGCGACGGCGCCAGGAGCTGTTCCTTGTCGACCCGGTCTCCCGGGATGGCGAGCTGGCCGGCGTCGTAGAGCAGGTTGTTCAGCAGGATCTGCCCCGGCAGCATCGGCAGGAAGCTCAACACCACGGAGGCTGTGGCAGCGCTGAACATGTTGCCGAAGTTGCTGGACGTGCCCATCAGCACGTATTTGATGGTGTTGGCGAAGATCCGCCGGCCCTCCATCACGCCTTCGGCCAGGACGCCCAGGTCCTTGTCCAGCAGCACGACGTCGGCGGCATCCTTGGCGACGTCGGTGGCGCTGTCCACGGAGATGCCGATGTCCGCGGCGTGCAGCGCCAGTGCGTCGTTGACGCCGTCGCCCATGAACCCGACCGATCCTCCGCTCTGCCGGAGCAACCGGATGATCCGGGCCTTCTGTTCGGGCGAGACGCGGGCGAAGATGCTGGCCTCACGCGCCGCGGCGGCCAGTTCCGCATCGGACATGGCCTCGACCGCGGCGCCGGTCAGTGTTCCGCCGGAGAGCACCCCGAGCTCGTCGCAGACCTTTTCGGCCACTTTCGCGTTGTCCCCCGTGGCGATCTTGACCGTGATGCCGAGCTCCTCGAGCCGGTCCAGGGAGGCGCGGGCGGTGGCCTTGGGCCGGTCCAGGAAGATCAGGAACCCTGCGAGGAGAAGGTCTTTTTCGTCGGCGGGCCCGATCGCCGTCAGGCCATCGGCCGCCCGGGTCGCAACGGCAACCACCCGGGATCCGGCGTCGAACTGTTCATCCAGCATTGCCTGCACACTGGCCGGGGTGGCTCCGCAGAGCGCCAGGACATCTTCAGGTGACCCCTTGGTGACCATGCGGGCCGCGGCACCCGCCTCGCTGACCAGGACGCTGGTCCGCCGCCGCAGATGGTCGAAGTCGATGACGTCGAGGCGCTCATACCGGTCCGGCGCGAAGGCTGCCGCGCCGGCGGACGCCCACAGCGCGGCATCCAACGGGTTCAGGCCCACCGGGGATGCCTGGGATTCCACGTAGTCGGCTTCGGTGGCAAGCAGCCCCAGTGTCAGCAGCTCGCCGGCGGAGATGCCGGGACCGGCGGGCAGGGCTGCCGTAAAGCTGATCCGGCCCTCCGTCAGCGTCCCGGTCTTGTCCGTCACCAGAACATCCATGTCGCCAAGGTCCTCAATGCAGACCAGCCGTTTGACCAGGACTTTGCGCTTGGCCAGCTGCCGGGTTCCCGTGGCCAGGCTCGTGCTGACGATGGCGGGCAGCAGCTGCGGTGTAATCCCGACGGCGATCGCGAGCGAGAACAGCAGCGACTCAATGACGGGCCGCTGCAGCAGCAGGTTGGCGATAAAGATCAGGGACGTGAGGCCGATCGCCACCTGGAGCAGCAGGAAGGAGAAGCGCTGGAGGCCCAGCTGGAACTCGGTCTGGGGCTGGCGCTCCCCGAGCCCCAGGGCGATCCGGCCGAATTCGGCCCGCCCGCCGGTGGAGACCACCACACCGGTGCAGTTGCCGGCCTGGATCACCGTTCCCATGAACAGGCACGACGTCAGGTCCCCCAGCGCCGCCGCGCCGGGGACGGGCGCGGGGTCCTTTCCGACCGGCATGGATTCCCCGGTCAGGATGCTTTCATCGCAGAGCAGGTCCTTCGCACTCAGCAGCCGCATATCGGCGGGGATGATCGCGCCGATGGCCAGATGAACGACGTCGCCGGGCACCAGGGCGGTGACGTCCACCTCCTGCGGGGTTGCGTCGCGGACCACGACTGCGCGGTGGGTGACACGGGAGTGCAGCGCCTCCGCGGCACGTTCAGCGCGGAACTCGTTGCTGAACCCGAGGCCGACACTGACCAGCAGGATGACGCCGATCACGATCGAGTTCGTGGCGTCGCCGAGGAAGAGCGAGAGCCCGGCCGTGACGAGCAGCAGGATCAGGATGGGGCTGCGCAGTTGCCGGCCCAGGACGGACCATCCGCTGGCCTGATGGGTGCGTACCGCGTTCGGTCCCAGCTCCGCAAGGCGCCGGGCCGCCTCGCTGTTGCCGAGTCCGTCGATGCTTGAGCCCAGCCGCTCGACGACCTCTTCCACCGGTTGGTGGGCGGCGTCGGCGATCGCAAGCGGAAGGGAGCGCGGTTCGCGGATATCGAGCTCAGGCATGGGGTTTCCGTTCGAACGTCGAGATATGTCCTAGGGTACGTCCGCAAGCTGGCCGCGCACGGCGGCTTCCCGGCCGTGGCCGGTCCGGTCAGGAACGCGGGGGACCGGCTGTATATAATTTCCCGGTACGGTTTTGCAGCAAGCCGTTGGATTGTTCTTCGATCCGTCCGCTTGCCGTCCGCCGCTGCCGCTCTCCTGCACGTGGGCGCCACCCGTCCGGATCGTGTTGACCTGAGTGAAACGGCACGACGAAACAGTGGTTAGCGACTCAACCGCAGCGTCAACAGACGCAACTTCAACCAACCAGCACCTGCACGAACTGGTGCTCAACAGCTCCGACGTAGAGGAGTTCCTGCGCGAACTGGCGCGGGTTTCCGCACGCAGCCTCTCGGAGCCCGGCGACGAGATCCTCTGCGGGATCACGCTCTTCCGGCACCGGAAGGCCGCGACGGTGGCCAGCAGCAGCGCCACCGCCCAGGCCATGGACGAAATCCAGTACGCCTTCGGAGACGGACCGTGCGTGACGGCATCCCGGGAACAGGAAACCGTTCATATCCGGGACCTCGATACGTGCGGGCGGTGGCCCCAGTACGCCGCCACCGTCCGCGGCCACGGCGTCCGCTCGATCCTGGCACTGCCCTTCCTGTTGGACGGCGATACCCGTGCTGCCCTCAACCTCTATTCGCACCGGTCCGGCCGGTTCGACGGCAGGGCCATGGGCCTGGCCCGGGACTTTGTTAGCCAGACGTCGTTGGCACTGCGGCTGGCGGTGCGTTTTGCGCACTACAGCGACACTGCGGCGAACCTCAAGGCAACCTTGGAGACCCGGACCGGCATCGACGTCGCGGTCGGCATCATCATGGCGCAGAACCGCTGCAGCCAGGCCGAGGCCTTCGAACTCCTCAAGGCTGCTTCCAGCGCACGCAACATCAAGCTGCACGCGGTGGCGGCCGGGGTTGTGGAGTCGCTCGGCAAGGGACCGACCAGGACGCACTTCGACGTCTAACCCCGCGCAGCTCGGCGCCGGGTTAGGGCGTGGCCGCGGTGTCCAGAATGGTGCGGATTGTGTCCTCGTGGGCCAGGATCCGGAAGTGGCCGGCGGTGTCCAGCTGGATATTCCGGGCGCCGGGCAGCACGCTGCCCTCGGGGATGTGCGGGTCAAAGAGCCCGTAGACGGAGGTGATGCGCTCGTTGACGCGTTCCTCACGGGAGAGCTGCATGGTCACGGCATTCCGGGGCGAGAAGGCGCGCAGGCTCGGCAGCAGCATAAACGAGGCGTAGCGCGATCCGGAGAACGGCGAGCAGACTGCCACCATGCCGGCGATCCGTCGTTCCGGATCCAGCTGCATCATCACGAACTTGCCGATCAGTCCGCCCTTGCTGTGGGCGACGATCATCGCGTCCGACAGGTCACGGTCCCGGATGTAACCGGCGATCAGGTCCGCGGCCTTGGGCACGGCGAGCCGGTTGCGGTGCAGCAGGTTCAGCACATGCACGGGATGGCCTGCCTCGTGAAGCCGCCGAACCAGCGGTAGCATAAAGCGCCAGTCTTCGTAGACCCCCGGAATCACGACGACGGGCCGGCCTGTCCCGCTGAGGAACTCGTCCGGCCTGGTCCGGGAAACGGCCCCGAGGAGCTGCCGCCCTGCGGCGTAAAGGTAGTCCTGGACCCACCAGCGGCCGGCCTGAAGGAACCCGCTCATGCCGGGCGTCCCTGCTGGATCCCCCCGGCCGTTTGGCGGATTCCGGCGAAATCCAGGATGGCGTCTGCCACTTCCCCGGAACGGTTGTGCTGGACCACGTGCCCGGTGCCGTCGATTTCCAGCAGTTGCCCCCGGTCCGCGCGTCCGGCCAGCCGTCGGCACCAGTCCACGGAGGCCACGGGGTCGTTGGCTCCGCGCACCACGAGGACAGGCGCCTCGACTCCGGAGATCCGCTCTTCCACGGGGTAGTCCATCATGACCCGCAGGGTTTTTAGGTACCAGGTGGGCCCGCACCGGAGGTAGTCCGTGAGGACGAGGGCGTTAGAGGACGGGCTTTCGAAGAACAGGCTGTCCCGGCCGAGCGCCAGGGCCTGCTGCAGCACGGTGCGTCGCTTGGAATCGACCACCGGCCCCATCAGGACCAGGCGGGAAATCCGGCCAGGCTGTTGAACCGCGGCCTCGGTCGCGAACTGGGTGCCCATCGAGTGTCCGACGAGCACAAAGTCCAGGACGCCGAGCTGTTCCAGGGCGCCGAGGATGTAGGTGGCGTGGTCTGAGACGGAGAGAGTTCGTTCCGGGCGCGGTGTGGCGCCGAAGCCCGGCAGGTCGATCGAATAGACATCCGCCGATTCCGCCAGCAGCCTGTGCAGTCTGGTGAAATACCGGTGCGAGACGCCGATCCCGTGGATCAGGACGACGGCCGGGCGCGGCGCCTCGGTGCCGGGCGGTCCCTGGGAGACAAAAACATGGCCCAGATGGCCGGCGGACTCGATCTCAAAGCGGTCGGGCCTGCTCATGGTGGGCTCTTTTCTGTCGGCGCAGGTTTTGTTCTGCGCCACTTTGTCAGCGCCTAGTAAGCATACTGACAATAAATCGTTCAGTCTTGCCGCTTGTCCCGCTCGCTGAACTCCTCATCGAGGTCGAAGTGCCTGAATTCAGTCTCCGGATTCGGCTCGCCGTCTGCCACGTACTCGTAGTCCAGCTGCCGCTGAACCTGGCTGTCGAGGACCTGCAGCTCCTTGTCCTCCACCTTGCTGAGGTCCTCCGGGAATTCATCCTCCGGCGTGAGGTGAAGCTTCTCAGTCATGGCATGCCTCTCTGGACCGGGTGGACTCGACGTTTACTGTGTCCCGGCCGTCTTTAGGATAGCCGCGGCCACGGGGGAGTGGAATACGGCCGGCGGGCGTGGCGGCGTTGGCGGGGCGTGAGTTAGCTGCCCGCCGGACCCAGGGGGGCCGGATCGCCGGGGGGCGTCCCAGGCGCGGGTTCCTTGAGTTCGACGAACAGGGTGTGCGTCTCAGTGTCGCCGATGTTCTCACCGGAATGTTCCTGCGCCGGGAGCCAGCGGGCCGTCCCAGCGGGGATAGCGACGTCGATGTCGTCCCCATGGCCCGACAGCCGGCGGCGGAACGAGCTCAGGGTGACCATGACACTGTCCGGGTGGCCATGCTCCACGGTCTTGTCGCCAGGCCCGTCTCGGTATTCGAGCACACGCACACGCTCATTCTCGAAAACTACCCGGTACAACGCGGGGTTCGATACCACCGGATCCTGGCCCATGGCGCGAGCATACGCCCCTCCCCCGGTGGTAGCCAGAGGCGCGGGAGGGCCGGGACCTCAGCCCGCGGCCAGCGCCTGGCCCGGCTCGGATCCGACGTTGACCAGCCAGTCGGTTCCGAACTTGTCAGTGCACATGCCGAAGACATCGCCCCACGGGGCCTTCTCCATCGGGACGGTCACTTTTCCGCCGTCGGCGAGCTTGTCGAAGTAGCCGCGCAGTTCGGCCTCGTCGGAGCCGCTGAGGGACACGGAGATGCTGCTGCCGGGCGTGTAGTCCATGCCGTTGGGCGTGTCCGCGCCCATCAGCACCATGCCCTTGTCCGTGGTCAGCATGCCGTGCATGATCTTGTCCTGCTCGTTGACATCTTCGCTGGCGTGGTATTCGCCGAAGGTGCTCATGGTCAGTTCGCCGCCAAATACCGACTGGTAGAAAGTCATGGCGTCTTTCGCGTTGTCACGGAAACTCAGGTACGGATTGAGCGTGGTCATGGCCGGGACTCCTTGCATCTGGGGCACCGGCCGGGGTGCCGTGATGCGGCGCGGCCGGGGCACTTTACAGGGCATATCCTGCCCCAAATCGGCCCTTCCGGGTAGGTGCCGCGCGCTCCTGCCCAGTTGCTGCCCGCCCAGAGAGCCCGGCGATCCGGAAATCCGCGGAATTGCAGGCTGGTTGAAGGGCAGGCGCTCAAACAACCGGGCAGGAACGGCGCGGCCCCGGCGTGGCGCTGTTGCCGGCTAGGCCGTCTGTCCGGCGTGCTCGCCCTCTTCGATTTCCTCCAGCAGCTTGTCGTTGAAGGCCGGAAGGTCGTGCGGGTTCCGGCTGGTCACGAGGCCCTGGTCCACCACCACTTCCTGGTCGCTCCAGTTGGCACCGGCGTTCTTCAGGTCGGTCTGGAGCGTGTGGTACGAAGTGACATTCCGGCCGCTGATGACGCCGGCGTCGATCAGCAGCCAGGGGCCGTGGCAAATCGAGGCCACCGGTTTGTGCTGCTCGAAGAAAGCGCGCGTAAACGCCTGGGCGTCCTTGTCGACCCGGAGATGGTCCGCGTTGACGACGCCACCGGGGATCACCAGGGCGTGGAAATCGGATGCGTTCGCCTCGGCGGCGGTGAGGTCGACGTCGAACTTCTGCCCCTTCTCGGTGCCGTCATAACCCTGGAGCTTCCCGCTCCTGGGCGCCACCAGCGCGGGCTCGCCACCCGCCTCCTTCACAGCGTTCCAGGGGCTGGTCAGTTCCACCTGCTCCACGCCGTCCGTCAGCAGGAAGGCGACTTTCTTCCCGGAAATGTTGTGCTTTGACATGGGTCCTCCTCTGGTGGCCGGGGAGGTCCGAAAGCCGTTGAACCGGCCGGATCCTCCACTCGGAGAGATTGGTGCCTTACATGATCCACTCTAGGAAGCAACAAACTAATAAGCAAGCTGATTATATTGCCTGCCGAGGTCTCCACGACCGGCGTCGATGGACGCCATACCCCGACCCCTTCCGTCCGGGCAACGCCCTTCGGATTCTTGGGCAAATCCTTGGGTGATCATGCGTTCTGCTGGCGCTGGCTTCATGCCCGCCGGTGCGACGCTTGATACGCGAGGGACTTCCAGAGTCTGCCCCGCTGATGGGATGGCATGTCAACGCTCGAGAAGTACTCTTCCGGCCCGGCTGAGGATGTAGTAAGCCATGATCTTCTCCGTGCGGCGAAGTCGCTCTCGCGCGCAGGGATCGCTTCGTGGGCAGCGCAGCTGGGAACCCCGGGTCCCGAAGCCCCGCGCTCCCGCCGGATGGCCCACATCGGCGGTATCGCCGCGATCGGGTCGCTGGTCATCTACCTGACCTGGCGCCTGGCGTTCACCCTCCCCACAGGCGGGTGGAACCTGACCGTCGCCCTGGTCCTGGTGGTCTTTGAGGCGCTCCCGCTCGGCGGCCTGATACTTAAAGCCATCACGCTCTGGAACATCGACAGCCACGCGCCGCCGCCCGTGAACGAGGCTCCCGTGGGCCAGAAGGTCGCCGTGCTCATCCCGACCTACAACGAGCCCGTCGAAGTCCTCGCCCCGACCATCGCCGCGGCGTGTGCGCTCGAACCCGCCCACCAGACGTGGGTGCTCGACGACGGCGACCGGCAGTGGGTGGCGGACATGTGCGCCGCCTTGGGAGCCCGGTACGTCAGCCGCCCGCACCACGACCATGCCAAAGCCGGCAACATGAATCACGCCCTGGACCTCATGGCGGCCGAGGAGGAAGCGGGCCAGGACCGGATCGACATCATCGCGGTACTGGACTGCGACCATGTTCCGCTCCCGGCCTTCCTGACCGCCACCCTGGGCTGGTTCGCCGATGAGGAGATCGCCCTGGTCCAGGGACCGCAGGCGTTCTACAATTCCGGGGCCTTCGACGACGACGGTATCTCCGGGGAACAGGGCATGTTCTTCAATGTGCTGATGCCGGCCCGAAACTCTGCCGGGGCCGGTCCGTTCTGGTGCGGTTCCACCTCCCTGCTGCGGGTGAAGGCCCTGCGCGAGGTGGGGGGTGTGGCCACGGAGACCATCACGGAGGACATGCACACCACGCTCAAACTCATCCGGGCCGGCTGGAAAACCGTCTACCATCACCAGACGCTCGCGGTGGGCCTGGCGCCGGCAACGGCGGACCAGTACCTGCTGCAGCGCCGGCGCTGGGGCATGGGGGCCATGCAGATCCTGACCCACGAGCGGCTCTGGGCAGCCAAGAGCTGGATGTCCTGGCGGAACTTCCATGAATACCTGAACGGGACACTGTGGTGGCTCGAAGGCATCGCCACCCTGGTGGCTTTCCTGATCCCGATGCTCGTCTTGGTCTCAGGGGCACAGACCTCCACGGCCGGGCCTGTGGAATTCCTGATTGCCTTCGTCGCCATGTTCTGCACCCGCCTGTGGGGCTCAAAACGGCTGATGCGGCACCAGATCCACTGGCCGACGGCGTTCGCCCTGCGGATCTTCCGTGTCCCGGTGGGACTCGCATGCCTCTGGTGGCTGGTATCCCGCCAATCGCTGGAGTTCCAGGTCACCCCCAAGGGCGCAACCGACGCAAGGCTCCGCGGCCGCACCCCACAGGTGCTGAATGTCCTGGTGATCGTTGTGGCGGCAGTCATCCTGTACGCCGCGGCCGGCGTTGCCGGGTGGGTGCCGTGGGCGACCAGCCCGGGGTCCACCGTGGCCGCCGGCGCCTGGCTGCTGCTGGCCGGCGTCGTGCTGGTGTTGGGAACCCGGCGGATCCGGGCATCCGAATTCGCGACCTCGCGGCGGAACGGCCACCGGATAGCCATCAAGGCTCCTGTGACCATTGGCGGAGTCCAGGGGCAACTGCTGGACATCTCCATGGGAGGGGCGGCGGTGAGCTTCGCTCAGGGAGTGCTGCAGGAAGGACAGCGCGTCCACCTGGGTCTTCCCGGCGCGAAGCCCGTCGCCCTGGAGGTCGTGCGGGTGTGGGATGGCGCCGACGGCTCGGAAACATCGTCACTGCGGGCGGCGGATGGCGACTGGGCCACGTACCGCGCCCTGTCACTGTGGATTTTCCACACCCCCGATGACGCCATCCCGGGATTCCCGCCCGGCGTTCCGGCTGCCGCCTCCCTGCGCATCGGCTGAACCCGCAGCGGCCTCCGGTGGACGGTCCTCTGGCCAGCTCATCGCGGCCTCGCTACTCTGGCGGAAGGACCGCTACCCGAAAGAAGGCCGTCATGGACGAACAACACATCCTGCAGCAAATCTCAGCGCTGGTGGAAGAAGAGCAGGCGCTCCGCGAGAAGGCCCCCTCCTCCGTGCCGGATTATGAACACGGCCCGGAGCATGCCCGGTTGCAGCGCATCGAAGAGGACCTGGACCAGTGCTGGGACCTCCTGCGGCAGCGCCGGGCCAAGCGGCAGTACGGTGAAAACCCGGATGAGGCGCAGCCCCGCCCGGTCAAGCAAGTGGAAAACTACGAGTCCTAGCTCCCAGACACGCGGGTGTGCCATGTTGATCGGGTTGTTGGGCGACGTCATGCTGGGCCGGCTGGTCAACGAGCGGCTGCGACGGGTCAGCGCAGATTACCCGTGGGGAGACACCGGCTCCGTGCTGCGCCAGGCGGACCTCACGATCGCCAACCTCGAATGCGTCCTGGCGGCTGGCGGGGACCCGGAAGCCGGAAAAATGTTCCATTTCCGCTCCGACCCGAAGAACGTGGCAAGCCTCCGCTCCGCGGGGATCGGGATGGTCTCGCTGGCCAACAATCATGTGCTGGACTACGGGGCAGGCGCCTTCCGGGAAATGTTGCCGGCGCTCGACGCGGCCGGCATCCTGCATGCCGGCGCCGGGCTGGACCGGGAGGCCGCGCGCCGGCCTGCGGTGCGCCGCGTGTCAGGGACCGCCGTCGGCCTCATTGCCTTTACCGACAACCAGCCTGACTGGGAAGCCGGCCGCGGGCCCGGCGTCTTCTACGTTCCGGTCGTGGACAGCGACCGGCGGGTGGCGGACCTGCTGGCGCTGGTCCGGCGGACGAAGGCCCGTGTCGAGCTTTTGATCGTTTCCACGCATTGGGGGCCCAACTGGGGCTCCGGCGCCCCGTCCGAGCACCGCGAGCTGGCCCGGGCCCTGATCGAGGCGGGGGCCGACGTCGTCTACGGGCACTCGCCGCACATCTTCCGCGGCATCGAGCTCTACCGGGGCCGGCCGATCATCTACAGCGCCGGGGACTTCGTGGACGACTACGCGGTGGACCCGCTGGAGCGCAACGACCAGTCGTTCATCTTCCTGCTCGACACGGACGGTGGCACGCCGCTGGGCCTGCGGCTGTATCCGACGCTGATCACCGATTTCCAGGCCCGGTTGGCGGGTGCGGGTTCGCTGCGCATCGCGGAACGGATGCAGCGGCTAAGCCGGCACCTCGGGACCGCGAGCAGCTGGGATGCCTCCGGCGGTTTCCTGGATATCCCGCTGGCCGCCGCCGGCTGAGGTGCTCCGCACCGGCTGAACGGTCCCGATTTCCCGGTTCACGGCCGGCATGATCTCTGTGGCCAGCAGCTCGATGGACCGGGCCGTCTCGGCAAACGGCAGGCCGCCGAGGCCGATCTGGGCCATGTAGCGGCTGGTGCCGAGCGTGTCATGGATTTCCAGCAGTTTCTCGATGACCTGCTGCGGACTGCCCACCAGGAGGCCGCCGCCGGGTTCGGCCCAGTCATCGAAGGTGGAGCGCGGAAAATGGTCCACCGGGCGCGGCATGTTCTGCTCGAAATAGGCCCGGTAGTAAGGGTAGAAAGTGTCGCGTGCCTGCTGCGAGGTGGGGGCCGCGTAGAAGTGGCCGCCGGCACCCACCTGCAGGGTTCCGGGGTCGTGGCCGGCGTCGGCGGCCGACTGGTGGTATAGCTCCACCAGACGGCGGAACCGGGCGGGTCCGGACAGCAGTGCAACAAACAGGGGCAGCCCCAGCCGTCCGGCCCGTGCGAAACTGGCCGGGGTTCCGCCGGCGCCGACCCAGATGGGGAGCCTGTCCTGGACCGGGCGCGGCGCGATGTCCATTCCGGGAATGCTCTGGGTCAGCGTCCCCTGCCAGGTCACGGCGGCGTTGTCCCGCAGTTCCAGGAGGAGCTGCAGCTTCTCCTCGAAGAGGGCATCATAGTCCTCCAGTTCGTGGCCGAACAGCGGGTAGGACTCGATGAATGCGCCGCGTCCGGCGATGATCTCCGCGCGCCCGTCGGAGATCAGGTCCAGGGTTGCGAACTGCTCAAAGAGCCGCACGGGGTCCTGCGTGGACAGCACCGTGACGGCCGTGCTGAGCCGCAGCGTCGTGGTTTCCCGGGCGATGGCGGCCAGCACGATTTCGGGGGCGGAGAGGGCGAAGTCGCGCCGGTGATGCTCGCCCAGGCCCAGGAATCCCAGGCCCGCCTGGTCCGCCAGTTTGGCAAGCTCAATGATCTCCCTCAGCCGCTGCTGCGGGGACAAAGCCCTGCCGGTGCTGAAGTTGCGGGAAAGTTCGCCGAAGGTGAAGATACCGAAGTCCATATTTAATTGAACATTCAAGTGTTGGGTTTTGTTCCGGGCGGCTTTGGCGCCCGCAAAGCGTCAGCCGGCGGNNNCCCGCCGCCGGCGGGCTGTTACTGCTGCGCGGCCGCAGCGGGCTATGCTTTAATCGGACCGCCGAATGAGGCGTCCCGGCTCAGCAGGGGGCATACGCAGGGTGACCGTGCCCGCACGCCATGAGGCCGCAAGTGCTGAACAAACCATTTAATCCCCTCCCCCTGGATGAACTGACCGCCGTCTTCGCGCGCATCAAAGACCTGCTCCTAACCGAGGACAAGGTCGATCTTGCCCTCCAGTTGCTCCTCCAGGCTGTGCGCGACGCCATTCCGGGATCGGCCGGGGCCGGGATCTCGGTGTTTGATGCACAGGGCCGCGGAAGCAGCACCGCGGCGACTTCAGGGCTCGTGGGGCAGGCGGACACGGCCCAGCACGGCTTGGGCCAGGGCCCGTGCATCGACGCCTGGACGGCCGGAAAAACGGTCCTGGTCCACGACGCCGCCGCGGATGCCCGGTGGCCGCTCTGGAGCGAGGCTGTCGCTGGCTTGCCCGTCCGCTCCGCCCTCAGCACGCCGCTGGCCGCCCCTGGCAGCCCCATCGGAACCCTGAAGCTCTATGCTGTCCTGCCGGCTGCCTATACCGCCGCGACCGGGCACCTGCTGGAGAAGTTCGCCGTTCCCGCGGCGACCCTGCTGGCCCATATCCAGGGCCCGGCAACGCCCCGGCACCTGAGCGCGCCGCTGAAAGGTGCACTCGCCGGCCGGGACAATACCAACCGCGCGTGCGGGATCCTGATGGAACGCCACGGGCTGTCGGCGGAGCAGGCCCTCCAGGAGTTGCTGCGCCGCGCCCGGACCGAGGGTGAGCCGCTGTCCCGGGTGTGCTCGGGGCTCATCGATGACTCCTCGATGGCTGCCGGCAGCTGAGAACCGGGAACTTGGCGGCCCCGGCCCGGCCGGCGTCAGGGCTTCTTGGCCATTTCCCCGCTGACGGTGAGCCTTTCCGCGACGTCGCGCAGCTTAACGTTCAGCTCTGAGCTGGCCCGCGACAGCAGCAGGAACGCCTGCTGGGCGGTGATCTTGTAGCGCTCCATCAGGATTCCTTTGGCCTGACCGATCAGGTCCCGCGTGTCCAGGGCCAGGGTGAGCTGGCTGACCTGCTTGCTCCCGGCGACGGCGACGGCGGCGTGGGCGGCCACCAGTGCCCCGATCCGCTCGGATTCGGCGTCGAAGGCGCCCACGTCCTTCCCGAAGAGGTTCAAGGCTCCGAGGTGGTCACCATCCACAAAGAGCTGGAAGGAGAGCATGCTCCGCGCCCCCAGCTTGACGGCCGCCCGCGAGAAATCCGGCCAGCGTTGGTCGGTGCTGAGGTCGGGAACGCTGACGACCCGTTCGTCATAGGACGCGTCCATGCACGGCCCCTGCCCGGTTTCGCTTTGCAGGGCATCCACCCGGCGGGGAAGATCACTGGAAGCGGCACGCGAATCAATCGTCCGGCGGCCAGTGACCAGGCTGACCGAGGCCTCGGCCGCGTGCGGCACGAGCTCGAGGGCAGCGTGCACAATACCGGCCAGCATCGAGTCGGCGTCGTCCTCCTGCTGCAGCTCCCGGGCGATGTCACCCAGCCGCGTGGCCAGAGCATCCGCGCTGAACGGGTCGCCGGGCACAGGCGGCGCCCCGGCACCGGTTTCCGCTGAACTTGGCACCATCATGGCGCACCTCTTTTGCCTCATTGAATCCCGATGCTGCTCTCCCTCGAAATATACCCCCAGTGAACACCTCCCGGCACGGCCCGAGACGACGCACTTACGGTGTAGTAACCCCGCCTTAGCGTCGCTGTGTGAGACTGGGCCATCGGACTCAATCGAGACTGGCAACCCTGCTGCACCGCAGACCCTCCAAGGAGCCACGCAGACATGAACAGCCAAGACCACAACGCCCCCGCCAGCCCCCGGATACACGAGGGCAGCGAAGCCCGGCCCGACCTCAGCAGCCTGCACGTCCGTGAGGATATTGCCATTACCGGGCTCTGCGGCAACGTCCATCTGCCCACCGGCCGGACCTGTGACATGCCCGAGCGGCACGACGGATCATGCCGCTTCGTCGGTCCTGAGGACGCGGAGAACCTGGCGGCGCGCTAAGGCAGCGGCAGCCGGGGCTGGTTGACGGCCAAGAACGGCGCGTACGCTCGCGGTGTGGACATAGTCGAATTCCTGTCCGAGCGGATCAGCGAGGATGAGGCCGTGGCGCGGACCCTCCTCGGCGACCGGACTGTCTCGAAATCCGGCGCCTGGTACGAACAGCGCCTGTTGCTCGAGTGTGAGGCGAAGCGGCGCCTGATCAGCATCGTGGAATCCGCCCGGCAGGCTGCCCTTGCAGCGATGGTCAGCGATCCTGGCCACGACTCCGGCTGGATCCCGCAGTCGCTTGAATGGATGGCGCTCTCGCTCAACGCGCTCGCCCTGCCCTACTTCGACCACCCCGACTTCGAGCAGGACTGGCTCCGGGTCTAGGGCCGTCGACTTAACGGTGGCGCTGGGGTCAGGCGTCCGACGGCGGCCGGGTCCTGCCGCCGTCGGATTGCCTTCGCAGTTCACTTCCAAGTTAATCCAAAGGCCCGTGTGCAATACACGGTCGCGGGCCTAAGCTAGGACCGGGGGGCGCTCAATAGCGAAGACGCTTAAGGGAGGCCACTATGTTCAGCCACGTCCGCCATCCGGGATCATCACGAGAGCCAGCGCTTGCAGCCGCAGGGCCACGCCAAGATCCCGGCAACGCCGCTCCACCGCCCAAAATCAGGACACAGGTACGGTCCTTCGTCGGCGGCATCGCAGCGCTGAGCCTGGCCGTGGCCGGAGTCCTCGTCGCGGCTGTCCCCGCAACCGCTGCCGAACAGGAACAGAGCTACATCGTGGTGCTGCAGGACGGCGTTGTTGACCCCGGTGCCGCGGCCGCAGCCCAGCAGGGCAGCTACGGCCTGACCGTTTCCACGGTCTACCGCGATGCCGTGAACGGGTACGCCGCCACGATGACCCCCTCTGCGGCGGCCCGCCTCGCTGCCGATCCGGGCGTTGACTTCGTCACCGTGGCCCGGGAATTCCAGAAGCCCAAGGACCCGTCTCCAAGCACCCAGGTCGCGCCGAAGTGGTGGAAGAGGATTGGCGGCACTGCCCCTGACGAACGGAAACACCACGGACCCCGGGACCCGGTGGACGTCAACGTGGCCGTGATCGACAGCGGCATCGACGGTACCCACCCGGACCTCAATGTGCGCGGCGGCATCGACTGCTCCACCGGCACGCCGGTCAAGGTGACCCCCACGGACAAAGTCGGGCACGGGACCTTCGTGGCCGGTGTGATCGGCGCCAAAGAAAACAATCAGGGCGTGATCGGGGCTGCCCCGGGAACCCCGCTGTGGTCCGTGCGCGTCGTGAACGACGCAGATGTGATTACGGAAGAAATGCTCATCTGCGCCATCGACTGGGTGACGGCGACGCGCAAGGACAAGGACCCAAACAACGACATTGAGGTGGCCAACATCAGCATCGGAGGCCCGGGCGCCGACACCACCAATTGCGGGAAGGGCACGGACCCGATGCACTACGCCATCTGCCGCTCGGTCAAGGCCGGCGTCGCCTACGCCGTGGCGGCCGGAAACTCCGGTGAAGACATCGCCAACTTTGTTCCCGCCACCTACGACGAGGTGCTCACCGCCACGGCGATGGCGGACTTCGACGGCAAGCCGGACGGCCTCGCGTCCCCGGTCTGCGGGGCCGAGGACTGGTCCAAGATCGGCCAGTTGGACGACCGGCCGGCCTTCTTCTCCAATTACGCCAGCAAACCCAAGGACAAGGCCCATACTGTCGCAGCCCCCGGGGTCTGCATCTCCTCCACGTCCCCGGAGCCGGCCGGCTATGCGGTGGCCCATGGAACCAGTTTCGCCAGCCCCGCCGTCGCCGGCTCGCTGGCGCTGTGCATCAGTGAAGGGGAGTGTGAGGGCTCGGGCAAGGCCCTGATGTCTCAGTTCCTGGATCTGACTGCCGCATACAACAAGGAGCACCGCCGCTTCGGCTTCGAAGGCGACCCACTCCGCCCGATCAAGGGGCAGTACTACGGATACCTGGCCCAGATCGCAGGGTACTGACGGGGCGCTGACCCCGGGGACGGCTGACGGCCGCAGGGTGCGGCCAACAGAACCGCGCCTGACACAATAGCCCCATGGAAGTTGCCCTTGGATTGCTTGCACTCGCGTCGGTCGTTTGCGCGGGCAGCGCTTTAGGTCGGAAGATCAATGTTTCCGTCCCCCTGTTGCTGGTGCTGGCAGGCGTCGTCGGATCGTTCCTGCCCTTCGTCCCGGACATCGAGTTGAACCCCGAACTCGTCCTGGTGGGGTTGCTGCCGCCGCTGCTCTACGCCGCGGCGCTGCAGACCTCACTGTTCGATTTCGGCTCCAACCGGCGCGCCATCGGCCTGCTTTCGGTCGGCTACGTCATCTTTGGCACGATCGCCGTGGGCTTCGTCGTCTGGTGGCTGTTCCCCGAGATTCCGCTCGCCGCAGCGATTGCCCTCGGCGCCGTCGTCGCACCGCCGGACGCCGTCGCGGCGACTGCCATCGCGCGCAAGGTGGGCATGCCCCGCAGAATCGTCACCATCCTCGAAGGCGAGTCGCTGGTCAACGACGCGACGGCTCTGGTCTGTCTCCGGGCGGCCATCGCCGCCATCGCAGGAACCGTCTCCGCGGCCGGGTTGGCCGGCGGATTCCTGCTCGCAGCCGGCGGCGGGCTGGTGGTGGGACTGGCCGCGGCTTACGTGCTGACCCAGCTGCGCAAGCGGATCCGGAACGTCGCGATCAACACCACCCTGTCCCTGATGGCACCCTTTGTCGCGTACCTCCCGGCGGAGGCGATCCATGCCTCCGGTGTCCTCGCCGTCGTCGTCGCAGGGCTGGTGATGGGCACCAAGGCGCCGTCCATGCCCAATGGCGCGGCTCGGCTGAGCCAGCGCAGCAACTGGAACACGGTGCAGTTCCTGCTGGAGAATTCCGTCTTCCTCCTGATCGGCCTCCAGGTCCGGACCATTGTTGAAGGAGTCCAGGGCGACTCGCTGGGGGCAGCCCGGATCTGGGCCGGCTGTGCCGTGATCCTGCTGGCGGTGCTGCTGCTCCGGCCAGTCTGGGTGTTCCCCGCGACCTACCTGCCCCGGCTGGTTCCGGCGATACGGCGGAAAGACCCGGCACCGCCGTGGCAATACGCCGCCATTGTCTCCTGGGCCGGCATGCGCGGTGTCGTCACCCTCGCGGCGGTGCTGGTGCTGCCCGCGGACCTGGAACACCGTTCCGTGTTGGTACTGGCAGCAATGGTGGTGGTCGGAGGAACCCTGACACTGCAAGGCTTCACCCTGCCCTCGCTGGTCCGGCTGCTGCGGGTCCAGGGGCCGGACCAGCGTGAAGATGCCCTGAATCAGGCGTCCCTGATGCAGCTGGCCACGGCGGCGGGGGTGGAACGGCTGCAGGAACTCCGGACCGACTCCGATCCGCCCGAAGTGATGGCGATGCTCAAGCGGCGGACCCAGGAACGCGGGCTGGCGGCGTGGGAACGTCTTGGCCGGCCCTCGGCGGAGGCGGCGACGCCGAGCCAGCGCTACGCCCACCTGCGGCTGGCGATGCTGGATGCTGAGCGGGCGAAGGTGCTGGAGCTGCGGCGCGGCGGCGGGTATCCGCATGAGGTCCTCAGCTCGGTCCTGGACCGGCTGGACGTTGAGGAATCGATGCTGGACGCGGCGGTGGAGGACCTGGACATGTCCAGCGGCGGCGGCGAGGGTGTGGCCCAGCCCGGCGGCGTGTGCGCACATCTGGAATCCGCACCGGATCCCGGGGTTCCCGGCAACCCGTACTGCGCGGACTGTGCCCGGGAAGGCACGACGCCGGTCCACCTCAGAATGTGTCTGGCCTGCGGCACCGTGGGGTGCTGCGATTCGTCGCCCGGAACCCATGCCTCCAAGCATTTCGCCGCGACCGGCCATCCCGTCATGCGGAGTATCGAACCCGGTGAGGACTGGCGTTGGTGCTACGAGGACGATCTTCTGGGCTGACAACCTGGCCCGGGCTCCACGCACCATCCAGGACCGCGGGCAACCGCCGGATCTGCGGTCCCTAACAGGGCTGCCGGACGCCGGGCCGCATGCCCGCGGGGTCAAGTACACTCGTGCAATGAGGCTTCTGTACATCACAGAAAGTGTGCCCAACCGGGACCCCGTCTTCGGTGACGGCAGCTCGATGATCCCCTATGAGGTGCTGCGGAATCTGCCGGCGGACGTGGACGTAACCCTGCTGACGTTCTCGGGCCCGGTCGGGCTTCCGGACGAGGTGCGCAGCCGCTGCGCCGCGGTGCACGTGCTCACGCCCCGGAGCCGCGCCGCGGCGCTGATGCGGTCATTCGCCGGGCTGAACGGCGTCGGAAAACACGAACGTTCCACTGCGGAGGCCGTTTCGACCGCCGCCAGGCTGTCAGCCCAGAGCGATGCCACCCTGATCCACGGTCCACACGCCCTTTTTCTCTCCCGCCATGTGCAGGGACCGGTGGTACTGCAGACCGTGGACCCCTGGTCGATCAGGGCCGGGATGGATACCGCCATTGCGGGGCGCCTGCGGCTGGCGTACC
>NZ_AUPJ01000452.1 GCF_000427315.1 Arthrobacter sp. TB 26
GCGCCGCCTGCCGGCACGGGCACGCCTGCTCACGGTGGGGTCCCAGGATGCCGTTGAATGGGCTCAACGCCTGGCGCGGCCTGTGCGGAGCATCCCGAACGGAGCCGAGCAGGCCAGCCGTCCCGCCGCCAGGCAGTCCGGCCCCGTGGTCTGCTTTGTCGGCAGCCTGAACTACGGACCCAATATCGACAGCGCAAAGGTCCTGATCGGCACGATCGCTCCCCTGGTGTGGGAGAAGGTCCCTGATGCCAGGTTTGTCCTGGCCGGCCGCCGTCCCGAGCCTGAGGTCCTCGCGCTGGCCGGGCCCCGGGTGGAGGTCCTGGCGAATGTGCCGTCCGTCCTCGACGTCTTCCAGTCCGCCGATGTGGCGGCGTTCCCCGACGAACACGGGGTCGGCATCCGGAACTCGGTCCGTGAGGCGCTGGCTGCCGGACTTCCCGTGGTGGCCACCCCGGTCGCCGCCCGGGAGCAGGATCCTCATCCGTTGCTGACCATTGAGCCGGACTCCGGGAACTTTGCTGGACATGTCGTCAACCGGCTGACAGGGCCGCGGCCGGAGCACACCGAGCGTGACGCCGGCGCAGTCAGGACCTGGCAGACGGTCACGCAGGAATACTTGGACGAGCTGCGCAGCGCGATCCATCCCGGCAGCGCCGGCCTTCCGCTTGGAAGCTCACCGGCATGACGTACGCTCCCGGGGAACTGGCCCGGACCGGTGTCCGGGGCGCCATGTGGCAGGGGCTGGCCTTCGCCGGCGGAAGAATCATCGTCCTGGTAACCACCATCGTGCTGGCGCGGCTGCTGTCTCCCGAGGAGTACGGCCTGGTGGCCCTGGCCCTGGTCCTCATGGGCTACGCGGAGACTATTGCCGACGCCGGCGTGGCGCAGGCGCTGGTCTACCTGCCACGCACCGGCGTCATTGCGAGGTCCGCGCTGCTGATCTCCGCGGTGCTGGGCACCCTCCTGGGCCTGGGCGCCTTCCTTGCCGCGCCCCTGATTGCGGAGATCTTCAGCCTCCCCGATGTGGAACCCCTGGTCCAGGTTCTGGGGATCTCGGTGCTGGCCACCTCGCTCGGCGCCGTCCCCGAGGCCCTGCTGCGGCGTGACCTGCAATTCAAGAAGCTCACGGCGGCTCCGGTCATTCGTGCCGCCACGATGGGCACAGTGACGCTCAGCCTGGCATTTACCGGCCACGGGGCCTGGTCGCTGGCCGTGGGAACCGCTGCGGGGTCCGTGGCCTACGCAGCGACGTGCTGGTTCCTGGTGGGCAGGAGTGCACCCTGGCAAGTCTGGCGTGTGCGCAAAGATGCCCTCCGAGCCAACTTGAAATACGGCGCACCGGTCGCCGGCAGCAGCATGCTGGCCCGGCTGATCTTCGACATCGACTACCTCATCATTGGCCTCCTACTCGGGGCGCATGCGCTGGGTTACTACACGCTGGCCTTCCGCCTGCCCGAAGTGCTGATCCTCAACGTCTTCTTTGTGCTGTCGACCGTCCTGTTCCCTTTGTACGCCCAGGTGCGCGGCGAGNGAGCCGGAACGGCTCCGTTCCGGCTACCTGACCAGTGTGCGGATCCAGTCCCTGTACGGCGTCACCACCGGTGTGGGGCTGGCAGTCGTGGCCCCGGTTCTGGTGCCGCTGGTCTTCGGCGAGAAGTGGTTGGACGCCGTACTGCCGCTCGTTTTCCTTGCCCTCTACGCCGCGGCCCGCTCCCTGGGCGCCGGCGCCAACGACGTGTACAAGGCCATCGGCCGTCCGGGCCTCTCGATCTGGGTTTCGCTGGTACGGCTCGTCATCCTTCTGCCGGTCCTGCTGTATGCCACCCAGTGGGGCATCGTGGGCGTCGCCTGCGCACAATTCGTCGTCGCGGTGGTGTTCGCCTGCGGCATGCAGCTCGTGGCCGCCCGGGTGATCGAGCTGCGGGCCCGCGAACTGCTCCGTGCTGTAGCGCCCGGCTTGGTCTGCGGGGCGGCCGTGGCAGTAGCGGGACTCGGCATCCTGGCGGCGCCAGTCCTGGGCGGAGTAACTACCCTGATCCTGGTGGTCCCCACGGCTGTTGCCGTGGTCTATGCGATTCTTCGCTTCGGCTTCAAGCCCCTGCATGACGAGCTGGTGCAGCTGGTCCGGCGCCGCTGAACCCGAATCACCGCTGGACCCGGCGAGGCCCCGCAGGGCTTTCAGCTCTCCGGCCGCCGGCCCGTCACGGTTCCCTCCGGGACTGCCACATCGAACAACCGAAGCACCAGGGCAAGCCGGGCCATGACGGCCTTTGCCAGTCCGAAGCGGACTCCCTTGTGCAGCGACAGCGTGTCCAGGACCGCGGTGGCCGATGCCGTCGGCACCAGCCGGCCCGGGCTGTCCAGGGTGGTCGCGTGCCAGTAGACGCTGATGTCATCGAAACCACGCCGCTTGAACGTCCGCTTCCAACCCGCCAGCGTGCGCGGACCCGTTCGCCGAAGGAACGAACGTTTCACCTGGGCGCACATCCAGCCGCCGGGCTGCACCGCCGCAGCGGCCTGCTCGAAAAGCTGCAGGTCAGGCTCCCGGAGCAGCACAACGTGAAACGGACCGTCCGGGGTGCCATTGCTGCCGGAGGGGATCCGGGCGGCGTCGGGGTGAAGCAGATGAAGCGCGGCCATCAGGTCCGGGCCCACCGCGCCGCCGTACCCCACACTGCGGGGCTGCAACACCGGCACGAGGAAGCGCCAGTCCAGGAGCCTCCACAAGTGCAGCGAGAGCGCGGCCGCCTCCCCCGGCGGAGCTGCCGCGGAGGCGTCCGGCGTGCCAGGGCACATTCGTCCCCACACCGTCTTCGTGGCCAGCCGCTGGACCAGGTGCTGGGGCTGGGCGGCGTCGAGAATGCTGGAACCGGGAAGCCGATCGGCCAACTGCAGGTAGGACTGCCGCCATTTCTCCAGAATCTCCGCCGTGTGCTCGCCCTTCCGGGAGAACATCACCTCACCGGGAACATCGAGGACCAGCAGGAGGTCCGGAGTAGCAGCCAGCCGCACGGCGAGTGAGTTTGAGACACCGGTTTTGGGTTTGTTGTCCGCAGCGCCGGGCAGCAGGGCATCGTAGGCGACCCGGTCCATGAGCACCACGCGCCCGCGGGCGCGGTGATACCGGGCGGCCATCCCACCTTTGAGGGCCCGGAACAGCTTCTTCGCGGTGCGCCCCCCGGGGACCCGGTGCAGCCAGCCATCCCACGGCCCGGCGCCCCACAATCCCATGTAGACATAGGCGGTGGGGATGGGGAAGTCGGCACGCAGGCCGTGGAGCAGCGTGGTCTTGCCGGCACCGTCGGGGGCCATCACGCCCACCACCAGACCCCGGCCCGGGAGCCTCGGGCTGAGCTGGCGCAGCGCCCGGTTCGTCAGGGCGAGTGCGTGTGTCCGCAGGGGTGCCGCGGAAGTCCAGCCGGACCGCAGCCGGCCGGCCAGGGCAGGGGCCTCGTCAAACCTGCCGGCGCGGACCAGTTCCAGCAGTTCCGCCGCGCTGCCCGCTCCGCTGCGCTGATCCAGGTATTGGGCGATCCGGTCCCCGGGCGACGCGACGGCGGCGGCAGCCCGGGCGGTCTCCTCCCGTTGCGGCTGGATCTCCCCTTTGTCCAGCGCGAGATGGAGGAGCTGCAGCCAGGCCTGGTCGGCCGGGGCGGGCATCCACAACTGACCCTTCCGGACGCGCCGCTCGAGGCAGCCCTGCGCCAAGGGCGTCCGCCACTGCTGGAACGGCCCGAAGGAGATTTCCGTGACAATGTCCAATTTCAGCCACAGCTCACCCGAGTCCGAGTAGCCAAAGTAGAAGCGGTGGCTTCCGTGTCCCGTGGCGTGAACCCGGCACAGTCCGATCCCGTTCATGAGCCCGTCCAGGACCGGCAACAGCTCGTGCGCGACGAGGATGTCCACGTCGCCGGAGGGCAGGGCGAGGTCGTCCTCGCCGCGCAGCAGGACCCAGGGCAGCCCTGCTTCGTCAAGGGCGTGAAAAGCGTTGGTTACCGTCGGGTGCACGGCCGGATGGCCGGTGGGCGGGTCCGCAGTCATGCGCGCCGCCGTCGGACGTATCCTGGCGGCCGTGACGCCGGCGCATCGCTGCGAAGCGAGAGAACCATGGGGTGAGACCTCCTTGGCCGGGTTTCCAGTTAGCTGCCATCCAGCAG
Source organism: Arthrobacter sp. TB 26 (assembly GCF_000427315.1). GTDB lineage: Bacteria > Actinomycetota > Actinomycetes > Actinomycetales > Micrococcaceae > Arthrobacter. The sequence goes on from NZ_AUPJ01000452.1 coordinate 4,158, forward strand.
CTGCCCCACTGCAAGCAACCGCGTCAATCACCAGAAGACACCACCGACGAGACAGCTGTTGCAACTGTGTACTGAAGCCTACGATCTGCACGGAGGGGTGTCACTAGTAACGGCCTCTGGGCCCGGCCTTCAGTGACTACTTGAGCAGGGTGTTTGGCTCCACGTGTGCCTACTCGCTCAGTCAGAGCGTCGGCATCACCTGCTCGCGCACCTGCTTCCGCAGGATTTTGCCGAGCATCGATCGCGGCATGTCCGGGATGGCAACGATCCGTTTGGGGACCTTGTAGCCGGCCAGGTGCTCGCGGCAGTGCCCGCGGAGGGAGTCCTCATCGAGCGTGGTGCCCGGCTCAAGCTCGACGGCGGCGACCACCATCTCGCCGCCCCGCTCGAGTGGCTTGCCGACGACGGCAGCGTCCTTGACGTCCGGGTGCAGGCGGAGCACCGCCTCTACTTCGGTGGGTGAGACGTTGAAGCCGCCGGTGATGATGAGTTCCTTCGCCCGGTCAACGATCGTGGTGAATCCATCCTCGTCCACGGTCACGACGTCGCCGGTCCGCAGCCAGCCGTCGGCGGTGAGGGTCTTCGCTGTTTCCTCCGGGTTGTTCCAGTAACCCTGGAACACCTGGGGGCCTTTCAGCAGCAACTCCCCCGGCTGGCCCGGCGCCACCTCAACGGCGGGATCGTCCAGGCTGACGACCTTCATCAGGGTCGACGGGAACGGCACGCCGATCGTGCCGTTGCGGCGCGTGGGGTGGAAGGGGTTGCCCAGCGCAACCGGCGAGGATTCGGTCATCCCGTAGCCTTCCACCAGCAGCCCGCCGGAGACCGACTCCCACAGTTCCACTACATGGTCAGGGAGGTTCATGGCGCCGGAGATGCAGTATTTACAGGACCGGAGCGAGATCCCTTTTTCCTTCGCGGCCATGGCGGTGCGCTCGTAGATCGGCGGGACTGCGCAGTAGACCGTGGCGGGTGACTTCTTCATGGCCTCCAGCACCAGCTCCGGGTCGAACTTGGGGAAGAGAACCAGCAGGCCCTGCTTGCGGATGCCGTAGGTGAGGTAGAGGGTCATGCCGAAGGCATGGAACATCGGCAGGATCGCGTAGAAGACTTCCTTGCGGTATTCGGCCCCGTGCATCCATGCCTCACCCTGCAGGGCGTTGGAGTACAGGTTGAAGTGGGTGAGCATGGCGCCCTTGGGACGGCCGGTGGTTCCCGAGGTGTACTGGATCGCGGCGAGGTCATTCACCGCGGGACGGGGGTGTTCCGGATCGATGCGGCCGTGGCTTAGGAGTTCCTTCCACGGGGTTGTTCCCGGCGCGGGGCCGGTCAGCGCTTCCCGGGACTCGCGCAGTTTCTTTACCGGCAGGTGCAGGGCAAGGCGCTTGACGGCGGGGAACGCCTCCAGGAGATTGACCGAGACGACGTGGTCGATCTCGATGTCGGACGGGAAGTCACGGATGGCTGCCGCGGCCTTGTCCCAGGTGATGACGACGCGGGCCTGGTGGTCCTCGAACTGGTGGCGGAGTTCCCGCGAGGTGTACAGCGGGTTGTGTTCGACCACGACGGCACCGAGGCGCAGCACCGCGTAGAAGGCGACGACGTGCTGCGGGCAGTTCGGCAGTATCAGGGCGACCCGGTCGCCGGCCCGGACGCCGAGCCTGCTCAGGCCCTCCGCTGCCCGGTCGACCTGTTCGCCGAGTTCGGTGTAGCTGGTGCGGCGGCCGAAAAACTCCAGTGCGGGGGCGGTGCGGGCCTCGGCCACAGACCGCTCCAGCATCGCGGAAAGGGATTCCGTGGGCAGGTCGATCTCGGCCGGGACACCCGGCTGGTAGTTCTTCACCCAGGGCTGCTGGTCAGTGTGCTCCATGGTCACATCTTGCCGTGAACCCCCGTCCCCCGGCGAATTCCCGGCTAAGCACCATCCGCTGCCGGCCTAGTTCAGACCGGAGGTCACCACATGCCGCCACAGCCAAAAGTCGCGGTCGTCCAGGACGGCCGTCCGCAGCTGGGCTGACCCCGGCACTGGAACGTCCTCGCTCGCAAGGCGGAAGGCCAGAGTGGACGCTGAGCGCGCCCAGGTGGCGATCACGAGCAGCGGGAGCAGCTCCGGATCGACGCTCCGGAGAACCAAGTGCTCGCGAAGTGGCCTCAGGGCCCACCCGCCGTGCCCGAAGGCTTTGTCGAACGCCGCCAGCTGGGCGACCCGGGAAAACGCCATGTCGGACGATTCGCTGAGGTACTGGAGATAGAAGATGAGGTCGTGCCCGGGAATGCCGTACAGCGACGAGCGTTCCCAGTCCATGACTTGAAGCCTGCCACCGGCCTGCACCAGAAGATTTGGGTGGCTCAGGTCCGCGTGTTCGAAGACGGCGGGCAGTGTGCTGTGCCGGAGGGGCCCCAGCAGCTCGTGGGTGCGGTCGACCAGCGCGGACACCTCAGCGTCCTGCGGCAGGAGCGCGGCGAGGGCCTCCAGGGGGCGCTCGACCGTCCGCTCGTACCAGTCCCGGTTGTCCGCCCCCTGCCGGGTACAGGGCAGGGCAGCCACAAAGTCCATTCCGAGGGAGACCGCCCCGGCCAGATCCCCGGCGACCATGTCCGGGTCCAGCGGAGCTCCGGTCAATGCAGTCTCCACCAGCACGGTGTGCTCCCCCGCCTCCAACGTGGCCACAATGTGGGGGATCCCTTCCACCCGCCCGCCGCTGAGGGCGGTAAGCTGCCGCAGCATCTCCGCCTCCCGCTGGACGCCTTCATTGTCTCCAGGGCACCGCGGTACTTTGACGACCAGGCTGGGAGAGCGGGCGCCGGCCGCGAAGACCAGGCCCACAACGTGCCGGGAAGTGGTGAACTGCGGCGTCACCATGACGGTGGACCACTCCGCCCCCAGCCCGAAAGCTGCCAGGTCCCACTCGCCGTAGTGCTCGCGGAGTATCGAGTCGATGAAGTTCACCGCTGCCCCCCGGATTCCGGGGTCTCGGGCTCCGGTCGTCCGGACGCGGCCAGTGTGGGCGCCGATCCAGCCACCAGCCCCCAGACAATCTCGGTGGCAACCCTCTGGATCAGCGCCTGAGACTGGGCAACGTCGATGACCCAGGTGTTGGGGCGCCGCTTCGCGGCTTCCAGGTGTGCCGGTCGCCGCTCTTCAAGGACCTCAGGCCGGTGTCCAACGTTCGGCTCGAACATGACCCCGCCGGGGTCGTCGAGCACAAGCAGCGCGTCGGGTTGGTGCGCCACCGCGGCCGCCAGGGCCGTCCCTGTCCGCCGTCCCGCAGCGGGCCCGGCAGCACCGGGCTGTAAAGCGTCGTTGGCCGGCTGGACCACCAGAACCAACCGGCCCCGTCGATAGTGGTATCTGGCTGCCGCCGCGCCGCAGATCTGCCCGACCATCTTCCCGCCGAGCCGCCCGCCGGGAATCCGTGCGAGCCAGCCGTCCCCCCGCCCAGGTCCCCTCATGCCCAGGTACACGCAGCGGCTGGGAACCGGAAAGCTCTCGCCGAGCCGGCGCAGCAGGGTCGTTTTGACGGCACCCTCGGGGCCCACCACACCAACCACGATTCCGCGGCCGAGGCGGCCCTGGAAGGTCGGGCTGATCAGCCGGAACACCCTGTTTCGGCCCGCGGTGATCCTGGTACGCAACGGAGCGTCCCGGGTCAGGGCTGACGCCATCCGCAGGGCCGGACCACGGAATTCCTCAACGCGGCCCGATCTGACAAGTTTGAGCAGCTGCGCGGCGGTTCCGGGTCCCACCTGCCGGTCGACATAGGCCGCGATCGCGTCATCGGTCGAGGCCAGTGCGCCGGCGACCCGGACGGTTTCCACACGCTCCGGCCTGACGGCTCCGCCCTTATCCAGCATTGTGTGAAGGAGCTGGAGCCAGGCCTGTTCAGTTGTTGCAGGGAGCCAGAGCAGCCCGTTCCGGATGCGCCGTTTGAGGCAGCCCTGGGCCAGGGATGTGGGCCATTGTTGGTAGGGGCCGAAGGAAATCTCCGAGACGACGTCCAGTTTGAGCCACAGGTCTTCAGCCGCGTCGTAGCTGAAATAGAACCGGTGGCTTCCGTGCCCGGGAGCGAGTACGCGGCGGAAACCAACACCCGCCAGCAAGGCATCCACGCGCTGCATCTGGCCGTCTCCCACAAGGATGTCCACATCGCCTCTGGGGCGGACGAGGTCATCTTCGCCGCGCAACAGCACCCAGGGAAGCCCCGACCCGTCAAGCGCCCGGAACGCCCTCGCGATCCAGGGGTGGATGTCTGGCTGCTCACCGTTCCATTCCCCTGGGTCGGTCTGGCCGTTACTAGGGACTTCCATCTGTTCCTCCCGCCGTAACACTGGAAAATCGTGCCTGACAATCCTGCCGGTGATGTGCGAGCGGGCCGGGCTAAGGCGCGTAGGCATACTGCACGACCCAGTCGACCTCCAAATGGCCGGCCGTTTCAGGCTTGGGTGACGATTCGTCGGCTCCGTCCTTCGTCTCGGCCTGCAGCGTCAGCCGCATATTGGTGGTGGGGACACCCTCGGGGATGGTCGTCTTGCCGACGAATTCCCCGTCCCAAAACCACTTCACTTTGCCGGGGGTCCATTCCGTCGTCGCCACATGCCACTCGGTCGCATCGGTCCGCGAGTAATACCGTGTGGAAGGGTCGAACCGGTCCCGTCCTTTGAGTGGAGAATCCTTGATGGCCGAGACGCCGTACATTTTCCCGTTGAGCTCGCCTTCCGGCCAGTCGATCTCGCCCTCAAGCCAATCATCGCTGGACGGCCAGAGCATAAAAGCGATTTTGTAGCCAGGCAGGCTGTCTGACCGGAACCGGATGGAGTAGCGGCCGTAGGTCTGACCGGCATAGCCGAACGGGACAATACTCGCGACCCGCGGTGTCCCGCCCTTCGTGTGCAGGTAATAGTCGAGTTTTCCGTCCTTCACCGAGAGCACGGAATCCGGCGTGTAGAGGCCCTGGCCGGAGGTGTCCTCGAGATCGTGGTACCCGCGCATGTCCGGCCCATAGACCTCGCCCACACGGCCCAGCCGGGCCGGGGTGTTGAAGTCCTGGGCGCCGGTTTGCTTCCAGCCGGGGAGGTCCCCCACCGGCATGTCCGCCGGGTCGGGTCCCCGCGAGAAGAACGAGCCCACCGCGACGACCACCGCAGTTGCGACGACGACCGCGACAACTCTGGCGAGAATGCCGCCGCTTGTCCCCAAGTTAACCGGTTTTTTTGATTTGGTAGATCCGGACGGCTCCATTGTCATATACATGATCGGATTTATCCCCTACGGCTATCTCCCGTTCAAGAGCGGGGAGCATATTGGCATCGAATAGCTTGTCCTTGATCGCCTGCGCCAGTTGCGAGTCCGAGAAGACAACGAAGATGCGCTCAGGTTTCCAGTTGTTGTTCGCGTAGCGCTCGACTCCCTCGGGCGTCAGGCTCCGGCTGGAGCCCTGAAGGAACTTGGTCAGCGAGGTGACCCGGCCCCATTCCAGGTAGCTGGGGTAGTTCGACCCGATCAGCAACGGGAAGAAGGCGTTGGTTTCAAAAATAACGTCCCGCGGCCCCACCCGGGCATCCAGCCACTGCGCTGCCACCACGTCCGCTTTCGGGACCCGGAATTTCGCTTCCGCCTGGAAGTACACAATCGTGAACAGGACGGCCATGATCGTCATCGAGGCGACGGCGCCCATAACGGCTTTCCGGGTGCGGATCGGCCCGGACCAGAACAGCCAGGCCGTCCCGACCGCCAGCCACGGGAGCGCGAAGAGAAAGACCCGGAACTTGGCCTCCCCGCCGTAGGACTGGGCCAGGAGCCAGAACATGGGCGCGACTGCCAGCCAGCCGACGATCAGCGTTTGCCGGACGCTGCCCCGCAGCAGGTTGCGGATGAAGCCGGCAAGTCCCAGCAGCCCGACAAACAGGGAGAGGGCATCCGGAGTACGGGCCATCCAGCTGGACGCGTCATCGATATTGCTGACTTCGGGCAGGGTGTAACTGGCGTTCTTGAAGATGTCGAACCCGCTGAACAGTCCGTACTTGTTGTCCACATAGTCGAGATTCGGCAGCAGGTATGCGATGGCCATGACCGCAAGCGCCGGGCCCAGCCACTTTGGTTTGAAGTAGCCAAAGACGAAGAGCGGGAACAATGCCAGGATGGCCATGTACGGCGTCAGCTGATGGCTCGCGACCGTCGCGGTCTGCAGGAGGAGAATCGCCGCCGCCGCGGGCATCACCATGGCGGGGCTGGGGCTGACCTCTTCAGTCTTCGTGGCGGCCGGGAGCCCCCGGTTGAACCGCCCCTGCAGTCGTTTCAGCCGGGTCTCCACCGCGGTGGCGATTTTGACCGGAGTGCTGCGGAGGAATGTCAGTGCGATCAGGCACATCGTCAGGTAGAGGGTGTAGGAGAACGCCTGGGGTGAGTAGTAGTTCTGGTTCACCCAGTTGGTGAGGGCAAAGACCAGGGTGGCGGTCCAGTAGATCCTCGGGTTGGAGGTGAGGGTCCGTGCGATGGCGAGGATGATCACGACGTCCAGCAGGGCGAACCCGAACTCCGCCAGAGCAGCGTAGTCCACGGCGTTGCGGTAGCCGACCACTTCGCCCATGAAGGCGCTGACTGAGAAGAATCCGGGCCACCGGTTGTAGATGTCGATCGAAGGATCCACCTGGCCAGTGGCACCGATGTAGTTCGTCACGGCGATGTGCTTGTAGGACCATGGCAGGCGCGGAACGCTGACCACCATGGGCGCCGAGGCGTACAGCATGGCGACGAGTCCGGTGGTGGAGGCTGCCAGGAAGCCGTTGGACGCCATCTTCCGCGCCGCGACGGCCCAGATGCACAGCGCCACGACGGCGGCCACGGCGAAGTACCAGATCAGCGGGAACGTCGTCAGGAGCCCTCTGTTCCCGACGAGTTCCTCCCCTGTCATGGCCAGGGCTACGCCCCACACGACCATCGCTAGGCCGAGGATGGCCCACGGCACATACGTCGAGAGGCTGTGGCCCCGGAACGCGGCCAGGCTCCGCAAGGAGCGCCAGTCCAGCGCGCGTCTGCTGACTGGATGCCCGTAAATTGCATGCCGGCCTGTTCCAGTCCCCGGAGGGAAGACAGCGATGAGTGCCGATGCCGCAATCAGGATGGCGGCCGTGACGGGCCGGGGATGCCAGAAATGGGCCCACGCCATGAGGACGGCGAGGACGGTGTAGACGGCTGCGCTCATCACGACGGTCCAGACCACCCGCGCGACCGGATCAGCGTCGGGAAGACGTCGTACCAGGACCCACCCGGGCAGCACGAGGCAGCCGAGGAGGGTGACCGGCGCCAGCACCGGGCCGCCCAGATCGAACAGGATGAGGACGGCAAGGATCAGGCCGGCGACGGCCAGTCCAAAGTCCAAAGGCCTGTCTGCCCTCAACGCCGCTACCGTTGGTTTCGGGGATTTGGGGGTTGGTGTTTCGTCGTGGAGTAAGAGACCCATGTCGCTGATACTTCCTTGATCGATTTTCGGGGACTGTGCGAGTGGGTAGTCAGCGTCCCCTTGTGACGCGTTCCCCCAAAAAACTGTGTGTGCCATCTGCCGAGCCGGAGGCCGGTAAGCCGCCTATGTCTTTCCCGACCGGCGCTCGAGAAGGTAGTTCAGTGGTCCTCGCGCCACTGAGACAAGTTCAGTCCGCAGGGCCTTCGCGATGAGCGGGTCCCGTGGCGCCGTCGCCGTCGTAATCGCTGCGTTCTGTCCAAGGGAATGGTTTCGGGCGTTTCGCAGGAAATGCAGCGCGCCTTGTGGGCCTCGGGCGATGGCCATTCGTGCCGTTCGCGGGTTCAAGAGGATCTTGGTCAGCCACGACCCCAGGCCTTTGCCATATCCGCTGACCTGAACAATGAGGTCTTCCAGTTCTGCCCGGTGGCGGTGCCAGACAATCGCGGAAGGCTGGACCACCAGGGAATGCCCGCCGAGGATGACCCGGGTGAACATGTCGATGTCCTCGCCGCCACAGGTGCGCGTCCCGACGCCGAGGGCCGGGTCAAAAGCCCCCAGCGCCAGGGCGGTGCGTCGATCGAGTGCGAAGTTCGCCCCGGTGCCGAAGGCCCCCGGGCAGAACGGGAACGTCGGCAGATCGGCCGGAGGATCGGCCATGGAAAAAACTTTCGGCGCGACAATCTTGGACCAGTTGACACGCTCGTCGAAGTAGCCCTGGGCGGCCGACCGCAACTCGCCGGCAGGAACCAGTCCTGTCACGCAGGCAACATCAGGTGCCTGTTCAAAGCCGGATGCAATTCCCCGCAGCCAGAACTCGTCCACCACGACGTCGTCATCCGTGAACGCGACGATGTCCCCGCGCGCACGCCGCAAGCCTGCATTGCGGGCCCTGGACAGCCCCGGCCTGGGTTCGGAAATCAGGACCAAGCGGGGGTCCTGAAACTCATCCCGGACCATGTCACGGGTTTCGTCAGTGCTTGCGCCGTTGTCCACAACGATGACGTCGAAGTTCGGGTAGTCGAGGCGCAGGATCGCGGCGATCGCGCCGCGCAGCAGCGACGCGCGGTCCCGCGTGCACACAATCACAGTGATTGAGGGCGTCGACGACGTCTGGGATGCTGCGGCCGCCGGCAGTGCCGCCGCGGCGGACTCAAGCACGCCACGGTCCAGGACGCCGCCTGGAGCGTCGACGTCGACGAACCCGCGCACTGACGGTCCGCTGCGCACCAGTAGGCGTGCGCGGTGGTAGCCCACGGAATCCTGGAGCCTCAGGTGGGTGCTGCCCGCGAGGATATCAAGATCGACTGCTCCGACCCACAGGGCTCCGGGCCAGTCAGGGACGGCCTCGGTTCCCATCGAAGGAGCAATGTCCAGGCCTGCGTCCTCGGTTGCCACCACAAACTCGTTTCCGACTTCAATCACGTGGCTTCCCTCCAGGGAGGGCCGCTATGGGGGACAGGAATTGAGCCGGACAGGAGCGATCCGGAGCCTTGGGCGACCCGGCGTCCGCGGAGGTATCCTGCGGCCGTGACAGCCAGAACGGCCACGTAGGCGCCTGCCCGGCGCAAACCGTGGGGGTCGGCACCGCGGCCCCACGCCGCAAGTGCGGAAAAGACCGCGCGGGGCAGGACGCTGCGCACGTAGCGCCGCTCGGGGCCAAGGGCCCTTTTGTGGCCCACGATGTGGCTGACCTGGGCTTTGGATATACCCTCCGACCAGGAACGCTCCAGCATGTAGCGGAACGTTCCCCGTTGGATCGGAACGTGGTGATGCACCAGCGCTGCCGGCTCATACACGATGCGGGAGCCCGGGGAGCCAACAGCCGCCCGGATGCAGATTTCCGTCTCTTCGCAACCCAGCGGTTTCGTCCCCTGACGTCCAAGCGAAAGGTTGAAGCCGCCCACCTGCTGGAGCACTTGAAGCCGGAAGGACATGTTGGCGCCGATAACATTCCGCACTTCGGAGGCCACCTTGGGCATGCCGCGGTGGCTGCAGCCGACGATCCAGTCCAGTTCAGGGCCGAAGTAGCCGGGCCGGCCGCCTTCCCACGCCGGCTCAACCTTGCCGCCGACTGCCAGGACGTCGGAATCGTCGTAGAGCGCCGTTAGCTTTTCGAGCCAGTCCGGAGCTGCCACGGCGTCGTCGTCCAAAAACGCCACGATCTCCGAGGTGGCCAGGCCCACGCCCGTGTTCCGCGCCCCGGAAAGACCTTGGAGCCCGGTGCTCTCCACCAGGGTGACGTCCTGAACGGCAGCCACCAGCCGCTTGTACAGATCCTCGTTGTGGTCAACCACTACGATCACCTGCTTCGGCTGAAGCGTCTGGGCGTGTACGGAGTCAATGACGTCCATGAGTAGTTCCCAGCGCTGCTCCGTGTAGGAGCAGATGACCACGGAAGCGGCGGGCCGGAAATTGAAGTCGAGCACCTTAGGCTCCTTCCGCCACGGTCAGCACGCTGTGCGGATCCGTGGGTGTGCGGGCAAACCGGACATTCGGATAGGTGTACTTCACCCGTCGGAGGGCTTCGGGCCGTGCCCCCGCGGTCGGCGCGTCCCAGGTAGTGCATTCGCGGGCCAGGGTGCGGAGGACCCGCCATCCGTCCCGGAAGGTCTGCAGGTTCGAGACACCGGAGATGCGGTCAAGTTCGAAGCTCGGCACTTCCGCGATCCGGAGGCCTGCGCGGGCGGCCCTGACTATCAGCTCCGTCTCGATCTCAAAGCCGTCCGACTCCAACTCGAGGACCTCGAGGCATTCCCGGCGGAGCGCAATGTAGCCGTAGCAGAGGTCCGAGTAATTGCTTCTCAGCACCGTGTTCGCCAACCCCGTCAGGACCCGGTTCCCGGTGTTCCGCAGCCAGGTCAGGTCTTCCGACCCGCCTCCTGTCACGTAGCGGGAGCCCTTGACGAAGTCGTAATCATGCTGGAGTGGAGAAACGAACCAGCCGATTTCCTGCGGGTCCATGCTTCCGTCCGCGTCGAGCATCACGATGATGTCTCCCGACGCCGCTGCAAAGCCGGCGCGGACTGCAATGCCCTTGCCCTTGCGCGGTTCAGCCACCACCACAACGTCGACCCTGAGTGCCCGGGCGACGTCGATCGTGTGGTCATGGGAGCGCCCGTCGACGATGACCACTTCATCCACATATGAAGGCATACGCCGCAGAACCCACGGCAAATTCATTTCTTCATTCAGCGTGGGAATAACCACACTCACCGAAGCCCTCGGCGATGCGGCAATTCGCTCGGTGGGCGAATTAGGGACCAAATTGGGAATAGACAAAAGCCTCACCACTTCATGGAATTTTCGGACGCTGACAGCCTTGCCATCAGCGAATGAGAACCTATCGGATGAATTCGTGGACATCCGTCGAATTACGAGCAACCCCGAACCCCAGCTGCCACTGGACTGTGGCCTTGCCTAGAGCCTAAAGTTCACCCAATGTTGTGTCACGAGTGGCTAATACTTGGTTGTTTGTTCCACCAAGCACGCGATTCCCGCGCCTCTACTTGGGTCTTCCGGACGGCCTACTCGGGAACCACGAGTCATTCGTGAACGGTGTACTCGGTCGGCGGCTTATGTGCCATTTTCCGTTGAGTTTCAGCGCATTTGTCCTGATACTGGAACCGTACGCCGCCTCGATTGCAAGGTCCAGAGCCGGCGCGCGCCGAAGCCACAGCGACGTTGCAAGGGTGGCTGCGGCTTCAGGGGGAAACGGGATTCTGGGTGCAGTTCGGCTGACACCCAGGGGGCATATCGCGTATTCCATGAAAGGTCTTTCTCCGCCAGGAAAGACATAAAAATCTCAACCAAGAAAAATTGCTCTTTTCACTTCCCGAAAGAGTGGCTAGCATCACCTCGTCGGGAGACATCTGCAAACTCACCATGGAAACGGCGATCAAACGCATGAAAGAAACGGCGATCAAGATGAAACGTACAGTCCGCTGGCTAAGCCAGAGCCTGGTAATGGCATTAGTCGTGGCCGGAGGCCTGCTCGGAATCTCAAGCAGCGCCTCGGCGGCCACCGACTACGGTTATCCCAGCATCAGCTACTCCGGAGTGAGCAACCCGCCAACATCGGACAAACCGCAAAGCAAGCTCTGGTTCAACGGCGGATCGTGGTGGGCGGATATGTGGACTTCCGGCACGGGCTGGCAAATCTACCGGCTGGACGTCCCCACGAATACGTGGGTCAGCACCGGCGTCACGAATGACACCCGCGCCACCACCTTGGCGGACACGCTCTGGGATGGAACCCACCTCTACATCGCCTCCCACGTTGTCACAGTGTCCGGTGATACATCGCCGAAGGCATCGGTCTCGGGCCAGCCGGCCAAGCTGTACCGCTACAGCTATTCCGGGGGAACGTTCACGTTGGACAGCGGCTTCCCGACCACCATCATGAACAACAGCAGCGAGTCGATGACGATCGACCAGGACAGCACAGGCGCCATCTGGGCGACCTGGACCCAGGTGTCCGGCAATTCGACCAGCGGCTTCACCAACACGGTCTACGTCAACCGCTCCGCAGCGGGCGGGACCAGCTGGAGCTCCCCGTTCGTCATTCCTGTCTCCAACCCGAACCCTGCGCCGGATGACATTTCGGCAGTCGTGGCCTTCGGCGGCAACAAGATCGGCGTCATGTGGAGCGACCAGCTGACCGGCGCCGTGCGCTGGGCGACCCGCACCGATGGGACCAGCCCCACGGCGACGTCCTCGTGGAAGGTCCAGGACGCCGTTAAGGGCAACAAGCTTGCCGACGATCATCTGAGCGTCAAGACGCTTCAATCCGACAGCACCGGCCGCGTGTTCGCCGCCATCAAGACCGGCCTCAACGACACGTCGAGCAACCAGAGCCTGGCTCAGCTGCTGCTGGTGGTTTTCAAACCCGGAACGGGCTCGTTCTCGCAATCAACGATCGCCACGATCGGGGACTGCGTTTCCCGCCCGCAAATCATCCTGGACACGCAGAACAACACCGTGCATGCCTTCCACACGGCGCCCGGCACCGGCGTCAGCGGCTGCGCCTACTCCGGCATCCCCGGCGCCATCTATGAGAAGACGGCGTCCATGGACAATCCGGTCTTCCCGACCGGGCGGGGCACCCCGGTCATCCAGGACGGATCATCCGCCAACATGAACGATGTGACCACCAGCAAGCAGAGCGTGAACAGCACGACCGGCCTGGTGGTCCTGGCCAGCAACAACGTGACCAAGCGCTACTGGTTCTACTACCGAACCTTGGGAGGGACCACTCCCCCGCCGCCGCCGGCAGCCCCGGTGGCCTCGTTCACCGCGACTCCGACGTCGGGCACCGCTCCCTTGGACGTGAGCTTCACTGACACGTCCACGGGTTCACCGACCTCCTGGGCCTGGGCGTTCGGGGACGGCGGGACCTCCACCGCCGAAAATCCCTCGTACACCTACTCCACCGCGGGCACCTACACCGCGACACTGACCGCCACCAACGCCGGAGGCTCGACGTCGGCCAGCAAGACCATCACGGTCAGCCCGGGCACCGCCCCGCCGCCATCGTCAGGGATCACCGTCGGCGCCTCCACCACGACGAACAACACCACGGCCACCACCACCGTCACGCTGAACAAACCTTCCGGAACGGCGGCGGGCGATGTCCTGGTCGCGTCATTCACCGCGGACAAGAACCCGACAGCCAGCACCCCGTCGGGCTGGACCCCGATCGTCAACACCCTCAACGTCGGCAGCGGCGCCCGGGTATTTGCGTACTACCGGGTCGTCGGTTCCTCTGACCCGGCCAGTTACAGCTGGACGCTGAGCACCGCGGTGAAATGGGGCGGCGGCGTCACCGCCTACCGGGGCGTCAACAACAGCACCCCGCTGGACAGCAGCGTTGTCACGGCCGCGAACACCACCTACACAGCGACCAGCATCACAGCCCCCAGCATCACCACGGCCAGCAACAACGCGATGCTGATCGGCGGCGTCGGCTTCGACAGCTCCTCACCGGCGGCAACACCCCCCACCGGCTGGACCGAACGCTGGGAAGCCGCCGATGCACAGATCGCTGAACAGGCCGACAAACTGCAGGCCACCGCGGGCGCCAGCGGCACAGCCACCTGGACATTCACCGCAAAAGCCGTCGCAGTCTGGCGGACAGCGCTGAAACC
>NZ_AUPJ01000453.1 GCF_000427315.1 Arthrobacter sp. TB 26
CGGCCGCCTTGCCGTCGAGGGTGCCCAGGATCGCAACGCTGACCGCGAGTTCGCGTCCCCGGCCCAGGTCTCCCCCGGCCACGGCGCAGTCCGGGGCGCCCAGTTCCCTGATACCGGCACTGATTCCGTCGGCGAAGTCCTCGACCCAGGCGACGCGGGTTTCCGGGGGCATGGTGAGGCTGACGACGAGGGAGGTGGCGCGGGCGCCCATGGCGTTAATGTCGCTGAGGTTTTGCGCGGCGGCCTTCCAGCCGACGTCGTAGCCGGTGGTCCGGTAGCCGTTGTTCCACTCCAGGCGGAAGTCCTGGTCCACCACCTGGGTGTCGATGCTGAGGACTGTCCGGCCGTCCGGCGCGGCCACTATCGCGGCGTCGTCGCCCGGCCCAAGGATCAGGGACGGGTTGTGTTCCTGGCCGTAGTGCAGTCGCGGGAAGATACGTTCCAGGAGCTGGGATTCGGAGAGCTCCGCCACGGTTAGGGGCGCTTGGGGCGGGGTCGCTGTGGACGGCGTTGGATGTGGGACAGTCTCGTGTTCTTGCACAGCCCTACGCTATCGCGAGGGGTGACAGCGGCGCGTTGCGGGTCGCACTCGCGGGTGATCGTTTTCCTCGTGGCGCCGGCCGCATGCGAGACTCATACGCATGCCCCTGCCGCTGCCCGCCTTGCATCCCGTCGGCGCTCGGGTACTTGCGTGGATTTCCGGGGCCGCACTACTCTGGCTGGTCTTCGCGTTTCAACTCTTTGTGAACGTGGATCCCTTGAGCGTCCGCCGGACTGATGCCGTCATCATGCTGGGCGGCGCGGCGGCTGAACGGCTGCCGGTCGCGCAGCAGATGCAACGGGACTACGGCATCCCCGTCCTGGTGCTGTCCCACACCGACACTCCCGGCAATACTGCGGCCGACGCCGCCTGCAACTCGTCCGCCTTTCCCAGCGCCCAGCTCCTGTGCTTCCGCCCCGACGAGTACGACACCCGCGGCGAGGCGCGTGCGATCGGCAGGATTGCCGAGGCGAACGGCTGGAAGTCCATCACGGTGGTGACGTCCAGTTATCACGTCGCCAGGGCGCAGCGGCTGATGGAGCAATGTACGACGGCGGACGTCCAGATGGTGAACGCGCACCCCAAACTGAGCCTGGGGCAGTGGCTGCGGCGGTTTGTGATCGAGACCGGCGGCCTGATTGATGTTTCCCTGCGGCCGGAATGCGCCGTTCAGCGGACGGGAATGTAAGAATTGAAGACGATCAGGTTGAGTCTCTCAGCCTACTGACGAGGTAACGAGGCGAGGAGGACCGGCTGTTGGGTGATACTGCCGACGATGCTCCCCCGCTGGTTGCCGCCCCGCGACACCTGCGGCGCCGCACCTTCCACGAGGAGATTCCGGACACGTTGCTGGTCCCGGATGTGGAGCCGATTCCTATGGAGTCAACCGACTCCCGGATTCCCAAGCGGAAGGCCGGGATGGCGTCTGGGTGGATTCAACCCTATGGTCGCAAGCGGGTCGTTGCTTTGTTGGCAGTGATATTAGTCTCGATCAGCATTCCCGCACTCTTATTCGCCTTGATTCTTGCGGGTTGAGCTGGAATCAAGGTGCGCGATCCACGATACCTGCGGCCCAAAAGAGCGGGGTGTCCAGCGTCGATTCAGCAATTAATCACGCGTTCCCGTAGCATCGATGCCGACGTCATCCACAATTTTCGGGGGAAAACCCATGCCCAGCATCATGCCGATCTTCGGTACTCGACCTGAGGCCATCAAGATGGCCCCGATCGTTGCCGCCCTGAACGAATCTGAGCTTTTTGATTGTGTCGTAACTGTCACTGGCCAGCACCGCGAGATGTTGGACCAGGTGAATGAGCTGTTTGGCATCGTGCCGGACCACGACCTTAACATCCTGCAGCAGCGGCAGTCACTCTCCGCCATCATGACCCGGACCATTGACGGTCTGGACAAGCTCTTCGCAGAGAAGAAGCCTGATGCCGTGATCGTGCAAGGGGACACGACGACGTCCACTGCGGGAGCCATCGCTGCGTTTTATCACGGGATCCCTGTTGTTCACGTCGAAGCCGGACTTCGAAGCGGCGATCTCTTTTCTCCGTTCCCGGAGGAGGCCAACCGCAAAATCACCAGCCAAATTGCGAGCCTGCACCTTGCCCCCACCAGTGTCAGCCGGGCAAACCTGCTCGCCGAGGGCATCAATGCCGGCGACATCGTGGTCACTGGCAACTCGGTCATCGACGCCCTGCTGACAACGGTGGGCAAGCAAATTGCCTTCACAGATCCCCAACTCGAAGAACTCGCGGCGAGCGGCCGGAAGATCCTACTAGTGACCACCCACCGGCGAGAGAACCAAGGAGACGCCATGCGGGGCGTGGGCAGAGCCTTGGCGAGAATTGCAGACGATGAACCTGAAATGGTAATCGTCTTGCCGGCGCACAAGAACCCTGTCGTCCGCGAGGCGGTCCTGCCTGCCCTCGAAGGCAAGCCGAACGTTATTGTTACGGAGCCGCTGGCTTATGGCGAGTTCACGCGCATGCTCGCGATGGCCCATATTGTCCTGACGGATTCCGGCGGAGTGCAGGAGGAGGCCCCAAGCCTAGGCAAGCCTGTTCTTGTTATGCGCGACAACACCGAACGTCCTGAGGCTGTCGACGCCGGAACCGTGACCCTGATCGGAACCGACGAAGAACGTATCGTGAAGGAAGTGAACCGGCTCCTCCATGATCAGGATCACTTCGATTCGATGGCCAACGCCGTGAATCCCTACGGGGACGGAAAGGCCTCCGAACGAACCGTGGCCGCAGTGGCACACCTGCTAAAGCTCGGAGACCGAATCGCTGAGTTTGGTCTGTGAAACAATCCAGCCGCCGCTCCGATTGCCAGATCTTAGGGGTCTTGAAGGCAGTGGAGATTCAGTTTAAGGACTTACGGGTTTGACGGAACAGTCGATCAACTTCCAGCTTATGAAGGACGCCGTCAGGCGCCAACTCCCTATCTCCGGCAATCCGGCGGGACGGGAGCGTGCTGAGCGATTCCTTAATGAAGACATCATCGTCAGTTCAGCGTTTGGAGACCTCCGCTATGACAAAGGGGAAATCTGGGCGGATGAGACGCAACGAACCCGCGCCCGGTTCGTTCACGGATTGATCTTCTTCGGCGATTGGCACTCCACCGTCCTCACCGACCCGGCCGTTGCTTCAACCTTCGCCGACGCAGCTGTCAGGGTAGTACGCCAATGGGCCAGTATCTACGGTGATGCAACGTTGCTTCCGGCGGTCTCACACCATGATGAAACCACCGCCCAGCGGCTGATTCAGCTGACCTGCCTGTTGACGCGGTTGGAGGGATTGGTCACCCAGGAGGACTTCGAGTGGCTGTCCGCTCAAGCCCTGGACACTGCCAGGCTCCTCGCCTCACCCGATTTTCATTCGGGGGGGAATAACCATGGAATGTTCCAGGACTTGGCGTTGCTTTATTACGCGGTCATGTGTGAGGTCGCTGACGACGAGGAGCGTGAATCGTTCTTCTCCACAGCCACGACGCGTTTGTACTCATATTTCTCGACGGCCTTCACAACCGACGGTGTCCATGTGGAAAACACCCCCACCTATCACCTCATGGTGTCCAAACAAGTTCATGGGGTACTTGAGATACTTTCGGCGGTGGAGCATGAGCACGCTGAACCCTATCGCAGGCTGCTTGACCGGGCCGCGGATTACGCAACCCACGCCATGATGCCCAACGGCATGTATCCGCCCATAAGTGACACAGCCCAGCAATCCGAAGCGCCAGCGGCGAGGCAGAACATCTTTGGTAGACAAGACTTCGTATTCGCCGCTTCGGCAGGCACGTCAGGCACGGAGCCAGCTCAGAGGACCTTGGTACTGCCGGACTCGGGCTACGCCATTTACCGGAGTTCGTGGACGGACCCCAATGCCACGTTCGCCTTTTTTTCCGCAGCCTACAACGCGAACTACCACAAGCACTCCGACGATCTCAGCTTCTTCCTGCGTAGTAAAGGCTTGGACTTGCTGAGCGAAGCTGGACCCTACGGCTATGACTACAAAGATCCGCTGACAAAGTACGCGTACTCCTCTTTCGCGCACAACTGCGTAATCGTTGACGGAAGGTCTCTGCCCCGAACAGACGACTTCAGCCATCTGACAACCCTGGAGCAACATGAAACCCGAGCAGACGGATTTCACGTAACAGGGCGAACCGGGCGGTTGAAGGATACGGTCCACAACCGCGAAGTTGAGATCAGCGAACAAGCGGAAGTTCCCCGCATCGACATCGTGGACACCGTAGAAAGCACGGGCACCCACACCTATGACATGTTGTGGAACCTGGGTCCCGAAGTCGAGCCGGTTATCCATGGTCAAGGTTTCGAACTTTTCCATGCCGGAAAGAAGGTCATGGACCTCTACTTCGAGGCGGACGTGGCAACGACGGTCTCCCTGCATCGCGGTGAGACCAAACCCCGCTACCTGGGGTGGCGCTTCCCGCGTTTCGGTCAAGCTTTGGCAGCCCCCACTGTCCGCATCCGTTTTGAGGGAAACAGCGCCACAATAAAGACCCGGATTAGGCTGGATGACTTTACCTATCAAGACCGTGGCCTAGCCGATCAGGCCGCAGGGTGGCGGCGCTCCCAAGTTGGTCGGAACCTGAACTATCTGGCTGTGCCTGCGACCTCCGGGCCCGGGACCAAGAAGCTTGTAGTGGTTTTCACGGCAATCCATAACCCCGGCGATTTCACGTTCAATTACAAAAATTCACTGGATCCCACCGGAGTCAATGCTCTATACATTCTGGACGACCATGGCGACCAGGGCGCATACTACTTTGCGGACCATGGCGACAGATCCATTTTTGACGCGGTACAGGCCCTTATAAAGCGTGAACTTGAACGGCTCGGCCTAGAAGCCAGGGACCTTGTCACCGCCGGTTCCTCGAAGGGCGGTACCGCAGCGATCATTCACGGCGCAGCGGCTGAGGCTGGAGAGATACTCGTAGGAGCCCCCCAGGTGCGTGTCGGGAGCTTCCTTCAAGGGCCGCATCCAAATATTCTCCAATTTATGACTGGCTCCACTTCGAGCGAGGCCGTTCAGTCATTGGACCAAGTCGTCTTCAGGGCTGTCGATAGGCTATCCGAGAATACGAACCTGTCTATAGTTGTTGGTGAACAAGACCACCACTATCGACACCATGTCCTGCCCCTTCACGAGTATGCCAAGTCTCAAAACAAGACCATCAATCTTTCGGTGCTTCCAGGGCTACCGCACTCCGAGATCGGCGTCGTCTACCGACGCTTCTTGTCCCAAGGTGTGGAGCAGATAATCGCCGGTCAAGGGCAAGATCATCTGGCGTATGATTATGCCGATCTCAATGCCGGCGAAGGGACTCTTTCAGTCAGCGTCCTTGCTCGACAAGGCTGTGAGATCGCTTTTCGCCTATACCGAGATTCCGAAATGATTGCTAAGTTGCCCTACAGTCCCCGGACGTCGGCAACATGGGCTGGGCTAGCGGCTGGCAGGTACAGAGTGAGAGCGTTTTACCGAGTCGCTGAGGACGGGTCCGTGAATGCTTTCACAACCAAATGGGCACTCGTTAGCTGAGGGTGCTAACCATGCACCATTCCCAGCGGCGGTGCCTACGCGACGGACACATAGAATCAATAACCGATCTACCTAGCATCACCACCTTCTGACGAACTGAGCCACTCACAGATGCGCCCACTAAATGTATTTGTCTACGGTGGAGGGCCTGCTTCAGCTATTGTGACGGACTATTCCGACACTACGCTGGTGCCATCGGTCCTTGTCGCCCGTCAATCACTCATCAGTGCCATGAATGGACCCAGCGGAGCCTTCATTACGCCGCAGACAAACCTGCGCCCCGCTGAAGCACGGCAACTCGACGCTGATTTACGCGGCTCACTGCCGGACGATTTGGCGCTCCATGCCCGGAGTATCGATTTTGTGCTCATGGATTTGTTCGACGAGCGTTTCGGCGTAGACCAGATTGAAGATGGCTCTTATCTAACTCGGACCCCAGCGCGAGTGAAACACGTGGGCTTGGGAGCCGTGAAGTCCCAATTCATCGCCTTTGGAAGTGACGAGCATTTTGAAATATGGACCGACGCAGTGGACCGGTTTTTAATAGTCCTTACTAAACTTGAGATACTGCCGATCACATTCGTTTTGGATGTTCCTTGGGCTCAGTTCGACGAAAATGGCAAGAATGCCGAATTGCCCTATGGGCTGGCTCCCGCTGACGCAAATGTGGTGTTCGGCCGTTATGTCGACTATCTCCGCCAGGGGGGCGTCCAGGTTGTCCATCAGGCCCAGACCTTCGCATCCAGCGACCACAGGTGGGGTCTCGCCCCTTTCAATTTTCACGACAAGGTTTACCACGCTGTGACGGCCACCCTCAGCGCGGCCCTCATCGACTCCGGCGTCGGAAGGCTCATGAAGAGCAGTCTGAATTGGGACGAACGCCATCGCGCCGAGACCGCGCGGTGGACTGCCATCGAACAGTTCGACGGGGGACGTGTGGGCCGAACCCATCACATCGTCTCTCACGTATCTGGAGCACACACATTCCCTCTCCGTTGCTTGGTGCAAACTGCTGACTCCGACACGCTGTTGGTCGTCAGTCACGGCGCCTTGCTGCGGGCCAAGTACTCCCTCCCGAGGTTTGAATGGCTCGCAAGCCTTGAAGGCCGGACTGAAAACCTCATGTTCCTTTCGGATACAGCACTTGAGCAGTTCGGCGGACTCGAACTTGCATGGTTCACGGGCAACGCGCGAGACGACCTTACCCGCCGCTATGCGGATCTGGTGAAGCGAACGGCCAACCAACTCGGCGTCGAAAAGATTCTCTTTCTTGGCGGCTCAGGGGGAGGTTTTGCTTCACTGGCTTTAGCTTCACTCTCGCCGGGAAGTAGAGCTCTTGCATTCAATCCACAAACCAAGATCCGAAAGTACTGGAACAAATCGGTGCGGCAATATGCAGATCACTTGTTTCCCGAGTTTGCGTCCCTCAACGAATTTGTGACCCTACGGGGCCGAACAGATATGGTGTCTCGGTACACGACTGATCCGAGGCCTAACAGCCAAATCATTTACGTCCAGAATGACGATGATGAACATCATGTGGAGAATCATTTGCGGCCTTTCGCCGCCGCTTTTGGCATGCTCCCAGAGTCAGGAGTTTCCGACGACGGCAATTTTCGACTGATCGTCGAACACTTCGCCAGTGGGCACAACATGCCGTATAGAAGAGTTCTGAACCCTTTTGTGGATCTTGCCTTAGCCAACTGGGGATCATCACTGGCCCTAGCCCCCGGGGCCTCTGCGGAACTGGCCGTTAGCCATATGACGGCGAATCTGGACGTTGTCGATTCTCCGCCAACCCACGCCGCGAGCGGAAAAGCGTAGGATTCGCTTGCGAGGAAGGTCAGGTCGACGCCGTGGCGTCTAGTAGGCGGTTGCGGTGAGATCAAGTGCGGTGATCTGGGGCATGGTGAGTTTGAGGATGGTCAAGGCCTTGCCGTCAGGGCCGGTATCCGGTGCCGGGACCGCGGTAAGGGCGGATCCGGCCGGGACTCCGCTGAAAACGATCGTGATCGCCTGCCCGTCACGCCGCAACACCGCCCGGTTCGTCCCGATACTCACACTCGCATCGGTAACCCACTGCCAGGTCAAGTCTTTGGCAGTGGCAGCCCGGATGACGTCCTTGATGACCATGCTCGTACTACCGTGGGTCACGGTCCTCGTCGCGGTACTGGTACCCGGCAGAGCCTGCCGCAAATCCACCGACGCCGCGATTGTCGACACTGCTTTGATCGCCGCAGATGCCGTGACAGGTTGGTTCACCCCCGGGATCGTGAGCGTGGAGTGCGCCGAGGTCCCCGGCTTCCAGTAGGTGTAACGCTGCAGCGCCGAGTAGTACCCCGAGGTACTGCTCGGCATCATGCCCGGATCCACCGCCCACTGAATCCCCCTGCGGAAGAACGACACCGTGCCCAGGTCCAGGTGCGCGTGGGTCAAGACGTTCGACCCGCCCTTCAACGTCGCCGTGCTCCCGGGCACGTGCAATGCCGCAAACCCGGTCTGCGGATACACCGAGGTCAGCTTCGCAGGCAAAGCACCCGGCGCAATCCGCCACCACATCAGATACGCGTCCGGTTTCTGCGCGAACCGTCCAGCCACCCACGCCGCGACCCCCGCATCACCCCGCACCCGCGCGTCCCACGCCGGCATCAGCGCACTCAACTCCTGCGGGAGCGCATCCCCAAACGGGGTGGGCAGCCCGTCCGGGCTGGTGCTGTTCAACGCATACCCCGAAACCTTCGCCAGTGACGGCATCGCCACCGGAACACTTCGATACGCATTGGCCAGCGTCGAATACAACACCGCCACAGCCCTGCTCTGGTAATTCCAGTACCCCGGCCCCTCCTGGGTCCCGCCGTCGGCAGTGATCATCTGCAGCGCAGGCTGGATGGACTTCAACGACACCTGAGCCAACGCCGCCGCCTGCTCCGGCCACCGCTTCAAAAACACCGCCCCCGCCACAAAATTCGCCGCGTTATGAATCGACGCCATATTCGTCGGCGTCGTCACAAACGAATCCCGATCCTCATAAAGACACGTCTGCGGCCCCAGCCACCGCACCAGCACCGTCTCCTCCAACCCCGCCAACTTCACCCAGTCCACCGCAGACGA
>NZ_AUPJ01000454.1 GCF_000427315.1 Arthrobacter sp. TB 26
TCGAACGTCGTCGAAGGACTTCGTTAGGCTGTGGGTAGTCCCCACCCAGAAGCTGGAGAAGTTTGTTATGCCACCCCAAGAAGGTTCGCCCGAGCACGCCCCCGACAACAGACCGGACGACAAACCGGACGACAGACCGGACGACAGACCCGAGGTCGGAGCCGGGACCCCGCACAAGAGACTCCGTCCCGCCGTCGTCATCTCAGTGGTTGCCGTACTTGCCGTGCTCGCGTCGCTGGTGTTCTTCCTACGGCCGACGACGGGAGGCGAAGTGGCAGCGTCCCCCTCGCCGACTGCCAGCCCGGCGCCGACGTCGGCGACCACATTGCCGCCGGCCCCAGTGGTCACGTACTACAAGCAACCCGGCCCGCCCCCAGGTTCACCCCTGGAACCGGTGGAGCCGCTTCGTGTAGACGTCTCGGCGGTGAAAACCGGGACGTCGCTGCCTGAAGGAATTGCCGGGTTGTCTCTTGAGGCAACGGACTTGGCGGACAAGAGCCTGAGCGGCAGTAACCCAGAAGTCATTTCCGTTCTCAAGGGACTTGGCAAGCCGCTCCTTCGCTTTGGCGGAAGTTCGGTCGACCGGAGGATGTTCTGGACGTCAACCGGCGAAGCTCTCCCCAGCGGATATGTGGGAGACAAACCGCGCCCGGTCAGAACGGTCACTCCTGCTGATTTGGAAAGAATTAACGGCCTCCTGACTGCCGCCGACGCCACGATCAGCCTGACCGTGGACCTGGGCCACTTTGATCCGTCGAGGGCCGCCGACATGGCGGGGCATGCGGCGCGGATTTTCGGTGCAAGGCTCGTCA
The DNA here is from genome assembly GCF_000427315.1 of Arthrobacter sp. TB 26. Taxonomy (GTDB): domain Bacteria; phylum Actinomycetota; class Actinomycetes; order Actinomycetales; family Micrococcaceae; genus Arthrobacter. The sequence goes on from NZ_AUPJ01000454.1 coordinate 813, forward strand.
GCCTTACCGTCGGCAATGAACCGAACGGCTTTCCAACGAGCGACGTACGGGACAGCTCCTGGAAGATCGGCAACTTTCTGGATGAGCTGAATGACTATGCCGGGGCGATCCATGCGGTAGCGCCCGAGGTTCCGCTTCTTGGGCCCGGAGCCTACGCAGAGTCCTGGTGGGAACCTTTCGCGAAGGCCAAGTTGCCCCAACAGAAGATCTTGTCGCTTCACCACTATCCGCTGACAAGTTGTGACGCCAAGGATCCGCAGAGTGCTCCCACCATGGCCAACCTCATGAGCCCCCGCATGCACAACCGGACCGTCGAATATCAGCAGGCCGCCCTTCGCGTCGGAAAGGCGGCCGGACTTCAGGTCTGGCTGCCCGAGACCGGGATCAGCGCCTGTGACGGATCCAATGCCACGAGCGGAACCCATGCCTCTGCCCTGTGGAGCGCAGACTATATCCTCAGTGCCGCCCAGCAGGGCATCCAGCGACTTGGATTCCATAGCTCTCTTCTGACCTGCAAGGGAGGTCCTCCGATGTCTCCGATCTGCTCCGGCGGCCCGTACTTGAAGCCAGACGGCACGATCACAGCGCGGTCCCCCTATTTCGGTCTCTCCATGGCCGCTGAGCTCGGCAGCGGCAGTTTCCTCGAACTGGACACGTCCGGTGGTGGCCTCGCCTACGCCTACGCCCTGCAACAGGCCGACGGCAGCACCAGTGTGGTTATCGTCAATGAGAATGATCCGGAGAGAAGCTCCACAACGGACGTGAGTCTCAAGCTGCCTGGCAAGCCGATCACCGGGACAATGACTCAGCTGACAGGTCCCAGTTACTCAGCGCAGAACAGCACACTCATTGATGGCGCCAAGGCCCCGCCCCGTCAGGTCGCGGAGCGGGCCACCGTTGAGGGCTTCGCTTACGGCTCGCCGACACAGAAATTCAAGCTGACGGCGGGCACGGTCACTGTTCTGAACTTCACGTATTAGACGCCACACGCCGCTGGCTCCCAGTTGATGTCGTTTCGGTAAGCGAGACGACACCAACTGGGNNTTTAACGAGGTGTTGCGGCGGGACCTAGTTCAGGATGGCGTCGACGAAGCTCTCGGCGTCGAACGGGGCGAGGTCGTCCGCGCCCTCGCCGAGGCCGATGAGCTTGACCGGGACGCCAAGCGACTTCTGGATCGCCACCACGATGCCGCCCTTGGCCGTTCCGTCCAGCTTGGTCAGGACGATGCCGGTGATGTTCACGACCTCGGCGAAAACCCGGGCCTGGTTCAGGCCGTTCTGACCGGTGGTGGCGTCGAGGACCAGGAGCACCTCGTCCACCTCGGCGAGCTTCTCGATGACGCGCTTGACCTTGCCAAGCTCGTCCATCAGGCCTGTCTTGTTCTGCAGGCGCCCCGCGGTGTCGATCATCACGACGTCGACTTCCTGGTCGATGCCGGCCTTGACCGCTTCATAGGCGACGGACGCCGGGTCCGCGCCGTCGACGTCGGACTTCACGGTGGCGACGCCGACGCGCTGGCCCCAGGTGGCAAGCTGCTCGGCGGCGGCGGCGCGGAAGGTGTCCGCGGCACCGAGCAGGACATCCTTGTCTTCGGCGACGAGTACGCGGGCGAGCTTGCCCACCGTGGTGGTCTTGCCGACGCCGTTGACACCCACCACGAGCACGACGGCGGGCTTGTCGGCGTGGCGTTCGACGCGGAGCGTCCGGTCCATCGTCGGGTCCACGAGCTTGATGAGTTCCTCGCGCAGCAGGGCCTTGACCTGTTCCGGGGAGCGGGTGCCGAGCACCTTGACGCGTTCGCGGAGCGCGTCCACGAGCTGCAGGGTCGGCTCAGTGCCAAGGTCGGCGAGCAGGAGGGTCTCCTCCACCTCGTCCCAGACGTTCTCATCGATCTTGTCGGCGGAGAGCAGCGCCAGCAGGCCTTTGCCGAGGATGTTGTTGGACTTGACGAGGCGTTCGCGCAGGCGGACCAGGCGTCCGGCCACCGGCAGCGGCGTCTCCACCGGGACGGTTTCCAGGCCGGCGACGTTGTCCGGGACTTCGACTGTTTCCAGGCCCTCAAGGTCGACGGCGCCGTCTACGGCGTCTGGTGACACGCGTTCGCGCGGCGGTGCGGGACGGTCCTCGACGAGGGTCCCGCCGCCGGCACCAGGCCTTACGGGATCGTTCTCATCACGCTTGCCGGGGTAGTTGGTGATGTTCTTCCGGGTCTTCATCAGGACCGGAATGAGCGCACCAAGGACCACCAGGGCGGCGAGAATGGGCAGGAGAATGGGGAGGATGTCGTTCACTCCCCTAGCTTCTCACAATCCGGAAAGCGGCCGCGGGGCCTGAAAACGTGGGCGGGCGCGGCTCAGGCCTGGGCGCCGAGGCGCTGGCTGATGACCGTGGAGACGCCGTCGCCGCGCATCGTGACACCGTAGAGGGCGTCGGCGACTTCCATGGTGCGCTTCTGGTGCGTGATGATGATGAGCTGGCTGGATTCGCGCAGCTCCTCGAAGATGGTGATGAGCCGGCCCAGGTTGGTGTCGTCCAGGGCCGCTTCCACCTCATCCATCACGTAGAACGGTGAGGGCCTGGCCTTGAAGATCGCGACGAGCAGGGCCACCGCAGTCAACGAACGTTCCCCGCCCGAGAGCAGCGAGAGCCGCTTGATCTTCTTGCCGGCCGGCCGCGCCTCGACTTCGATGCCGGTGGTGAGCATGTCCGAGGGGTCGGTGAGGACCAGCCGGCCCTCGCCGCCGGGGAACAGCCGCGCGAAGATCCGGACGAACTGCGCCGAGGTGTCCTCGAAAGCCTCGGCAAAGACCTTTTGGACGCGTTCATCGACTTCCTTGATGATGTCCAGCAGGTCTTTCCGGCTGGACTTGAGGTCTTCGAGTTGGGTGCTCAGGAACTGGTGGCGCTCCTCGAGGGCGGCGAATTCCTCCAGCGCCAGGGGGTTGACCCGGCCCAGGGCTGACAGGTCCCGCTCGGCCCGTTTGAGCCGCTTCTCCTGTTCCTCGCGGACGAAGGGCTTGCCGGTGACGATCTCACGGCCGTCCTCATCCACCGGGGCGCGCAGGGCGGCCCATTTGTCCGCCGATTCCCCGGCGGGCACGGGGACAGGCTGGTCGGGGCCGAAATCCGCCACCAGCTGGTCGGCGGTCAGCCCCAGTTCCTCAACGCTTCTGAGTTCCAGGGCTTCGATCCGGAGGCGCTGCTGGGTGCGGGCCAGTTCGTCGCGGTGCACGGAGTCGGTCAGTTCGGCCAGTTCGCGGGCGAGGGCATCGTTGCTGCTGCGCACGGCCGCGAGTTCGACGTCCATCTGTTCCTTGCGTTCCTCGGCGCTGTCGCGCTCGTGCCGGGCGAGTTCCACGGACACGTCGATGAAGCCGATCA
>NZ_AUPJ01000455.1 GCF_000427315.1 Arthrobacter sp. TB 26
AGCCCCGACGTCGTTCCCGGCGTAGTTCAGGCGGCGTTCCACCCGGTCGATCCGGGCGGCGATGCCGCGCTCGGTCTGCTCGGAGGACGGCAGCAGGATGCGGGCGCACAGCAGTTCCAGGTGCAGCCGCGGCGAGGTGGCGCCGGTCATCTCGGTCAGGGCGGTGTTGGTGACGTCCGCCGCCCTGGACAGCTCCGCCGCACCCAGGTTGTGGGCTTGGTTCTGCAGGCGCGCGATCTGGTCGGCGGGCATGCCGCGGAGGATTGACTGGGCGCTCTCTGGCATGGCCTGGACGATGATCAGGTCCCGGAAGCGCTCGAGCAGGTCCTCCACGAAGCGGCGAGGGTCGTGCCCGGTCTGGATGACCCGGTCCACCGCTCGGAACACGGTAGCGGCGTCGGACGCTGCCACGGCCTCCACGACGTCGTCGAGCAGGGAAGCATGGGTATAGCCCAGCAGCGCGACGGCGAGCTCGTAGTCCAGGCCGTTGGGTCCGGCGCCCGCCATGAGCTGGTCCAGGACGGACAGCGAATCCCGCACCGAACCCCCGCCGGCGCGGATTACGAGCGAGAGAACGCCGGGCGCCACAGGGACGTTCTCCTGGGTGCAGAGCAGCTCCAGGTACGCCATGAGCGGCTCGGGCGGCACGAGGCGGAACGGGTAATGGTGCGTGCGGGAGCGGATGGTGCCGATGACCTTGTCCGGCTCCGTTGTGGCGAAGATGAACTTGATGTGTTCCGGCGGCTCTTCGACGATCTTGAGCAGGGCGTTGAAGCCGGCCGAGGTGACCATGTGGGCTTCGTCGATGATGAAGATTTTGTAGCGGTCCCGGACCGGTGCATAGGTGGCCCGTTCACGCAGGTCGCGGGCGTCGTCGACGCCGCCGTGGCTGGCAGCGTCGATTTCGATGACGTCGAGGGATCCGGAGCCGCCGCGGGCGAGTTCGACGCAGCTGGCGCACTTGCCGCAGGGTGTGTCCGTGGGGCCTTCGGCGCAGTTAAGGCAGCGCGCCAGGATGCGGGCAGAGGTGGTTTTTCCGCAGCCCCGGGGGCCCGAGAAGAGGTAGGCGTGGTTCGCGCGGTTCTTGCGCAGGGCCGTCATCAGCGGCTCGGTGACGTGTTCCTGCCCAATAACGTCCGCGAACGAATCGGGGCGGTATCTACGGTAAAGGGCGGTAGTAACAGTCACAGATAAACCCTACCAATCGGCGCAGACATAAAAGACCCCTCATGCACCCGCCAGAGCCCATTTACCCTTGCTACCTTCCGGTCCTGGGGGAGTTCAACAGGATGACGCCACATGAGGGGCCGTCAGCAAGTTTACCCGACGTTTGAGTGTGCCCCGAATCGTGCGGTTTGGGCCCGTGGAATCCGGTGGGACATGCCCATTTTTCGCGGCTAGGAGTGGGCAGAATGGGCCTATGTCCATTGGCTGCGGTGAGGGTGGGGCATGTCCCGTGGGGCAGGGGTCTGAGGGGCCAATTGGGCGATGCCGGGAAGTTCAGGTATTCTAGTATCTGCTTTTGATTCAGAAGCTACTGGAGAATTCGCCTAGCGGCCTATGGCGCACGCCTGGAACGCGTGTTGGGTTAACGCCCTCGGGGGTTCAAATCCCCCATTCTCCGCGTTTGGCCCCGGTCCCTTGGACCGGGGCCTTTTTGCGTCCGGTCCAGCCCCGGTCCAGCCCGTGATCCTTTTCCCGGCGGGCCCATCAGGCCCTGTGGCCCAGCCTTCGGAGCCTGTCCCGGGCCGCCTGTTCGCTGGGCCCCACCCGGCCCAGGGCAAGATGGACGACGCCGAGCGTCACCTTCGTGGCCAGCCGCACCGGCAGCGGGATGGGACCCAGCCGTGCGCTCCGTAGTCCCAACAGATCACGGTATTTGGGTTCGAGGCTCGCCACGGCCGCCGCGAACAGCACCCGGTAGCCTGGCCGGAGCACTGGATGAAGCGGCGGATTGCGGATGAACGCCACCGTCTCGGCGACCCTGTCGTCAGAGCGGAGTTCGCCGGTGTCGTACCAGTGGTCCAGCTGCCGCCGCATTTCCTCCTCGCTGAGCGGCGGGGACTCCACCCCCATCAGCTCTCCGGCCTGCGCCCACTCACGCACGTACGCATTCGGACCGCCGGGTATCGGCCTGCCCCAGATCTTGTGCGCCGAGAGGAAAGCGTCGGTGAAGGCGATATGCACCCAGCGGAGCAGCTCCGGATCATTCGCCGCGTAGCTCCGGGTGACGCCGTGCCCGTCCACGTATTCCCCGCGCACCGATCCATGGAGCCGCAGCACCCAGTCGGAGGCTGCGCGGGCCGCGGCGGTTGAACCGTAGGAAACAGTAAAGATCCAGCGGATCGTTCCGGCGAGCCGGCCCAGGGGATCCTCGCGGAAGCGGGAGTGGTCATGGATTCCGGCCAGCGCCCCGGGATGGAGCGCCTGCATCAGCAGGGCCCGAATGCCCGCCACAATCGTCGGCATGTCCCCATGGACGGCCCAGACTGCCGAGCCTGGCAAGTGGTAGCCAGGATCGTCGCCTTCGGCCAGCCGGGGCACCCACTCCGGGACTGTGTCCCGGGTCCCGGTGAACGTCTGTTTGAGTTCTGCCTGCCATTCCCTGAGGAGGTTGCGCATACTCCATTCTCGCCCACTGCCGCTGCACCCGATACTTGCCCCGGAACCCAGTACTACTGGGCCGCCACTCGAGTTTGAAGGGGGGTACTTTGTACGGTTCACAGGCCCCCTCGATTGTGGTCCCATAAGAACGTTAGTCCGCGAAATTTGGGACTGGCGAACAGGATGCGGGAGTCACATCGTGGGAAAACACTGGGGAAACTCGTCGAGTGAGCAAGCAACTAGAGCTCGGATCATTGCCGTGCGATGTCTGTCCGGCGGTTTTTGCCTCTCCTTGGCGGTGCTGACTTTCGGAGTCCAAGGGCTGTCCGGCACCGGGGCCGCCGTGGTGCCGTCCCAGGCACCCGCTTCCGGCGTCGTGGGGCCAGGAACCCTGGATCCGGCCACTGCCGGCATTGCCACCGGCGCGGGAGCCGTCGCCGTCGCCACGTCAGCATTCACTGCGGACCCCTTAGCGCTCGTGGCCTACGCCCGGTCAACGGTCGAGACGACGTCCAAGGACGGCGTTCCCGGGGAGCTCAATGTGGCGTCAGCCGGGCTGAAGCGGCCGGCAGAAGGCTTCCTCATGGCTCCCCTCGAATCACTTCACGAGACCTCGCCCTTCGGGCTGCGGACCAGCCCCATCTCGGGGTCAGCCGGCGAATTCCACTGGGGCCAGGACTATGCCGCCGAGTGCGGCACCCGTGTCTACGCCGCCGACGCCGGAGTGGTGCGGGCAGTTGGCTGGCACCCGTGGGGTGGCGGAAACCGTGTGGAAATCGATCACGGCAACGGGCTCATCACCACCTACAACCACCTTGAGGCAATCGCCGTCAAGAAGGGTGACTCGGTGCGGGTTGGTGAGGTCATTGCGCGGGTGGGAACGACCGGGTCGTCCACCGGCTGCCACCTGCATTTTGAGACCATCCTGAACGGATCCCACAAGAACCCGCACGACTGGATCCTCCTACCGATTGTGCAGACGGACCAGCTTGGGACCATCGAGATGACCAGTTACGCGCCCGACGCCGGTCTGCCGTCCAACACGTCCCTTGGCTGGGCAATCCCGGTGTCCGATGACGGGGGGCACGAAGTCGCCGGCGGCGCCGAGGAAGCACCCGTCGCAGCGATGCCGCGAACGCCCTTCCTCACGTCCGCCGCGGCCACGCCCACTCCGTCCATCTGGGACGGGCTGTCGCCGACGAAGACGAGGTCCGATACGCCCACGCTTGAACCCAGCCCACCGGCGAGCGACTCTTCGAGCGGGACAACCCCGCCCACGGACTCCCAGACGCCGAGCGACACACCGCCTCCTTCGGAGCCCGGCACCACACCGCCTCCTTCGGAGCCCGGCACCACACCGCCTCCTTCGGAGCCCGGCACCACACCGCCTCCTTCGGAGCCC
>NZ_AUPJ01000456.1 GCF_000427315.1 Arthrobacter sp. TB 26
CCGCCAGCCGGTTTGTGTGCCACGGCGCCGGGACCGGGGCGAGGCCGAGTTCCGCGGCGAGCCCGTCGGAGAGCTCGAAGGGGGTGCGGCCCGAGCCTGCCGCCAGCACGGTGCCGGCCGCGAGGGTTCCGGCAGCTCCCCCGGTCTGCACCGGGAATTCGAGGGCCTCAAGCCGGCGCGCGGCGGCGGCGAGCCCGTGGAACCATTGGGCCGCCTTGAGCCCGAAGCTGAACGGCAGGGAGTGCTGGGTGAGGCTGCGTCCGACGCACAGGGTGTCCTCGTGGAGGGCGGCGAGGGCGGCTAGCGCCGCGGTCGTTGCCTTGAGCTCGGTGAGCAGTCCGCGGACCGCATCCCGGCACAGCAGCATGAGCGCCGTGTCGAGGACGTCCTGGCTCGTCAGCGAGGTGTGCACAGCTTTCGCCGCGCCGATTCCGGCCACGTCAAGGGCCTTGACGTGGCCGCGGAGATCCGCCAGCAGCGGGATCACCGGATTGGCGCCGCCCTGGGCGCGCACGGCAATGTCGGCGACGTCATAGCGGCCGACGTCGGCGGCAGCGGCGNCCGCGGCGGAGCCGGCCGGGGCGAGGGCTGCCTGGTCCAGGACTGCAGCCCAGGCGGCCTCTACCCGGAGAATGGCGGTAAGGACGGCCCGGTCCCCGGTCAGCGCCGCCACGAAGGGCGACGCCGACACAGGACTCAGGAGGCCAACATCGCCCAGCACGCCGGCGTCGTCCCCGGTGGCTCCGCCTGCTTCACGGGAAATCACTTCGAGGCACCCTCGAAGTCGAGGAACACGGTCTCGCCCTCACCCTGGAGACGGATGTCCCAGGTCAGCCCGCCGTCGGCGTCGCGGCGTGCGATCAGGGTTTTGCGCCGGTCCGGTTCCAGCGAGGACAGCAGCGGATCGGCGGCCAGCGCCTCCTCGTTCTCCGGCAGGTAGATCCGGGTGAAGAGCCGGTTCATCAGGCCGCGGGCGAAGACCGCGACGGAGATGAACGGTGCCGCGCCTTCCTCGGTGGGGCCGGGATTGACGGTGGTGAATGTGAAGAATCCGGTGTTGCCCACGGCGCTGCGGCCGAAGCCGGTGAACGTGTAGCCGTCGCGGACGAGCGAACCCGTGTGGTGCGGAACGTTGCCCTCGGAGTCCGGCTGCCAGATCTCCAGGATCGCGTCCGGGATCGGGTGTCCGGCGCCGTCATACACGGTGCCCTGGAGCCGGATGGAGCCCGGGGAGCCGGGAGCCAGCAGCTCGCGGTCCTTGGCGTAGGGCAGTGCGTAGCCGTAGAACGGTCCCACGGTCTGGCCGGGTGTCGGGGTGAGTTTACTCATGGTCATCTCCTGCTGCACCTAATGCCTCGTTCTCGGTCCAGGTCCGCTTCGAACCGGTCAGGACGATGTCCCAGTTGTACGCCAGCGCCCACTCGGGCTTGGTCTGCTCGTGGTTGTAGGTGGCCACGAGCCGGTCCCGGGCCTCCTGGTCCACGATCGACTGGTAGATCGGGTCCAGCGGGAAGAGCTGGTCACCGGGGAAGTACATCTGGGTGACGATCCGCTGGGTGAATTCCTGCCCGAACAGGGAGAAGTGGATGTGGGCCGGGCGCCAGGCGTTGAGGTGGTTCTTCCACGGGTAGGCGCCGGGTTTGATGGTGGTGAAGCTATAAGAGCCGTCGGCGCCCGTGATGCAACGGCCGACGCCGGTGAAGTTGGGGTCCAACGGGGCCGGGTGCTGGTCACGCTTATGGATGTAGCGGCCAGCGGAGTTCGCCTGCCAGATCTCCACGAGCTGGCCGGCGACGGGACGGCCGTCGCCGTCGAGCACGCGCCCGGAGACAACGATCCGTTCGCCCAGCGGTTCGCCGTTGTGCTGGATGGTCAGATCCGCTTCCAGCGCGTGCACGTCCATGTGGCCGAACGCCGGAGAGTAGAGCTCGATGGTTTCCGGGTCCGCGTGGTGCAGGTCCTTGGTGGGGTGGCGCAGGACGCTGCTGCGGTACGGCGCATAGTCCAGCCGGGGCTGGATCTCTGCCGGGGCACCGCTCTTGAGCGCCTGCGCGTAGGCCTCGCCGATGGCCTTCATCTCGGCACTGAGGTCCGCCTGCGACTCTGCGGCGGCATCCAGGGGCGCATACGTCTTCGGTGCTGCCTCCGCGACTTCGTCGGACACGTCCTCGGTGAGCGGATCCGCGTTGTAGATCTCAAGGTTGATTTCTTCAGGCACAGCAGCCTCCTTTCGTTGGGTGTTGATGATGGTTGTGGGTTTTTGCCGGGCCGTTCAGGTCGTGAGGTTGAGCTGGTGCAGGTGGTCGTACTGGACGGCGTGCCGCACCGGGGCGTTCGGCGCCCCGTAGCCGTCGTAGGTTCCGCGGCGCTCCACCATTTCGAAGAACACGCTGCCCACGGTGGCGGTGTAGAAGTGCAGGAACTCGCCGTCGGCATCGCGGTCGTAAAGCAGGTTGAGGTCCCGGAGGGTGGCCAGGAAGGCGGGGTCCAGGTCGAACCGCGCATCGAGGTCCTCGTAGTAGTTCGACGGGATTCGGAGGAAATCAAGGCCCCGCGCCCGCGCGGACCGGGCCGTCGCCACCAGGTCATCCACGGCGAAGGCGATGTGTTCCTGGTAGGTCCGGCGCTGGCCGGTGCCGGCCGCCTCCGTGCCGGCAGCGGCGTCTTCGCGCTGGACCAGCGGGGCCAGGTTCAGCACCAGGCGGACGCCGCGGTCGCGGGTGAGCATCACCTGGGACCGGACCAGCCCGGTGGGGCTGGCGACTTCCGCGTACGGCTGCGGTTCCAGGGCCAGGGCGCTGGTGTAGAAGAGGACGGCTTCGTCGAAGTGCTGCCAGGGCTGGGCCAGATTGACGTGGTCGATCACGGCACCCTGCCCCGCTGCCAGGCCGGGAGCCGGGGCTGCCATTCCCTCGCCGAATTCGCGGGTCCACACGGCAGTTCCGTCGGGGCTACCCTGGCACAGGAAGATCTCGGTGGAGTCCGGGGCGGCGAAGCCCTGGAAGATTTCCTCGTCTGCCTGGCTCTTGCGCGGCACGGCCGGGGCCTTGAGCTGCTGGGCCCGGGCCGCGGCGATCACGGGGGAATCGACGTCGAAGCCTAGGGCGGAAATTGCAGGTGCCATGGCGGCCTGGGGGTCGCGGGATTCCTGGGATGAGTCTTCGTTGATGATCACGCGGGCGTGGCCCATGGTCCACAATTGCACATTCTTGGTCCGGTGGCGCCCGTTGAACGCGAACCCCAGCTGGCCCAGCAGGGTTTCCAGTCCGGCGGTGTCTGCGGCCCTGACCTCGGCGAAGTTGAAGCCTGCCGGCTCGGCCACCTGCGGGAGAGTGGCCAGTTCCATCGGGTAACGGCGGCGGCCGGC
>NZ_AUPJ01000457.1 GCF_000427315.1 Arthrobacter sp. TB 26
CCAGCCACTTGGCGCTCTGCTCCTCGAGCCAGATCAGCGACCGCATCGCATCCACAGCGGTACGTTCGACGTCGGACTGGCGGAAGACGTCGTTGAAGACCTCCAGGGACACCGGGCCGGTGTAGCCGGCCCGGACCACGTGGCCGAGGAATTTGGCGAGTTCGAACTGCCCTTCGCCCGGGAAGACCCGGTAGTGCCGGCTCCAGGACAGCACGTCCATGGACAGCTTGGGTGCATCGGCCACCTGGACGAAGAAGATTTTGTCCGGGTTGAAGGCTTCGATCGGGGCGGTGTCCCAGTCGCGGGAGAGGATGTGGAAAGAGTCCAGGCAGGTGCCGAGGTTGGGGTGGTCCACCGTTTCCACGAGCCGGTGGGCATGTTCGTAGTCGTTGACGTACTTTCCCCAGGCCAGTGCCTCGTAGGCCACTTTGACGCCGTGGTCCTGGGCGAGGGCGGCGAGGGCGGCGAGCTGTTCGGCCCGGAGTCCGTCGTCGTCGATGCTGGCGGTGGCAACGTTGGAGCAGACCAGGATGGTGTCCATGCCGAGGCGGGACATGAGCCGGAACTTGGCCTCCGCCCGGCGCAGGTTGGCGGCGAGGACATCCCCGGGCACACTGTCGAAGTCGCGGAACGGCTGGTAGAGATCCAGGCTCAGTCCCAGGTCGGCGGCCATCTTCCGGACATCCTCCGGGCTCAGCGGGGACGTGACGAGGTCCTGTTCGAAGATCTCGATCCCGTCGAAGCCCGCGCCGGCGCAGGCCTGCATCTTTTCCCGCAGCGTGCCGGAGAGGCAGACGGTCGCGATACCGGTGCGCATCAGGCAGCCACCTCTTCGGCGGCGACGAGGGCCAGGAAGTGGGCGCGCATCCGGTCGGCGTCGGCCTCAAGGCCGGTGAAGATCCGGAAGGCGTCGGCGGCCTGCCCCACGGCCATCCGCCCGCCGTCGAGCACGTCGCAGCCCTTCGCCCGGGCCTCGCGGATCAGTTGGGTCTCGATCGGGCGGTACACAATATCCGCGACCCAGTGCCGCGCATCCACAAGGGACATGTCCAGCGGGAGGCCGGGGTGGGCGGCCATGCCCACCGGGGTGCAGTGCACCAGGCCGTCGGCCAGCGGCAGCAGCTGCGGCAGCTCCGCCGTCGTCCGTGCGGTGACCAGCTGGTCCGGGAAGAAGCCAGCCAGTTCGGCGGCGCGCGCAGCGCAGCGGGCAGGATCGGTGTCCACCAGGTCCAGTTCGCGGACCCCGGCGGTGAGCAGGGCGTAGGCGACCGCGGAGCCGGCACCGCCGGCACCCAGCTGCACCACGCGGTTCAGCTTGGCGCCGGGCAGGCCCGTGGCCAGGGCGGCCGCGAATCCGGAGAAGTCGGTGTTGTGGCCGATGAAGCGGCCGTCCCGGATGGTCACCGTGTTGACCGCGCCGAGGCGGCGGGCGTCCGGTGTGACCTCGTCAAGGTGTTCCAGGACCAGCTGCTTGCACGGGTGGGTGATGTTCAGCCCGTTGAAACCCAGGCGGTAGGCGCCGGTCAGGAGCTCGCCGACGCTCGGGCCGGGAAGGCCCAGCTCGGTGAGGTCGATGGGGCGGTAGAGGTACCGCAGGCCCTGCACATCGCCTTCGCGTTCGTGCATCAGGGGCGTAAGGGATGGCATAACGCCATCGCCTATCAGTCCCACAAGATAGGACTCTGCTCGATTGCTCATCCGTATAGCTCCTTTGACAACGGCACTCGGCGGGCGGGGACGCACTGGGCGCCGGCCGCAGGCCGGGTGATGGGGATTACATTACCGCAATTGTTCACATGTTGCACTGTTGTTCTACTAGCGAACAAAGTATGACGGCCCATTGCCCGGCCGGTCGGCCGACTCATTGCTGGGGCAGCCGCGCGGACAGCTCTGCTGCCGCTGACTGAAGCAGCGGGACCAGGGCCACGAGGGCCTCCACGCTCATCCTGAAGACCGGGACCGCCGTGGCCAGCGAGGCGAAGGCGTGGCCCTGCGAGTTGAACACCGGGACGGCGACCGCCCGCATGCCCAGCTCGTTTTCCTCGTCCATAACGGCATAGCCGCGCTGGCGGACCAGTTCGATCTCAGCCCGGAAGGCATCCCGGTCCGTGATGGAAAATTCGGTCAGCGGCTCCAGCTCGAGTCCCTCCAGAAGCTGGCTGCGCGTGGTGTCGTCGGCGAAGGCCACCAGAGCCTTGCCCACCGAGGTTGTGTGCAGGGCGCCCAGGTGGCCGGGGTCGCTCGTGACGCGGAAGGTTTGGGGCCCGTCCACCTTATTGACGGTGAGGTGGTGGTTTCCGTCCCGCACGGAGAGGATGGTGGCCTCGCCCGTCTCCTCAGTGACGCGCCGCAGGATGGGCAGGGCCGTGCCGGCGAATCCGTGGTGGTTGGACACCCGCTGGCCGAGCTGGAAGATCCGCAGGCCCAGATGGTAGCGGCGGCCGTCCGGCTCGTAGTCCACGAAGCCGTCCCGGGTCAGGGAGCCCAGCAGGCGGTAGGTGGTACTGAAGGGCAACTCCGCCCGGCGGGACAGCTCCGCGGCACTCGCGCCCCGCGGCTCGTCGCCAAGCAGGACCAGCAGGCCCAGGGCCTTGCCGACCATGTCCGTCCGGGAGTCTTCCTTCCCGGCTTTTGCACTTGCTTTTGCGCCCTGGCCGGCGGGGGCGGCAACAACGGCGGCAGCCTCGGGCACTTCTGTGTCTTGATTCACACTCATTGCTCAATGCTCTCACATGGTGAGAGCTATTTCTAGATGGTGATTATTTTTCTTGACAAGTGTTCGCCCTCACAGTCATGATTGCTACATCGCACAAGTAGCTCCCACCATGTGGCTACTCGTCCGGGTCTTTCCACGAACCTCCGGCTGCCGCACACTTAAAGCCAGCGGCGGCCGAGACCTTCCTGATCCATCCGCGACAATGTCGTCACACAAAAGGAACACCATGAGCCAGACACTCCCGTCTACGACGCCGGGCACTGACGCACCGGCCGGGACACCGAAGAAGGCAGCCCTCGCCAGCTTCCTGGGCAGCGCCGTCGAGTACTACGACTTCTTTATCTTCGGATCCGCCGCCGCGCTGATCTTCCCGACGGTCTTCTTCCCCGACGCCGGCGCCAACGCGGCGATTATGTCCTTCGCGACCTTCGGCTTCGCCTACGTTGCCCGGCCGGTCGGCGCCGTCATCCTGGGACACTTCGGTGACCGGGTGGGCCGCCGCAAGGTGCTCATGTTCACGCTCCTGCTGATGGGCGCCTCCACCTTCGTGATCGGCTGCCTGCCCGACTTCAACACCATCGGCTGGTGGGCTCCGGCCCTGCTGGTGCTGGCGCGTCTCTGCCAGGGCCTCTCCGCGGCCGGCGAGCAGGCCGGCGCCTCCTCCATGACACTGGAGCACGCCCCGGACAACCGCCGCGCCTTCTTCACCTCCTGGACGCTCACCGGCACCCAGGGCGGCCAGATCCTCGCAGCCCTCGTCTTCATCCCCGTCCTGGCGCTGCCGGACGAGATCAAGTACGGCATCGGCTGGCGTATCCCGTTCTGGCTCAGCGCCGTCGTCGTGATTGTTGCGTTCTTCATCCGCCGCACCCTGCACGAGCCCCCGGCCTTCGAGGAAGCACAGAAGAACGCCCAGATCTCCAAGCTCCCCGTCGCGGATCTACTCAAGCACCACTGGCGCGATGTCCTCCGCGTCGTCGCCTGCGCCTTCATCGCCGCCGTCTCCACTGTGTTCGGCACGCTGGCCATCGCCTATGCCAAGACTGTTGCCGGCGTGGACGGCACCACCACCCTCTGGCTCGTCGTCGGCGCCAACGTGGTCGCCCTCGGCACCCAGCCGCTCTTCGGCAAGCTCGCGGACCGGATCGGCCGCAAGCCGGTCTTCATTTACGGCGCCCTGTCCAGTGCGGTCCTGACGCCCGTGTTCTTGCTCAGCCTTGAGTCCGGCAGCGTGCCGCTGATGTTCCTGACCGCCATCGGCTTCTTCTCGTTCGGCTATGCAGCCTCCAACGCCGTCTGGCCCTCCTTCTACGCCGAAATGTTCAGCACCAAGGTCCGCTTCTCCGGCCTGGCCATCGGCACCCAGCTCGGCTTCCTGATGGCAGGCTTCGCCCCGGCAATCGTCGCGGCCATGGGCGGCATCAAGCCCGGCGGCTGGGTCCAGATCAGCATCTTCACCGCCGTCATCTGCGTCATCGCGGCCATCTCGGCCCTGACCGCCAAGGAAACCTTCAAGACGCCCACCAAGGAGCTCGGCCTGAAGTAACCCGCGGCCGTTCCCGCCCGGTTGCTCCGGGCCGCACCACCGGAAGCCCGGCGTGGTCACAGGACACGCCGGGCGTTTCCGTGTCCGGTTCAGTCCCTGCCGGCCCCCAGTACTGCGGCCAGATCGTATGTGACCGGCTCCTCGAGCTGTTCGTAGGTGCAGGAGCGCGGGTCCCGGTCCGGGCGCCAGCGGACAAACTGCGTCGTGTGGCGGAACCGTTCGCCCTCCATGTGGTCGTATTTCACTTCCACCACCCGGTCCGGCCGGAGCGCGGTGAAGGAGAGGTCCTTGCCGCCGCTCCACCGGCCGCCCTCGGCATTGCGCGGCGTCCGCGTCCCGTCCTCCTGCCGGGCCCGGTTCCAGGGATGCTCGTCGATGCCGGTCACGAGCGGCTGGAGTTCCTCGAAGAGTTCCTTGCGGCGCTGCATCGGGAACGCCCCCACGACGCCGACGTTGGCGAGCCGACCGTCGTCGCGATAGAGCCCCAGCAGCAGTGAGCCAATCCGGTCCGGGCCGGAGGTGTGCACCCGGTACCCGGCGAGGACGCAGTCCGCGGTGCGTTCATGCTTGACCTTGAACATCGAGCGCTTGTCCGGCAGGTAGAGCCCGTCCAGCGGTTTGGCCACGATTCCGTCGAGCCCGGCCCCCTCGAAGTGGTGGAACCACTCCTCAGCGGTTCCCCTGTCCCGGGTCGCGGCGGTGAGGTGGATCGGGGCGGCGCTCCCGGCGAGCACGCGTTCCAGCGCCGCGCGCCGCTCGGCAAAGGGCCGCCCGGTGAGGTCCTCGTCGCCGAGGGCCAGCAGGTCAAACGCGACAAAGCTCGCCGGGGTCTGTTCGGCCAGCAGCCGGACCCGGCTCGCGGCGGG
>NZ_AUPJ01000458.1 GCF_000427315.1 Arthrobacter sp. TB 26
CGAGCCGGTCCCTGGCGTCACCGACCATAATGACCTCGCCGTCGAGCACGCAGCGCGGCGGCAGGTTTGCCTTCAACGCCTCGACGAGTTCGGGGAAGTAGCGGGTCAGGGGCTTGCCGTTGCGGCTGCCGATCTCCACGTCCCCGCCGTCGCGGAAGATGATGGAACGGAACCCGTCCCACTTCGGCTCGAACATCACCGGGCCATCGGGCAGGGCACTCACGGCTTTCGCCAGCATCGGCGCGATCGGGGGCATCAGCGGCAGTTGCATAGGCCCCATTCTGGTCCCGCAATCCGGTGCCCGCCAGAGGACGCGGGGCAGGGGCGGCCGGGGACGGTTTTCCTCGACAACCGGCCGGGCCGGGCCGGCGGGGGCGTCGACGCCGGTAACGGCGCCGGCGCGGAACGCTTACCCAGCTCTTACCGCGCCGAAACGCGGCGGCAACATTGGCGCACGACACTGGAAGTGCCGGCAAGAGCAGGCACCATTCTCCAGTCCGGGAGGCCCGCCATGTTGAAGGAAGCCAAAGCCCATGTGACCCGTGTCCGCGCCCTGGATCAGCTGCACCGCGGCGACGAGATCGAGGCGCGCCTGAAGGTCGGCCCCAACTACGACGACGTTGTGATCCGCCGCGGCAGCGTCCAGGAAACCGCGCCCGGAATCGGCGTCGTGTGGATCATGGACCGGCAGTCCGGCACCCGGAAAGCCATCAACACGGACGAATGCAGCCTCTGGCGGGTCGCCTGAGGCGGTGTTCGGGCGGAGCGCACCGTCCCCACCGCAGCGTTTGGACGGGGCCGCGGGCGTAGTCAGTAAGGACTGCCCGCGGTCAGGGGAGGCGCCACGTGGCTCATCCTGGATCCGGCCGCGACAGCGACTGCAACCACACGATCGCGCCGTCTGTCATCGGGTGGGGTGCGCCGAGCGTCTCGAGGAAGGAGCGCGCGTCGCACATCTCGGCCTCCCGCCGCACGGCGTGTACCGGCGTGCCCTCGAGTATCCGCGCCACGAGCGCATGGCCGGACGGTCCCAGCTCGGAGGCGATCTGGTCGATGACCCAGTCTTCGGCTCCTACTGCCCGGGCGGCCGTGACTGACTCAAGGATCGTCGTCGCGAGGCTCTTCATAAAAACGCTGCGAAGCAACTTCAGTCCGGCGGCCACTCCGGCCTCGTTGCCCACAGCGGCTGCCGGGATTCCCCACCCGGTGAGGACGGCCAGCAAATTATCGGCCCCCGCGCCGCTCAGCACCAGGGGCGTCCCGATCCGTGCACGCGGGACCGGCGCCAGGATGGCGACGTCGACAAACGGGATGCCGTGTTGCTCTGCTCGATTGGCCAGCCGCCGCTTTTCAGCCGGCGAGGCGGTGTTCATATCGGCGAAGATGCCCGCCGGCGCCATCGCGGGCAGCGCCTCCTCAAGAACCGCTCCCGCAGCCCGCCCCCCGACCAGGCTCAGCACCAGGTCAGCGCCGCGGGCTGCTTCGCCGGCGTCGCCAGCTGGTGTGACCCCGGCCGGAACAGCGGGGACGGCCGGATCGGCCGCCGTAACGTCTACTCCGCGACGGGCGAGGTCCGCCGCATAGATGCTCCCGGCTTCCCCGAGACCCAATACGGCGACGCGCATGCGGACACTCCCCTCCGCTGCTCCTAAGATTGTAGACAATATGGTGTCTCGCATCGGGGCCCCTTCCTTGTTCGGAGATTCTGGGAGTTGAGTGCACATGTCGTCAGCATCTGGCGGTCAGTCACTGGCGGCCGAAGCGGCAGCCACCGTCGACCCGAGGGTCACCGACATCATCCGGGACGCGATCATTCGGGGTGAGTACGCACCCAACCAGCGGCTCGTCGAGGCAGACCTCAGTGCCGCCTTCTCGGCGAGCCGGGCCACCGTCCGCACCGCGCTGCTCGAGCTCGCGGGCGAAGGCCTGGTGGAACGCCTGCCGAACCGCGGCTCCCGGGTGCGGGCGATTTCCGTGGACGAGGCCATCGAGATCCTCGAGGTGCGGATAGGTGTCGAGGGCCTGTGTGCGGCGAAGACAGCCGCGAGCCTTTCCGACGAGGACGCCGCGGCCTTCCTGCGCCTGCGTGCCCGGATGATCGAGTCTGTCTCCGAGGGCGATCTTGTCGAATACTCGCGCCTTAACCTGTACCTCGACGTCCGGATCCGCGAACTCAGCCACCATGCCACCGCCTCCGATGTGTTGGCCCGTTTGCACGCCCAGAGTGTCCGGCACCAGTTCAAGCTGTCGTCCCGGCCGAAGCGGGCGAAGGTCTCGGTGCTGGAGCACGCCGCGATCATCGACGCCGTCGTCGCCCGTGATCCCGACGCCGCCGAACGGGCCGTGCGCAACCACCTGCTCAGCGTCATCGATGCCCTGCGCGAGGTCTCGTCAGCAGACTCCGGACCAGCTCACGCCAGCTGAAGTCCGCCCTGCCTGACGGGCGTCAGGCAGGGGCAGGACCTCAACCGGCAGCAGCTCCCGCGGTGCGCCAGCCGCCGTGGTATTCGGTGCGGGCGGTCACGGCGTAGGGCGCGGGGCTCACGACGGCGCGCACGCTGAGCTGCTCGTGGGGCTCCACGGTGGTCTTGCGCGATCCGCCGTCGGGTTCACCCCAGACGACGCGGACTTCGGTGCCAATCTCCACGCTGGGGTCCACCGTCGCCAGCGACAGGCCGCGGCGCTCGTTGGCCGTGACGCCGGTGAAGAGCGACAGGCCCACCACCGCGCCGTCGGCGTCCACCACAGAGTCGTAGTTCGACGAGCCGTAGTTCGCGTTCGGGACGTCGAAGAACTGGTAGCCCGGTGTGTCGCGGTCGAGGAAGGACGCCCAGATTTTCGCCAGGTCCTCGTCGTTCCAGGCGAGCGTGACCTTCTTGCGCTGCCTGGCAGGATCGATCTGCTCCAGGGCGTCGCGGCCGATGAAGTCGTGGTCGAACTTCACGAACGAGCCATAGCCGAGTTCCCACGGCGTGAGGTAGTAGTCCTCGATGTCCATCGAGACGAAGGAGCCGGCGAGCGCATTGATCGCTTCGTAGCCCGTGGCCGGCAGCCATTCCCGGTAGGCCCGCTCGGCTTCGCTGCTGTAGATGGCCGGCAGCGGCGAAGGAATCCAGCCCGACTCAAGCGTGTTCGAGGAGTAGGCGCGCGAGCCGCAGGGTTCGATGCCGAACTCGGCACCGGCCTCGAGCACCGCGTCACGGATTGTGCCGTGCTGCTCGTAGGGTCCCCAGATCTCCAGTCCCGGGGCACCGGCCATCCCGTGGCGGAGGGTACGCACCTGTTCCCCGGCAATTGCCAGGTGGCCCATGTGGAAGAACTTCACCTGCTCGAGGGTTCCACCGTTGAGCTTCTCGATGATCTGCCAGGCGTTCGGGCCCTGGATCTGGAAGCGGTAGTACTCGCGCTGGACGGCCTGGCCGTAGGGGCGCGACGGCGACCGGTCGTCGTAGCGGCACTCGACGTCGTACCCGNCCCGCCGGTCTCGGCGTGGAACTGGAGCCAGTTCGCGGCCGGGGCGCGTCCGACGTAGACGAACTCATGCTCAGCCTGGTGGAAGAGGATGCCGTCGCCGATCACGCCGCCGTTGGACGCCGTCGGCACAAACTGCTTGGCGGTGTTGACGGGGAAGTTCGCGAAGCGGTTGACGCCCGTGTCGGAGAGGAGCTTAAGCGCGTCGGGACCGTTCATGAAGAAGTTCACCATGTGGTGGGACTGGTCGTAGAGCACGGCGGTCTCGCGCCAGGCGCGCTGCTCGCGGCGCCAGTTGGTGAATTCTGCGGGGACCACCGGGTAGATGTAGGTGCCAAGTTGTGAATTGCGCAAATGTTCGACGGTGTTGCCTGCCGCGTCGAGCACATCCTGCAGGGACTTCTGGGCCATCAGGTTTTCTCCTTCGGTATCACTGTGAACTCCCTCGTTCGGCCCACGGGGCAAATATCGCCGCAGGAGCATTCAGTCCGCGATTGGTGACAAAATTGTAGCCGATGTCTTGACCAGAGTGCCAGAGCGTGGTTCTCTGGCATTGTCCGCGGGTGCGGGGCTATGTCGAGAATGCACGGCGAGGATGCGGGAGCGATCCGGGAAGGACCTCATCATGGGCAACGGAGGCACTGTCCTCGTCGTCAGCGCACACGCAGGCGACTTCGTCTGGCGTGCCGGCGGGGCGATTGCCGCCGCCACCGCCCGCGGCGAGCGCGCCGTCGTCGTCTGCCTCTCCTATGGCGAGCGCGGCGAATCCGCCAGCCAGTGGCTGGCCGGAAAGACGCTGGACGAAATCAAAGCGCTCCGGCGCGGGGAGGCCGAGGCCGCCGCAGCGGCCCTCGGGGCGGAAATCGAATTCCTCGACGCCGGCGACTACCCGCTCCTGNCCGAGCCGGGAGCTGCTCGATCAGCTCGTGCGGATCTACCGCCGGGTGCAGCCCACCGTCGTGCTGACCCATCCCCTGCTGGACCCTTATAACGGCGACCACCCCGCAGCTGCCAGGCTGGCGATCGAGGCCAGGATTCTTGCCCAGGCGATCGGCTACGACGCCCCCGGCGAGGTGCTCGGGGCGCCGCCGGTGTTCTTCTTCGAGCCGCACCAGCCCGAGCAGTGCGACTTCAAGCCCGACATCCTGCTCGATATCACTTCTGCCTTTCCCGCCAAGCAGCAGGCCATGAAATGCCTGCCCGCCCAGCAGCACATGTGGGACTACTACACTTCGCTCGCCGTGCGCCGGGGCGTGCAGGTCAAGCGCAATGCCGGGCCGAACCTCGGCCTGCCGGTCGACACCAAGGGCGAGGCCTACATGCGCTACTACCCCCAGGTCACCGAGGTCCTCGAGTGAAGACCGTCGTGGTCACCGATGTCGAGCGGGCGGACGCCTCGTCCATCGATGCCCTCGCGGCGCACGGGGTGGCGACCGTGCACGAGGCGATGGGACGCAGCGGACTCGTCGGCGCCTCGCTCCGGCCCATCCAGGACGGGGCCAGGATTGCCGGCTCGGCCGTCACCGTGCTGTGCTGGCCGGGGGACAATCTTATGATCCATGCGGCCGTCGAACAGTGCCGCCAGGGCGACGTGCTGGTCGTGACCACCACCTCGCCCTCGCTGGACGGCTCGTTCGGCGAACTGTTCGCGACGGCGCTGCAGCACCGCGGGGTCCGCGGGCTCGTGACAACCGGCGGGGCCCGGGACGTCGCCGAGCTGCGTGCGATGGGCTTTCCTGTCTGGTCTGCCGCGGTCAACGCCCAAGGTACGGTCAAGGCGACGGCCGGCTCGGTGAATGTGCCGATCACCGTTGGCGGCGCCGTCGTCTGCCCGGGCGACGTGATCGTGGCCGACGACGATGGTGTGCTGTGCGTGCCGCGCGGCGGCGTGCGGGCCGCCCTCGAGGCCGCCGGCGCGCGGGTCGCGAAAGAGGCCGAATCGCGCGCGGCCTACCTCGCCGGCGAGCTCAGCCTGGACCGGAACCGGCTCCGCGGCCTGCTGGACGGTCTGGGCGTTCGCTACCTGAGCGCGGCGGAGTACGAGGCGGACGATGGCCGCGGCTGAGGGCATTCCGTGCCTCCTGATGCGCGGCGGAACTTCCAAGGGTGCGTACTTCCTCGCGTCCGACCTGCCCGCGGACCCCGCCGAACGCGACGGGCTGCTGCTGCGGATCATGGGCACCCCGGACCCCCGGCAGATCGACGGGCTCGGCGGCGCGCACCCGCTCACGAGCAAGGTCGCCGTTATCTCGCCGTCCGCCGACGACGGCGCCGACGTCGACTACCTTTTCCTGCAACTGGGGGTCGACACCGCGTTTGTCACCAGCCGCCAGAACTGCGGCAACATCCTGGCCGGGGTGGGCCCGTTCGCGCTTGAGCGCGGCCTGGTGCCGGCCGGCGGCGAGCAGACCGAAGTGCGCATCCGGATGGTCAACACCAACAGCATCGCCACCGCGCGCTTCGCCACCCCCGGCGGTGCGGTGGACTACGACGGCGGCCTCGCGATCGACGGCGTCCCCGGGACGGCGGGTGCGATCCGGCTCAACTTCGAGGGCACCGCGGGCTCGTCGACCGGGGCGCTGTTCCCCTCTGGCCGGGTTCTGGACCGCGTCGGGGACATGGAACTGACCTGCGTCGACAACGGCATGCCGACCGTGCTGCTGCGTGCCGCCGACCTCGGCGTCACAGGTGACGAACCGCCGGAAGAGCTCGAGGCGGACGCCGGCCTGGCCGCCCGCCTGGCAGAACTCCGCCTGGCCGCGGCCGGCCTGATGGGCATGGGCGACATCACCGGCACCACCGTTCCGAAGCTTGTGCTGCTGGCGCCGCCCCGGGCCGGCGGCAGCATCGCCACGCGCAGTTTCCTGCCCGTGCGCGTGCACACGTCGATCGGCGTGCTGGGGGCGCTCACGGTCGCCGCCGGGGTGCTGGCGGACGGGTCGGTGGGCCACGGAATCGCCGTGCTGCCGCCGCCGGGCGCCCCGTTCCGGGCCGAGCATCCCACCGGCCACTTCGACGTCGAGGTCGGGGTCGAGCCCTCCGCCGGCGG
>NZ_AUPJ01000459.1:0-8079 GCF_000427315.1 Arthrobacter sp. TB 26
TACCCGCTCGGCCGCCCTGCGCACGGCGCGAAAAATCTTCGAGGGGCACGTCTACCCCCGCCCCCGCCTGTGACACCCACCCCTGAGAGAGGACAGTTCCATGACCGAGTTCACCTCGTTCGACGTCGCCCACCTGGGAAACGTGGAGCTACTGACTCCCACCTTCGAAAAAAGCCTGTGGTTTTTCCGCGACCTGCTGGCCATGCGCGTCGTCGCCGAATCCGGCGCAGCCGGGGAAAAGACAGCCGGGAAGAACAGGTCGGTGTACCTGCGGACGTGGGACGAGTATCAGCTCTACACGCTGAAGCTCACCGAGTCGGCCGACGCCGGCGTCGGGCGGACCACGTTCCGGACGACCAGCCAGGCGGCGCTCGAGCGCCGGGTGGCGGCGATCGAGGCTACCGGCCTCGGCGTCGGCTGGGTGGACGGCGAGGTGGGCACGGGTCCTGCCTATGCGTTCCGCGACCCCGACGGCCACGACCTGGCGATCTACTACGAGACCGCGCGGTATGTGGCCACCGATGACAAGCCCGCGCTGAAGAACCAGGCCTCGGCCTTTCCCGGCCGCGGTGTGAACGCCAGGCGGCTGGACCACATCAACTTTCTGGCCAAGGACGTGGTGGCCAACGGAGAGTTCGTGGCGAAGGCGTTGGGGGGACGCGAGAGCGAGCGCATCAAGCTCGACGACGGCGGCTATGCCGCCTGGTGGTTCCACTTCAACAACAAGTCCTACGACATCGTGTACTCCGATGACTGGCTGAAACACGGCAACCGGCTGCACCACGTCGCATTCGCCCCGGACACCCGCGAGGACATCCTCAAGGCGGCCGACATCTTCCTGGAGAACGGCATCCACATCGAGTCGGGCCCGCACAAGCACGCCATCAACCAGACGTTTTTCCTCTATGTCTGGGAGCCCGGCGGCAACCGCATTGAGTTCGCCAACGCCGGTGCCCGCCTGCTGTTGGATCCTGACTCGCCGGTGGTGGAATGGACCCAGGAGGAACGCAAAAAGGGGCAGGCCTGGGGCATGAAAACGATCGAGACGTTCCACACCCACGGAACGCCCAACGTCGCCGCTGGCGAAATGAACGTATCCGGCAGTACTGCACAGAGAGGTGCGAAGTAATGACCAACGCAATGAACACATCGACACCGGTGACGACCGGCCTGTACATCGGGGGGACCGAGCGCCAGGCCGCTTCGACCCTTGAGATCGTGGACCCGGGAAAACCCGGCGTCACGGTCGGGCACGCGGCTGCGGCGGGCCCCGGTGACGTCGACGACGCGATTGCGTCGGCGAAGGCGGCGTACCCCGGGTGGTCTGCGCTGAGCGCGCAGGAGCGCGCAGAGCAGATGCGCGTGGCGCTGGAGGGCATCGCCGATTTCCGTGACGAGGATGCCGCCATCCTGTCCCAGGAGAACGGGAAGATCCGTCTCGAGGCGTGGGTCGACTCCCTGGTGTTCGAGATCCGGTGGAACCTCGCACTCGCGCTGGCTGACGAGGTGGACGCCACCAAGGTGCTTCCGCCGGCGCCGGGGATCCCTGTGTCCACCACCGTCGCGTTCCAGCCGCTCGGTGTGGTGACGGTCATCGTGCCGTTCAACTGGCCCATCGCGATCCTCGCGGCCTCGCTGCCGCACGCGCTTCTTGCCGGCAACACCGCAATCGTGAAGCCCCCGCCCACGGCTCCGCTCGCGACTACCCGGGTGGTCCAGAGGATCGCGGAGAAACTGCCGCCCGGCGTGCTGAACGTCGTGACGGGCAAGGACGCCGACATGGCCGGCCTGATCACCAGCCCCGACGTCGCAAAGGTTTGCTTCACCGGCAGTGTCGCGGGCGGCAAGCGCATCATGGAGATGGCCTCGAAATCACTGACCCGGGTGACGCTGGAACTCGGCGGAAACGACGCCGCCGTCATTCTGGAGGACGCCATCCTCGACGACACCCACCTCGACCGCCTGTATGCCGCGATCTTCGACACCACCGGCCAGATCTGCATGAACGCGAAGCGGATCTACGTCCAGCGTTCGCGCCTGGACGAGGTCGTCGCGGGGCTGTCCGGCCGGCTCGAGCATGCCGTGATCGGCTACGGCCTGGCGGAGGGGACCACGATGGGGCCCCTGCACTCGCCGGTGCAGAAGGCCTTTGTCACCGAGCTCATCGAGGAGGCGAAGGCGGCAGGTGCCGACGTCAGGGAGTATGGAGCACTTCCGGCGGACCCGGCCCTGCAGGGCGGCAACTTCCTGCGCCCCGCGCTGGTGATCGACCCCGACCCCTCGCTGCGTGTCGTCACCCAGGAGCAGTTCGGGCCGGTCATTCCGCTCATCCCGTTCGACACCGAGGATGAGGGGGTCCAGGCCGCGAATGCCACGTGGGCTGGGCTCTGCGGCTCGGTCTGGACCGCCGACCCCGCAACAGCGGACCGCGTGGGCGGACAGCTGGTCTGCGGCTATGTCTGGGTCAACGACCACGGCGCGACACGGCTGGACCTGCGCGCTCCGTTTGGCGGCATGAAGCAGTCCGGTATGGGCCGGGAGCAGGGGATCGAAGGCGTCCGGGCATTCCAGGACACCCGCGCGATCGCCCACCTCGAACCCGAACCCCCGTCGGCGGAGTGACCGGCGCAGCCACTTTAGTAATACCTATGGACAGTCCCTATCTGCATAGGTAAAGTCGGAGGTGGGCGCAACGTTGCACCCACCGAAAGGACTCTCCGATGGCGACTCGAATCACGCCCGCGACCAACCGGGCAGCATCGCTGGAACTCATCCAAGATTTCTCACTCGAAATGACCGGAAAGGACATCCCCGCCCTTGCCGAGGCAAAGGGCCATATCCCTCCCGGCACGCGGATCAACGTCACTTTCCTCGGCAACGAGGACCTGGAGATGCGGGTGGCCGCCGCCAAGGCGGCCCGCGACCTCGGCTTCGTACCGGTCCCGCACATCTCCGCGCGCCGCCTGAAGTCCAGGGAGCAGCTCGAGGAATTCCTCGGTCGCCTCCAGGAGGCAGGCGCCTCGGAACACGTTTTCGTCGTCGGCGGTGATCCGGCCACGCCCGTTGGTCCCTACGAGGACTCGCTCGAAGTCATCCGCAGCGGCATCCTCCAGCAGTTTGGAGTGCGCGAAGTCGGCATCAGCGGATACCCGGAGGACCACCCGGACATCCCGAAGGCGACCCTCTGGCGCGCCCTGGAGGACAAGACCTCGGAGCTCACCGAGCAGGGCCTCGGCGCCGTCATCCTGACCCAATTCGCGTTCGACACCGATCCCGTCGCCGACTGGATCGATGCAGTGCGGGCCAAGGGCATCAATGCCCCGATCCGCGTCGGTACGCCCGGGCCGGCAGGCGTCAAACGGCTCCTGAGTTTCGCGCGCCGCTTCGGCGTCGGCGCCAACGCGATGATCGTGAAGAAGTACGGTTTCTCGCTCACGAACCTCATGGGTGATGCGGGTCCGGACAGGTTCGTCAACGATCTTGCGGCCGTGCTTGCAGAACGTACCCACGGCTCGCAGCCGCACAGCGGAGGGCGCGTGGGCTTGCACTTCTACACCTTTGGCGGCCTGCTGGCGACGGCGGAGTGGGCCCGGGACTTCGTCTCCGGGCAGGGCTGAGGAGGCAGCGTGGCCCTCCATACCGAATCCCTGAAGGATCAGTCGTGCCTGATCGTCCACGGCCCCGACCGGCCCGGGATTGTGGCCGCCGTCGCGGCCCTGGTCACCCGCAACAACGGGAACATCGTCTCCCTGGACCAGTACTCGTCCGACCCGACGTCGGGCGATTTCTTCCAGCGGGTGGTGTTCAACCGGCCCGACCTTGCAGCCGCGATGCCCGCGATCGAGGCGGACCTGCACAAGACCCTGGCCCCGCTGGGGCTCTCCTGGACGCTCACCGACCGGTCAGTCCCCAAGCGCATGGCCATCCTCGTGTCGACGTCTGACCACTGCCTGCTCGAACTGCTCTGGCGGCACCGGCGCGGTGAGCTGCCGGTGACCATCCCGATGGTGATCTCGAACCACACGAACACGGCCGAGGACGTCCGTTCCTTCGGGGTTCCCTTCTTCCACGTGCCATCACTTGGCGCAGACAAGTCACAGGCGGAATCCGGGATCCTCAAGCTGCTGGACGGGAACGTGGATTTCGTGGTGCTGGCGCGCTACATGCAGATCCTGTCCCCGGAGTTCCTGGACCGGGTGGGGGTGCCGCTGATCAACATCCACCACTCCTTCCTGCCCGCGTTCATCGGCGCGGCC
The DNA here is from genome assembly GCF_000427315.1 of Arthrobacter sp. TB 26. GTDB lineage: Bacteria > Actinomycetota > Actinomycetes > Actinomycetales > Micrococcaceae > Arthrobacter. Next base: position 4,257 of record NZ_AUPJ01000459.1, read on the forward strand.
CCGTACCGCAAGGCAAAGGAGCGGGGCGTCAAACTGATCGGCGCGACCTCGCACTACGTGACCAAAGACCTCGATGAGGGCCCGATTATTGAGCAGGACGTCGCCCGTGTGACACATGCCCATTCGGCCGCCGATCTCCAGGCCCGCGGCGCGTACGTCGAACGGGCCGTGCTCTCGCGTGCCGTCCAATGGCACGCCGAGGACCGCGTCATCCGGCACGGCAACCAGACCATCGTTTTCTGACCCCAAAAATCCCTACGCCGCAGGGTTCCTCCCCGCGGCCCCGACAGAACAGTCCGACAGCACCAACCGACACAGAACAAGAGGTTCACCGTGGCACCTAAGAATCTGCAGGAAGTCCTTGACGCATCCCGCGGCGCAGTCGACCTCCTCCGCAACTCCCAGATCGGCTCGTACATCTACCCGGTGGTTCCGGCCGACTTCCAGAACTGGATCAAGGAGCAGACCGCCTGGCGCCAGACCGCCGTGCTATACGACCAGTCGCACCATATGGACAACCTGTTCATGAAGGGCTCGGACGCGATCAAGCTGATCACCTCCACGGCGATCAATTCGACCGCCACGTTCCCCGTCAACAAGGCGAAGCAGTATGTGCCGACCACCGAGTCCGGACACGTCATTGGCGACGGCATCCTCTTCCGCGAGGCAGAGGACGAGTACGTCTACGTCGGACGCGCCCCGGCGGCGAACTGGCTGCTCTACCACGGCGAGACCGGCGGCTACGGGAATCTCGACATCACAGTGGACCGCCGTTCGCCCTCACGGCCCTACGGCAACCAGGTGAGCCGCCAGTACTACCGCTTCCAGATCCAGGGACCGAACGCCTGGCAGGTGATCGAAAAGCTCAACGGGGGCCCGCTCGAGCAGCTCAAGTTCTTCAACATGTCGACCATGACGATCGACGGTACGACCGTCCGCACCCTCCGCCACGGGATGGCCGGCGCACCCGGGCTCGAGATCTGGGGCCCGTACGCCGACCACGGCCGCATTCGCGACGCGATCGTCGAGGCCGGCGCCGAGTTCGGGCTCGTTCCGGTCGGTTCGCGCGCCTACCCGTCCAACACGCTCGAATCAGGCTGGATCCCCTCGCCGTTGCCGGCTATCTACACCGGCGAAGCCGAGCGCGGCTATCGCGAATGGCTTCCCGCGGACGGCTACGAGGCGACCGGAACCCTCGCCGGGTCTTTCGTGTCCGGGAACATCGAGGACTACTACCTGACTCCCTGGGAGCTCGGCTACGGCTCGTTCGTGAAGTTCGACCACGACTTCATCGGACGCGATGCCCTGGAGCGGATCGACCCGGCCGCGCAGCGCAAGAAGGTGACCCTGGCCTGGGACGCTGCAGATGTCACGTCGATCTTCGCATCGCTGTTCAACGTGGAAGGACCGAGCTACAAGTTCTTCGACCTGCCGCTGGCAAACTACGGCTCGGCGAACTACGACTCCGTTGTCGACGCCGACGGAACGGTCGTCGGTTACTCGATGTTCACCGGCTACAGCGCGAACGAGCGGCGGGCACTGTCGCTCGCGACGATCGACGCCAATGTTCCCGAGGGCACCGAACTGAGGGTCGTGTGGGGAGAGCCGAACGGCGGCACCGCCAAGGCTGCCGTGGAGCCGCACGTGCAGACGGAGGTGCGCGCCGTCGTCAGCCCCGTGCCCTACTCCACGGTCGCACGCGCCACATATCAGGGCGGCTGGCGCACGAACTACCAGTCGGCCTAGGCTGGGAACCTCGGTGCAAGGGGGCTGCGGCGCCCCCTTGCACCTCCGGCCAGCCACTCAAGGAGTACCGCATGAGCCTTCGATACGCGCTGCTGGCGTTGCTGCGCGTGGGCCCGCTCTCCGGGTACGAACTGCAGAAGCAGTTCTCCTTGTCGGTGGGGCACGTGTGGCACGCCCCCGACTCCCAGATCTACCCCGAGTTGCGCAAAATGGAGGCCGATAACCTCGTCGAGGGCGAAGAGCAACCGCGGGGCCAGCGCGCCACCAGGCGCGTCTATCACGTGACGGATGCCGGGAACAGGGCCTTCCTCGCCTGGATGCAGACACCCTTGGAGTATGCACGCGTCCGCGATCCCGCCCACCTGCGGGCCGCCTACCTCGAAGCGGCGTCTCCCGGGGCGGCACGCGACTTCTTCCGCAGGCACAGTGCGCAGTGGGAGCGCGAACTCGCGCAATGGGAGGGTGAACTCCTCCGTATCTCCGAGGTGGCCAACCCGATGCTGGTGCGGCGCCTCGCGGTCACTGAACCTGCGGACCGCGAACGCACAATCGCGTTCAAGCGCTTTACCTACGAGGGCCTCGTTGACCGGGCCCGCGTCGAGATTGCCTGGGCAGAGCGTGGGCTCAAGCTCATCGACGAGCTGGAAGCCTCGGGCGGAGTGTGGACCGACCCGAGCGCCTCCCGCGTCTAGCGGCCTCCACCGGCCGCGCCAGGCGGCTACCCGAAGTTCTCCGCTGTCGCGTATCCCTTTCCGTTGTACTTCTGCACGATCACCGACGACACGGCCGGCTGCCCGTCGACTGTCGTGTCAATCGACGTCCCCGACAGCATCAGGGGCGCCTGCAAGCCCTTGATGTTCCGCAGGGCGGTCATGAAGCTGTCACGCGTCGGCTCGGTCATATTCTTGAACGCCTGCTCAAGCGTGGCTCCCACCATGTAGCTCCACATGCAGTGCGGGAACGCCGGCATGTCCGGGTAGTTGCCGTACTGCTTGAGTTCCGAAAGGAACTTGACGACGTCGGGGTCCTTGGCGAACGCCGGACTCTGGGGCGCCTTGGCGAAGGATACGGAGTAGATGCCGGGGTAGGCACTCGCGCCGCCGGGCTCAAGGATCGCCGTGGGGCTCGAGGTGTTGGAGGGGAGGAACCAGCTGGGCTTCCAGCCGATCTGCTGAGCCTTCTGCAGCGAGGAAATCGTGAGCGGCGTGACCGACATGGCGTTGAAGAAGACATCCGCCCCTGACGCGGCGAGCTGGGTGAGCTGCGCGTCCACCGAGGTGTCAGTGGCCTCGTAGGTTTGTTCCCCGACCACCGAGATGTTGGATGCGCCCTTGATGGCATCCTTGAAGCCCGACACGTAGCCCTTGCCGTAGTCGTCGTTCTGCGACAGGATGGCGACCTTGTGCTGATCTTTCGATGCTGTCAGCAGCTTGCCGAAGGCAGCTCCCTCATTCTGGTAGATCGGCACAAACCCCAGCTGCCAGGGGCTCTGCTTCTGGTCGCTGAACAGAGGGTCGCCGGTCATCACAAGCACCTGCGGGACCTTCTGGCTGATGGCGGCCTCACGGAAGGCCCGGTTGGTCGGGGTGCCGAGGCCCGCCGTGGCGGCGAACACATTGTCCGACACCATCTGCTGGAAGTTCGCCAGCGATTTCTGCGGATCGTACGCGTCATCGTAGGACTTGATGGTGACGGTGCGTGTCTTGCCGTCGCCGAACTTCACCCCGCCCGCCGCGTTCACAGCACCGAAGTAGGCCGAGACGCCTGCAACAGTGCAGGTCCCCGGACCGGCGGTCGCGCCGCTGAGCGGAGTGGTGATACCGAGAGTGATCGAAGTGTCCGTAATTCCGGGGGAAGCCCCCGAGCCGCCGCCCTGCCCGGAGCCGCCGCGGGTGCAACCCGAGAGGGAGAGCGCGACGATCGATGCCATCGCGACGATGCCAAGGACCCCGCCTGGCTTTTTGCTAATCTTCATGATCGATCTTGCCTCTCTATGTTTTCGAGTCCCTCCCGCGCAGCGTCCGGAACCGGATGCTGCGCAGGAGCGGTCTGCGGGGGATTCCCGGATGTGGGGCGG
>NZ_AUPJ01000459.1:8089-11855 GCF_000427315.1 Arthrobacter sp. TB 26
CCCGCGGAAGGCTGACCAGTCCACCGGGCAAAAGGAACAGCACCGCCAAGAGGATCGCGCCCTGGCTGACAGCGGTGAAGTTCGGATCGATCGCGTTCGTCAGCTGCGGAACGAAGACGTAGTAGGCGCCGCCGAGGAGCGAGCCCGCGATGCTTCCGGCGCCGCCGATGACCATCGCCGCAACGAGGCTGATGGAGTGGCCGAAGCTGAGTGTCTCCGGCGACGTGTACTGCACGGCCGCGAGGTAGAGGAAGCCGCTCGCCCCGCCGAACATCGAGGCGATGGTGAACGCGAGCACCTTGGTGCGGTACGGCGAGACTCCCATCGAGGCGGCGACGGCCTCGTTCTCGCGGACCACCGCGAAGGCCCGCCCGTACTTGCCACGCACAAGGCTCCGGGCCAGCAGGAACGCGGCGGCGGTCACCACCAGCACGATGTAGAACTGCCACTGGTCGTTGTACAGGCCAGACCATTCGGGTGCATCCGAGAAGCGTGCTGAGGTGCCCTGCGAGCCACCGGTGAATTCTGAGAGGCGCTTGGCCAGGGGGACGCCGACGATCGGCAGCGCGATGGTCACCATGGCGATCGCCAGCCCGCCGAGCCGGGCAGCGGCGAGCGCCACCAGCAGCCCCACGATGCCCGCACTCACGCAGGCCGCCGCGAACACCACAATGATGTTCCACCCGTGGTTGACGCCGTAGGCGGTGACGTAGGCGCCGAGCCCGACGAAGAAGATCTGCCCCAGGTTGACCTGTCCGGTGTAGCCCATGACGATGTTTAGCCCCAACACCGCGACGGCGTAGACGCCAATGCGCACCAGCGTCTGGTTGGCGAACGCCGGAAGGACGAGCGGGGCGGCGACCAGGGCAATCGCGGCCACGACAATGAGGGCGATCCGTGCTGGCCTGGCGCGAAGAGCGGACGATACGGTACGCATCAGACCCTCACCACAACCTTTCTCCCGAACAGGCCCTGGGGACGGACGATAAGGATGACGAAGATCAGAACAAACGGCACGGCGATCTTGAGGTCATGACCGATAAAGGGCACGTAAACGGCCACCAGGTTCTCAAGTACGCCGATCGCCGAAGCGGCCACGACGCAGCCGATCGGGCTGCTCAGGCCGCCGAGGATGACGGCGGCGAGCGCATAGACCAGCGCCGTGTCGAGCATGCCCGGAGTAAGCGTCAACTGCGGAGCAACGAGGACGCCGGCGATTGCCCCGAGGGTTGCGGCAAGCCCCCAGCCGACCATGAGCAGCCGCCCCACCGGGAGCCCCGAAAACGCAGCAGAGCCTGGGTTGTCGGCCACCGCGCGGAGCGCGAGCCCCAGCTTGGTGCGGAGGAACAGCAACTGCAGAACTACCATGATCACCACGATCGTCACCGTCGTTGCCAGCGACCGGACACTCACCACAGCGCCGAGGATCTGCAGGCTTGTCAGCGGGAACAGCGACGGAAACCCGAGGTTGTTATAGCCCCAAAGTACTGCGCAGATGCCCGTGACAAGGGTGAGCAATCCGATCGTCACCACGACGGCCGTGTCGGGATCACCACGCTCGAACCGGCGGACAAGAAACCGTTCCACCAGCGCGCCGATGAAGAACGAGAGCACCACCGCAATGAGGATCGCGACGATGAGCGGCAAGCCCAGCTGGACGAAGACGTAGGCGATGTAGCTGGACAGCACGGCCATGCCGCCCTGGGCGAAGTTGATGAGGCCGGTCGCCTGGTTCACGAGCACGATCGCGAGGGCCAGGGCCGCGTAGATTGAGCCGGTCGAGAGGCCGTCGACAACGAGTTGGATGAAGGTGCCCATCCCTGTTCAGCCCCCCAGGTAGGCGCGGCGGATCTCGTCCATGCCCTTGAGTTCGGCCGAGGTTCCGGTCAGCACGTTGCGGCCCGTTTCGAGCACGGTCGCTGTGTCGACCAGCGAGAATGCGAGGTTTGCGTTCTGCTCGACGACCACCATGGCGATGCCCGACTCGCGCCGGAGCCGGCGGATCGCGTCGTACACCGTCTTCGCCGTGCTGGGTGCCAGCCCGAGCGACGCTTCGTCGAGCAACAACAGCTTGGGCTTGGCCATGAACGCCCGGGCCACAGCGAGCATCTGCTGCTCACCGCCGGACAGTGCCGCCGCCCGCGAGCCGACACGGTCCTGCAGTTGCGGGAACAGGTCCAGGCAGTAGTCGACGTCCGCGGAGATCGCCTGCCGGCCCTTGCGAAGGTAAGCGCCAACCATCAGATTCTCGCGCACGCTCAGCTGGCCCAGGGTCCCCCGGCCCTCCGGGACGTGGGCGATCCCCAGGGCAGCCACCTGGTCGGGGCGCAGGCCCCGGATGTCCCGTCCGTCAAACGTGATCCGTCCACCGGTGCGCACCGTGCCGCTGATCGCGCGCAGCGTGGTGGTCTTGCCCGCCCCGTTCGCGCCGAGGATTCCCACGGACCCGCCCTCAGGCACACTGAGCGAGACCCCGTCGATCACTTGCACAGGACCGTAGGACGCGGTCACGCCGGCGAGTTCAAGCAGCGTCATCCGCGGCGTCCTTCCCGATGTAGGCCTCGATCACGCGGGGATCGGACTGCGCCTCTGCTGCGGTCCCCGCCATGAGCTTACGGCCGTGGTCGAGCACGACCACCTGGTCGGTGAGGGCCGAGATGAGTCCCATATGGTGTTCCACGATGATGATCGTGATGTCCTGCTCGGCGCGGATCCGCTTCACAGTCGCGATGAGTTGCTCCACTTCGGCGTGCGATAGCCCCGCCGCGGGCTCATCGAGCAACAGCAGGGCGGGTTTGGAGAGCAGGGCGCGCCACAGCTCGACACCCTTGTGAAGCCCATGCGAGAGTTCATCGGCCGGCAGGTCCGCCGCCCACCCCAGACCCGCGCGGTCGAGAAGTTCGAGCGCTTCCGCACGGATCCCGCGCTCGGCCCGCGCAGTGTAAGGCAACCTGAGCGCCCATGAAACAGGGCCGCCGGGGAGCCGGATGTGCCCCCCGAGAAGCACATTCTGCAGGACTGTGGCGTTCAGTTGGAGCGCGGGGTGCTGGAAGGTGCGCGCCAGCCCGAGCCGTGCGAGGCGGGACGGGGCACTCCCCAGCACCTCCGTGCCGTTGATGGTGATCGACCCGGAGTTCGGCTTGTAGTGGCCGCTGATGCAGTTGAAAAGCGACGTCTTGCCGGCACCGTTGGGACCGACCAGGCCGAGGATGACACCAGGTTCGACGTCGAAGCTCACGTCCTGCAGCACCTTGACCCCACCAAAGTGCAGGTTCACGTCCTTCAGGCTCAGGCTTGCGGCCACCGGAGTACCTTCCTGTCGCATCATTGCTAGGAATCGACGCGATCGGTCACGACCGCCCGAGACCGACGGTACGGATCGCCGACGAAATTGTCAACGATTTGGCGGGAGCCCCGCTGGACGTTCGCGAGTGCCGGCCGGCAGAGCCTAGCCGCCGGCCACGGACTGGATGATCAAGACCTCCTCGCCCGGGGACACCTCCGTGGCCAGACCCTGCAGGCGGCGGATTTCATTCCCGTTGACGTATATATTCACGTAGCGCCGGACCGCCCCGGTCTCATCCCGCAACCGCCTCGACAGGGCAGGGTACTCCGCCGCCACCAGGTCCAGCAGCCCCTCCACCGTCACCGCCGTTGCTGCGGGGGCAGTAAGGAAGGACTGCCCGCCGGCAAGTGGCTGCAGCACGCTGGGCAGCACCACACTGATCCCGGCCACGGCGCCTCAGGCATTCACGGCAGCGCCGGG
>NZ_AUPJ01000459.1:11864-19011 GCF_000427315.1 Arthrobacter sp. TB 26
CGCGGCACCGGACACGGGGGCCGGCGACACCGCCGCGGCGCGCACGCACAGCACGTCCGGCAGGTGGGAGGCCACCTCGGCGAAGTGCTCACCCTCGTCGGCGCTGGCGTAGACGCTGCCGCCACGTGTGCCGAAGTACACGCCGGCCGGTTCCGCCGCGTCGACGCAGGCCGCGTCCCGCAGCACGGCGTTGAACTCCGTTCCGGGCAGGCCGTCGTCCAGGCGCGTCCAGCTCGCCCCGGCGTCCTCGGTGCGGTGGACCGCCAGTTTCCCCTCCGGGGGGATCCGTTCGCCGTCCGCCTTGAGCGGGATGACCCAGGCGGTGCCGGCCCGGCGCGGATGCGTGAGCATCACGAAGCCGAAGTCCGCAGGCAGGCCTTCCGCGATCGATTCCCAGCTCTCGGCGTCGTCGTCGCTGCGGTAGACGCCGTGATGGTTCTGCGCGTAGAGGCGGCCGTCAACGGAAGCATCGGCGGCGATCTTGTGCACGCACTGGCCGAATTCGGGATTCGGGTCGGGCATAAAATAGGCCGAGATTCCCTTGTTGCGCGGCTCCCAGGAGCTGCCGCCGTCGAGCGAGCGGTAGACGCCGCCGGTGCTCATCGCGACGTGGACCTTCTCGCCCGAGTGATCGACGACAATCGAGTGCGCCGCGGCACCGCCGTAGCCGGCCCCCCATTCACTGCGGTGCGGGTGGTCCCAGAGTCCGCGGTTGAGTTCGAAGTGTTCGCCGCCGTCGGTCGACTTCCAGACGGAGATCGGTTCGCAGCCGGCCCAGACGACGCCGGGGCGGGACTCGGCGTCGGGGTGGATCTGCCAGACGCGTTCGAGGGCAGCATCCGTGCCCTCGGGGAAGCGGATGGCGCCCTGCTCGGGCTCGTTCCACGTTTCGCCCAGGTCATCAGAGTGGAAGACGGTGGGGCCCCAGTGCTCGGAGCGGACACCAATCAGGATCCGGGTCCGGCCGTCCCGGGTGTCGATGCCGATGCTGGGGACTTCGCTCATCAGGAAATGCGGGCCCGACAGGGCCCAGTCTTTGCGGTCCGGGCTCGTCGCCAGCCAGAGGCCTTTTTTGGTGCCGATCGCCAGGACATAACTCTCTGCGGTAGCCATGCCCCCCATGCAACCACCCCGGATAGATGGCCGCAATGGTTTTGCGCCGTCTGGTTTTGTCCGGCTTTAGTCCACGAATTCGGACTGAGTCTCGATGAAATCCCAGTCGGCGTCGGTCAGCACCCCGGAAACGTCAGCCGGGTGGGGGCCGCCGGCCTCGGCGATGCCCTGCAGCACGGGCAGCGGCAACTCGGGCGCGCGCAGGTTTTCCCGCAGCCACTCCTTGCTCGCCAGATCCAGATCCAGCCACCACATGAAGATTTCCACGGCGGTCACCCTTTCTTCGGTTCCTCAACGTTAGGCCGGGTGCAGGAGGTGTTCAAGGGCCGCCTGGCTCTGGCGGCTAAAGGGCCGAGAGCACGTCCGCGGTCCGCTCAAGTGCGCCGGGAACGAGCGAATAGTAGGCCCAGGTCCCCCGCTTTTCGCGGTGCAGCAGGCCGGCGTCCACGAGGATCTTGAGGTGATGGGACACCGTGGGCTGGCCGAGGTCCAGCGGCTCGGTGAGGTCGCAGACGCAGGCCTCGCCGCCGTCGGACGCCTTGACGATGGACAACAGCCGCAGGCGGTTCGGGTCGGCGAGGGCCTTGAAGAGCTGGGCCTTGCCCTGTGCCTCCGCCGCACCCAGGACCGGCAACCCGGACGGGGTACAGCAGGCCTCGGCCGCCGTAGACTCAACAATCTGGAGTGCTGTCATATATCCATTATGCACTCACATTGACAGTCGTCGATATAGAGGCGGCAACCCGCACACCGACTTACGCCCGGACTGGGCTCAAGACCGGGGAGTAAGCCCCTGTTCCTGCCGCGGGCCGGGGGACACAATTGAGTATGTCCCCCGAACGCCCGAGTGGTCCGCCGCCCCTCGTGGTCGGCGTGCTCCCGGGACAGAGCCCCGAAGTGCTGCAGACGGCCGCCCCGCTGGCCAACAAACTCGCCACCGAGCTGATCTGCGCCTATGTGGATGAGGCGAGCTACCTCGTGGAGTGGGATCCGGCGCGGTCCGCGCACCGGCTCTCCTTGCACCCGGACACCGACAACGCCGAGATCCGGGCGGTGACCCAGGAACTGCGCACCAGAATCGGCTCGGCCTGCGACCCCCTCGGCATCCGCTGGACCCTGCGGACGCTGGCGGGGGATCCGGCCAGGGCGCTTGGCAGGCTGGCAGCCGAGACCGGTGCCGCAATGATCATCGTGGGCACACCGGAACCCGGTCTGGGCCACCGGATTTCCGCCGCCCTCAACGGTTCGGTGGCCGCGTGGCTCAGCCATCACCAGGACCATCCGATCCTGATTGTTCCGGTCAGCGCCGCAGTCCACCACCGGGCGAAACATGGCTCCTGACACAGTGCCGTGCTGTGGGCCGGCATGACCGTCCCGCTTGACCGCGAGGCCGTTGTTGCCGAATACCGGCGCAACTGCGCCGAGCTGGAATCGACCTTGGCGGGCATCTCGTCCGAAGCGCTGCACCGCCGCAGCGCCGGTACGCGCTGGACCAACGAGGAACTGCTCTACCACATGGTGTTCGGCTACGTTGTGGTGCTGGCCCTGCTTCCGCTGGTGCGGACCTTCGGACGGCTGCCCGTACCCGTCAACCGCGCATTCGCCCGGCTCCTGAACGCCGGAACAGGACCGTTCGACGTCGTCAACTACTGGGGCTCCAGGGGAGGGGCCCGAATCGTCAACAGACGGCGGATGGCCGGCACGCTGCGCCGGGTGACATCGGCGCTGGAACGGCGGCTGCTGCGGGAAACGGAATCCGGCCTGGCCCGCCGGATGTATTTCCCGACCCGCTGGGACCCCTTCTTTACAGAGATCATGACCCTGGCGGATGTCTATGCCTACCCCGTGGCGCACTTCGATTTCCATGCCGCACAGCTGTCCGTGGAGGCGGATCCCGGCCGATCAACCGAACCCCCGAAAGTAAAGTGAAAGTAGTTATTCGGGGCGCTGGCTTTCTCCGGCTACCGCCAAGTAAGCTTGAATCCGTAGGCCAGAGATCCACGGCCCGCCCAAAGACTGCTCCGGAGTGTGTATCCCCCAATAACGCACTCCGGAGCTCTTTTGTGTCCGGACCTTCCCCCCAGGCTCGCCCCGCAGATACCCCCGCCGGGTACTTGCGCCATACCCCTAGGGGGTATATGTTGGGCTCATGAAACAGCCCGAAGTCCCCGTTGTGGCACCCGCGGACGCAGAGCCGCACCAACAGCACGGCTACTCGCCCAACAAGGACGCCTACCTGCGGCGGCTGAAGCGGATCGAGGGCCAGGTGCGCGGCATCGCCCGGATGGTCGAGGAGGACAAGTACTGCATCGACATCCTCACCCAGGTCGCTGCCGTCACCAAAGCCCTGCACGCCGTCAGCCTCGGGCTGGTGGAGGAACACATCGGCCACTGCGTTGTCGGTGCCGCGTCCGAACCGGACGCGGAGCTTCGGGCTGAAGCCATCGACTTCAAGGTCAAAGAGGCCACCGATGCCATCGGGCGCCTGCTGCGGTAGCGGCAAGACCACCCACCACACCACCGGACTGATCAACCACCAGCGGTCCAACTACTAGGAGCAAGCCATGAGCACCGTTTCCACCACCGTCAACGTGTCCGGCATGACCTGCGGCCACTGCGTGTCCTCAGTCAGCGAAGAGCTCGAGTCCCTGGCCGGCGTCGAGAAGATCGACGTCGACCTCAACTCCGGGGGCATCTCCACCGTCACCATCACTTCCACCGGGGCCCTGTCCTCCTCCGAGATCGGCGAGGCTGTTGCCGAAGCCGGCTACCTGGTCGTATCCAACGAGACCTGAGCACCGCCCGCCCGTCACACCCCGCAGCGCACAGCACCAGGACAGACAGGGAATACCGTGAGTAGAGAGCAATTGCTGGACCAACCCGGAACCCGGGTAATCGAGCTCGACATCGAGGGCATGACCTGCGCCTCCTGCGTCAGCCGCGTCGAACGCAAACTCGGAAAGCTCGACGGCGTCACAGCCACCGTTAACCTTCCCCTGGAGTCGGCCCATGTCACAGTCCCCGCAGCCATCACCGACGCCCAAATCACCGCCACCGTGGAGGCCGCAGGCTACAAAGCAACAGTGCGCGCCCCCAAGTACCCAGCCACGGTGATTGAGCCCGGCGCCGTCAGGACGCCAGGTGGAACGGTCGATGTGGACGACCACAGCGGCGCCGCCGGGGGCATGCGGAAGCGTGCGTCTAAGCGAGGCACGAGCGAGCACGCGGAGCATGTGGCCGGTGGAGTCGCGGTTGGTGACCATCCGGCGTCGGCCGTAGCAGCCAAGCTCCGCCCGCGCCTGGCCGTCGCGGCCATCCTCACCATCCCGGTGTTCCTGATTTCAATGTTCCCCGCCTTCCAGTTCGCCAACTGGGGCTGGACAGCAGGAGCCCTGGCGCTGCCAGTGGTTACCTGGGCCGCTTGGCCGTTCCACCGGGCCGCCGCCATCAACGCACGGCACTTCGCCTCCACGATGGACACGCTCGTCTCCATCGGCGTGACCGCGGCCTACGTCTTCTCGGCGTGGCAGCTTTTTGTGGACCCGCGGATGACGGAACACCCGGGTATGGAGGGCATGGACTCCGGCGGACTCTATTTCGAGGTTGCCGCCGTGGTCACCACTTTCCTGCTGCTGGGCCGGTACCTGGAGGCCAATGCCAAACAAAAGGCCGGAGATGCCCTCAAGGCCCTGCTGAACCTGGGCGCCAAGGACGCCACCGTCCTCCGGAACGGCCAGGAACTGCAGATCCCGGCTGATCAGCTGGGGGTGGGTGACCTTATTGTGGTCCGCCCCGGCGAGAAAATCGCGACGGACGGCATCGTCGTCGAAGGATCCTCCGCGGTGGACGCTTCGCTGGTGACGGGCGAATCCGTGCCGGTGGAAGTCGGCCCGGACACCCCTGTCACGGGCGCCACCATCAACACCTCCGGCCGCCTGCTGGTCCGCGCCACGCGCGTCGGAGCCGAAACAACGCTGGCGCAGATGGGCCGCCTGGTCGCCCAGGCGCAGACCGGCAAGGCACCGATCGCGCGCCTTGCCGACCGGATCAGCGCGGTGTTCGTGCCGGTGGTCCTGGTCATCGCCGCGGTGACCTTTGGCGCCTGGCTGCTCGCGGCCGGCCCGGCCATCAGCGACGCCGAACTTCGCGCCGCGTTCACGGCCGCCGTCGCGGTGCTGGTCATCGCCTGCCCCTGCGCCCTGGGTCTGGCCACCCCCGTGGGACTGCTCACCGGGACCGGCCGGGGGGCGCAGCTGGGTATCCTCATCAAAGGACCGCAAGTCCTCGAGGACACCCGGACCGTTGACACGATCCTGCTGGACAAGACCGGCACCGTGACCAGCGGACACCTCGCCGTCGCCGGCAGCGAGGCATTCGGAGCCTTCAGCCCGGCTGAGGTCCTGCGCCTGGCCGGGGCAGTCGAGGCCGCATCAGAACACCCGATCGCCCGCGCGGTCGCCGCTGCCGCGCTCTCGGCCGAGCGCCGCAGCAACGACGCCGGCGCCCTTCCCGCCGTCGCCGGCTTCGGTTCCGCACCGGGCGGCGGCGTCCAGGGAAGGGTCGAGGGCCGGGTCGTGACGGCTGGAAGGACGGGCTGGCTGCAGGAGAACGGCATCGCCCCCACTGACGTACAGTTGGCGGCTTTCAGCACAGCCGAAGGTTCCGGGGCCACCGCTATCTGGCTCGCCGTGGACGGCCTGCCGGCCGGAATCATCAGCCTTCGGGACACGCTCAAGCCGGGCTCCGCAGCCGCGATCCTGCGGCTCCGGGAACTCGGGCTGCGGCCGATTCTCCTGACCGGGGACAACGCGGCTGTCGCCGCGCAGGTGGCCGCCGACGTCGGCATCGCTCCCGAGGACGTCTTCGCCGGGGTGCTGCCTGAGGGCAAGGTCGAGGCCGTGCGGAAACTGCAGGCCGCCGGCGCGACCGTGGCCATGGCCGGCGACGGCGTGAACGACGCCGCGGCGCTGGCCCAGGCGGACCTCGGCATCGCGATGGGGTCCGGCACCGACGTCGCCATCGAGGCCGCCGACCTGACGGTCATGGGCAATGACTTGCGGCAGGTCGCCCAGGCCATCGAACTGTCCCGCCGGACCCTGGCGACCATCAAGACGAATCTCTTCTGGGCCTTCTTCTACAACGCCGTCGGGATCCCGGTGGCTGCCCTGGGCCTGCTCAACCCGATGATCGCCGGCGCCGCCATGGCAGCCAGCTCCGTACTGGTCGTGACCAATTCGCTGCGGCTGCGCAGCTTCGGGAAATAAGCCGCCCGGCTGCGTTCAGGCCGGAGCCGCGTTTTCAGGCCGCGCCGAAGCGGACGGCAGCCCTGGCCTTCGCCTTGGCGGCTTCCTCCCCGCGGTCCTTTGCCGGAGATTGGGTCACCAGGGAGTTGAGGAGGTGTTGCGTGGCATGGGCGATCTCCTGGACAGCCCGGTTAAAAGCCTCTTCGTTGGCCTTCGAGGGCTTGGTGCTGCCGCTGATCTTGCGCACGTATTGCAGCGCGGCAGCTTCCACCTCGGCGGTGGTGGCGTGGGGTTCAAAGTTGTGGAGGGTGCGGATGTTTCGGCACATACCTCCATGCTAGGTGCCATTGCGCCCGGGATCGAGGGCATGGGGAGGGCTGCCCATCGACACTTTTTCGGCGTGCAGGATAGTTTGGGGGTATTGGATCTTCCGGAAAAGCCGGGGGCCTTGGGGGATGCCGAACTGGCTCGGACCCGTTTTTATGACTTGAGGAGATTTTCGAATGGCTATTTGGGGTGCAGACATTGCTCAGCTCAAGACTCTTGGGACGAAGCTGCAGCAGGGATCGTCGGAGATCGATAAGCAGAAGGCGGCGCTGACCAAGGCGCTCGAAAGCACCGACTGGAAGGGCCCGGACGCCGACAAGTTCCGCAGCGAATGGAACGGCACGCACGCTGCCCAGCTGGCGAAGGTCTCCCAGGCGCTGCAGGAGGCCGGCAAGCAGGCCAGCCGCAACGCCACCGAGCAGGAGAGCGCTTCCCGCTAGGCGGACGCCCTGAGGAAGCAGGCC
>NZ_AUPJ01000460.1 GCF_000427315.1 Arthrobacter sp. TB 26
GGGCCGGCCTTGTTATGGCCTACGGCACGGGTTCGACGTCGTTCGCGTGCTCGAGCGGTGCCCGTAGCGCGGCCGCACCGGCGCCCGACGGCGTCCTGAGCTCGTCCAGCCGGACCAGCACGACGCCGCCGACAATCAGCAGCCCGCCCATGAGCTGGATGGGGCCAGGCAGTTCACCGAGCAACAGCCAGGCCCAAATGACGGCGAACAGCACTTCCGTGAGCGAGACAAAGGACGCCACCTTGGATCCGAGTGCCCGCGCCGCCACAATGCCGGAGACGTAGGCGAGCACGGTGGCCAGCACGACGAGCCCGCCCAGGGCCACCCACCAGGGGGTGACCCAGGGGCCGAGGCGGGTGTCGGCCGTGCCGAACGCCATGGGCAGCAGGCCGGTGGCCGCGGCAAGCCACATGGTGACGGCGCCAACCATGAGTCCGCCGGAGGCCAGGACGATTGGCGGGAGGGTGTCATTCTCCTTGGCCGTGATGAAGAAGTAGATTGCGAGGCAGACGGCTGCCGCGATCCCCCAGAGGACGCCGATGACGTCGATCCTGACGGCTCCGGTGAGGTCCAGGACCAGGACCAGGCCGCCCAGGGACAGCAGCGTACCGGCGATCGTCAGCGGGCGCGGGCGTTTGCGGCTGGCGGCCCAGAGCCACAGCACGATGATTACGGGCGCCAGGTATTCCAGCAGCAGGGCAACCCCGACCGACAGCCGTGCCACCGCGTTGAAGTAGAACAGTTGGCAGGCGGCGACGCCGATGAGGCCGAAGAGCAGCACCGTGAGCCAGTTGTCCTTGAGCTGGTGCCAGCGCCCGCGCAGCGCCGGAGCAGCGAATACCGCCAGGATCAGCGCGGCTCCGGTGAGGCGTGCGGTGACGGCCGCGCCGGGGCTCCAGCCGGTCTCCAACAGGGCCTTGGCAAAGGAGCCGGAGAGTCCGAACACGGCCGAGGAAAACAACGCAACCCCCAGGCCCGAGGCTATGAACCCGGGGGCCGTGCCAGGGGCACCGGCGCCACCCTTTCCAGGGGCTCGCATTCCGGAATCGTTCTTGGCCGGTGCGGCGGCCGAGCGGCGTGCGGCAGACACGGGCTGCCTCCTGTCAGGAGTAAAGTGGGGTTATGCTCATGACAGTACGCCACGCCCACGTAAGGAGTCAAGATGCTTTTTGCCCCTGACACAGAAGTGGCCCTGCGGTCAGTGGTCAACCTGATCAACACCGCGGCCAACGGGGCGGAACAACTCGCCACCACCCAGGCCCTGGATCACTTCCTTAAGGCGGAGGGG
Source organism: Arthrobacter sp. TB 26 (assembly GCF_000427315.1). GTDB lineage: Bacteria > Actinomycetota > Actinomycetes > Actinomycetales > Micrococcaceae > Arthrobacter. The sequence continues at coordinate 1,289 of NZ_AUPJ01000460.1, forward strand.
TTTACCGGCTCGCGGACCAGGGATCCGGCCGAACTGGCCAGCGTGCACCACCTCCGCGGCGAACTCGCCACCCTCTGGCTCGCTGACGAATCCGCCGCCGTGGACACCGTGAACAGGCTGCTGCGGGAGGCACGGGCACTCCCCCAGCTCGTCAAGCACGACCAATGGGACTGGCATCTGCACGCCACCACCCCGGAAGCGCCCCTGGCGGACCGGATGAGCACGGAGGCCGCAATGGCTTTGGTCGATGTCATCCGCAGCAAGGAAATGGACCGGATGCTGGTGTGCGCCGCCGAGGACTGCGACGCCGTGGTGCTGGACCTCAGCCGGAACCGCTCCAAGCGCTACTGCGACACAGGCAACTGCGCGAACCGGGCGCACGTGGCGGCATACCGCGCACGAAAAGCGGCGTCCTGAGCCGCGGCCCAGGGTCAGCGTCCTTCAGGGATGCTCCCGCGGCCCGCC
>NZ_AUPJ01000461.1 GCF_000427315.1 Arthrobacter sp. TB 26
GGCGGTCGCCGCCGTCGCTGATGTCCGGGGAGCCGGCGTCCGGCCGGGGCTGCTCCGGCTGACCGCCGTGGCCGGATTTCCTGGAGCTCAGGTTCACACCGGATCCCTTGCCAAGGTACTCGGCATTGGGCTTGTGGCCCATGGAAAGCATGGCGAGCACCACCAGAATCACAATGAAGGCGATGCCGGCGGCCGTGAAGGCCAGGTCAAAGCGGGGTGTCTTCGCGCTGCCTCCGGAGGCAAAAATGAGGGTGGCAACGAAGGCCAGCACAGCCCAGAACGCGGAGAACATGAGCGGCCCCTTGACCGAGGTGCGCAGCGTGCGCGGTTCTCCAGATTTCTGCTGTGCCAAGGTGTTTCCTCCTGCAGCCAACGCCGCCAGGCGTGGCAGTTGTGGTGCCGCAATCGTTCTACGCAAGGTAGAACCTGTCCCTACTAGTTTACGGCCTTCGCGGAATCGGCCCGTGCATCGTGCCGCAGGGTCAGTCCGGCGAGTATCCACAGCACTCCGCTGATGATGGCACCACCGCCCGCGACGCCGAGCAGCGCATGCGGACCGAGGTCAATAAAGAACGGCAGCAAAGCGGCCGTGCCCAGTCCGACAACTCCGGAGGCGGTCCAGTCGCGGGCAAGAAGCGACCGTCGACGGTTGGTGATGCCGAGGTGGAGTTCTGCGGCACCGGCGAGGCCAAGGCCCACCGCTGCCAGTACACCGAAGACCAGATTGCCGGGGATGAGCCCGACGGCGGCGCCGGTTCCGGTCAGCACGGCGCCGGCAGCCGAAAGGATCTTGCTGGACGCGGACCCCGGCCGGAGCCCGGTCCTATTCACGCTCCAGAGCAGCACCACACCCGTGGCCAGCAGGTACAGGCCGCCGGCCCAGCCCATGCCCGACGGGGACGGCGAAGCCCAGAATACCGTCACGGCACCAAATCCCAGCGCGACGGCCGCCCGGACCAGCACGGGCTTCCAGAGGTCCGCCGCAGCGGGCAGGGCGGTGGAGGCGTCTGGGGCTGCGGGGAGAGTCACCAGATTAGTTTAGTGCGAAGCCGCGGCCGTGTATGCCAGGACGCCTGCGGAACCGGCGACGCCGGCAGGGCGTCCCCGGGCAGTGTTCCGACTCAGTGCGAACCGAGCACCATCCACCGGTCCGTCCGCGCGCGCAGGCCAAGGGTCACGGCCCGGGCCGCCATATAGCCCAGCGAGAACGCGGCCCACAGCCAGAGCAGCCCCCCGCCGCCATCGGCCCCGGACTGCCGGACCGCCAGGAGCAGCGGGAGATACGCGGCGAGATTCACGACGCCGGCAATCGCCAGGTACTTCGCATCCCCCGCACCGATCAGCACGCCGTCGAGGACAAAAACAAAGCCGGCGATCGGCTGCCCGGCAGCGAGCACCCACAGCGCCAGCGTGAGCGCTGCCTGCACGTCGGCGTCGGGCGTGAAGAGCAGTCCCGCCCATGGTGCCGCGACGGCCAGCAGGAGCCCGGCCAGCACGCCGACGCCGAGACCCCAGCGGACCATGGTTCCGGTGAGCTCCCGCGCCGCCGCCGGGCGGGAGGCACCGAGCTCCTTGCCGATCAGCGCCTGCGCGGCAATGGCCAGGGCGTCCAGGGCGAACGCGAGGAGCGTGAAGACCGTCATCGCCAGCTGGTGGGCCGCCAGGTTGACCGGCCCCTGCGCCGTGGCCACCACAACCGTGGCAAGGATCGCGATGCGCAGGCTGAGCGTCCGCAGCATCAGCCACGAGCCCACCCTGGTCAGGGCCCGGATGCCATGCCAATCGGGGAGCAGGGACACGCCGTGGTTGCGGGCGTTCCGCTGGACCATCACCACGTAGACCAGCGCCATGGCCCATTGGGCAATACTGGTGCCGATGGCCGAGCCGGTGACGGAAAGCTGCAGCCCATACACCAGGAAGAGGTTGAGCGCGATGTTCAACGTGAAGCCGGCGGCCGCGACAAACAGCGGGGTGCGCGTGTCCTGCAAGCCCCGCAGCACGCCGGTGCCGGCGAAGATGAGCAGCATCGCGACGAGTCCGGGCATCGACCAGCGCAGGTAGTCCACGGCAAACATCCGCACCTCGCCGCGGGCGCCCATCAGGTCCAGGAGCGGTTCGGCGGCCAGAAGGCCGGCGACGGCCAGGGCGGCGCCAAGCAGTAGCGCCAGCCAGACGCCATCCCGGCCGGCGGCGAGGGCCCTGGGCAGCTGCCCGTTGCCGATCGCCCGCGCCACTGCCGGAGTGGTGGAGTAGGCAAGGAACACCATGAGGCCCACCACTGTGTGCAGCACCGCGGACGCGAGTCCAACCCCGGCGAGCTGGGCTACTCCGAGGTGGCCGACGATTGCCGCGTCCGCGAGGAGGAACAACGGTTCGGCGATCAGCGCACCAAAGGCTGGGACTGCGAGGCGCAGGATCTCCCGCCGGCGCCCCGCCGGGGACGGACTTTTAGCGGGAGTCGGGGCGGAAGCTGGCACGGAACCACCCTAACGGCCCTGCTGCGCCGCGCGGCCGCCTTACTTGACTTTTCAACTAAATGCCGGAAGGGTATAAGTTGAATCTTCAACCATACTCCGGGCGGTCTGCATCCGCCGCGGCCCCTACGTCAGAACGGCATCCCCATGAACCAGCCCACACTCACCACTTCGGCACGGACGATCCTGCGCATCGTCACCGGCTTCCTCTTCGCCGCCCACGGCTGGCAGAAATTCAACGAATTCACGATTGCAGGCACCCAGGCCGCCTTTACGCAGATGGGCGTTCCGGCCGCCAACCTCGTTGCCCCGGTCGTCGCCACACTGGAACTTGTCGGCGGCGTCGCACTGATCCTGGGCGTACTCACCCGCGTGTTCGCAGCCCTGCTCGCGGTGGACATGCTGGGCGCCCTGTTCCTGGTCCATGCCCCGGCGGGAATATTTGCAGCAACGGGCGGCTACGAACTGGTGCTGATCTTGGCCGCCGCTGCGCTGGCCGTTGCCCTGGTCGGCGCCGGCAAGGTGTCCGTGGACAAGGCCCTCTTCGGCCGCTCCGGCTCCAAGCTCAGCGTCCTGGCCTAAGCGCCAGGCTTAACGGGACAGCGAGAGAGGGCGGGAGGTCACACATCAGGTGAACTCCCGCCCTCTCTGATTTAGCTGAGTGCCTATCAGTGGATATCCGAGGGGTGCTTGGCCAGGGGCGTCACCTGGACATCCATGTAGGGGAATAGCGGCAGCCCGGAGACCATTTCGTGGAGCTCGTCATTGCTTTCCGCGTCAAAGACTGAATAGTTGGAGTACTCCCCTGCGACTCTCCAAATGTGGCGCCACTTTCCTTGCCGCTGAAGATCTTGGGAGTACGCCTTCTCCACGGCTTTGATCTGGGCGGCCTGTTCTTGCGGCATATCCACGGGGAGGTTGACGTCCATGCGGACCAGGAACAGCATCGGATTCACTCTTTTCATTCTTGTGTTGTATTTGTCTTGTATTGAAGCGTTGGAACTAACCCAGGAAGCCCCAGAGCAGGATGGCGGAAATGTAGATGATGCCAACCCAGAACATCATGATCACGGTGTAACCCATGATGTCTTTGAGCTTGAGTTTTGAAAGTGCCAGGGCCGGCAGGATCCAGAACGGCTGGACCAGGTCATTCCAGGCATTGCCGAGCATCACTGACATGGAAGTCTGAGCTGTCGAGGCCCCGATTGCGTTGGCTGCATCGATCATGAAGGGGCCTTGGATCACCCAGTGCCCGCCGCCGGAGGGTGCAAAGAAGTTGATCAGGAATGAGCTGATCAGGCCCCAGAAGGGCAGCGTCTCCGGCGTCGAAATGTTGGTGAAGATTCCCGAGATCGTGACAACGAGTCCGGATGCGCCCATGATCGCCATGATGCCCGCGTAGAAGGGGAACTGGAGGATGATGCCGGAGATGGTCTTGACGCCCTCGTTCAGCTGGCGCAAGTAGGCATTTGGGGTGCCCAGGAGCAGGATGCCCAAGAAGAGGATGAAGAAGTTGATCAAGTTAAGGTCCACTCCGCCGCCGCGAATGAAATGAACGACGACGTAAGCCATACCCAGCGCGCCGATTGCCACGGCGAGAACCCGGCTGTTGTTCAACTTGGCCGCGAATGTGTTGGCATCGGCATCGATTGTTTCGTTCCTGACGGGCGCGACCGCGTGAACGGAGCGATCTATTTCGGTAACCGGCTGCCCCGGTTTGGGGTGCAACATGCCATTGAGAAGCGGCAGGGTCACCAGAACAACGGCGGCCGTGATCAACATCGGTGCGGCAAAGATGGTCTCGGCGAGAGTAATGAGGCCCATCTGCTTCTCCATGGGATGACCGGGCGTGGAGATGACCATCGGAATGGTCGCCGACAATCCCAGCCCATACATAGTGAATCCGCTGTAGGCTGCGGCAATGATCAGTGGATAGTGCACATTCTTGACGTGCAGCGCCAGCTTCTTAGCGATGATCCCGCCGATCACCAGGCCGAATCCCCAGTTCAGATATGATCCAACCGCTCCGACCAAGGTCGCCACGATGACGGCGGTCCGCGGGGTCTCGACCCGACTGACGATCGCGTCCATGAGCCGGTCCACCACAGGAGCGTTGGCCAGCACGTAGCCCATCGCCAGGATGACTGCCATCTGCGTCGTGAACGCGAGCAGCGACCAGAAGCCCTTGCCCCAGGCAGCGGTCACATCCGTGAAGCTCTGCTGCTCAACCACCATTGCCAGAATCACGGTGAGGAACGTCAGGACAATCGCAAAAACGAAGGGGTCCGGCAGGTAACGGCGCATGAGCTCGGTAAAGAACCCGGCTACTTTCTGCATACCGCTTTTGCGTTTGACCGCCGTACGTTTGGCCTCGGTGACTGCATTATTCATAGTTTTCTTCCTCATTGAAGTGCCCGTTCCGGATGGAGGGAGGCGGCCGTCGGCACCTTGGGACGCTCGCATATCAGCGGTAGTCCACTACGGGGCCGGTCAGGCGCCGGCCGAGCAAAACGGTGCGGCCGAGCGGCTCGCCACCCCCAAAGATGACAGGGACCCGCGATTGGAGTCCAATAAAGAATCCATAGAGTTTCAATTACGAAACCGTTATAGGTGGGGACATGCATCTGAAGTACCTGCAAGCTTTCGCGGTCCTCGCAGAGGAACTCCATTTTGGTCGTGCCTCAGAGCGTCTGCGGGTCGCCCAGCCGCAACTGTCGGTGTGGATCCGGCGACTGGAAGAGGATTTGGGCGTCACCCTGTTTGATCGGAGCTCCCGGTCCGTGCGGCTGACCGAGTCCGGGTACGCGGTTCGTGAACCGATCCTGCAGACTCTGGCCAGTGCACGCCTCATCAGGCGCGCCGCGGTTCTTGGAGGTTCACGCATCGTCGGTCAGGTGAACATCGGATACGCCGGCGCCAGCAGCAGGGAAGTTCTTCCGCCACTGGCCCGGGCCATCCGCTTGGCGGAGCCCGGTATCGAACTGAAGCTGCAGTCACTGGTATACGGAGGATCAGCTCCGACCCAAGTCGCCGCAGGAGTCCTGGATATTGCCTTTTCAAGGCTGCCGGTCCGCAATGATCACGTGAACACCCGCGTATTCTCCTACGAGCGTTTGCTCGCGGCCCTGCCGTCGGATCATCCGTTGGCCTTGCAAGGGGAACTGGACGTCCGCGACCTCGCCAACGAACCGTTCGTCACCTTTCCCGCCACCCAGGGATCTACAGTGCGGGACGCCTCGTTCCGGCTCGCGTTGGAGTCGGGCTTTGTCCCGCAAGTGGTGCAGGAAGCCCCCGATTCGTATGCCATCCTCAGCATGGTCGCCGCAGGGGCAGGGGTGACCCTGACGTTGTCATCAGTAAGCCACATCGATCGGCCGGGGCTTGTATATCGCGAACTGTCCGGCACCCCCACGTACCTGGCGACGGTCATCGTGTCAGCCAGGCACAATCTGAGCCGGGCGGCCGGGGCGGTCCTCGGAATAATGGAGGATATCTTCCCCACGCCTGAGCCTCCGGCGGGGCGGGTTCTCCAATAAGCGTGCCGTGTGGCGTCCGGGGCGGTGTTTGTGTCGGGGGCCCTCGGCGCTTCCGCGGCCCGTTAGTAAACTCTCTTCATGAGTGAGACTGCCGCCAATGCCGTGACCCTGCGCTTCCTAGCGGCGCCCACCGACGTTGGCCACAGCGGATCGGTTGACGCCGGCACCGTGCTCGAGTGGGTGGACAAGGCGGCGTACGCCGCCGCAGTCGGCTGGGCCAAGTCCTATTGTGTGACAGCGTACGTGGGCAACATCCACTTCGCGGACCCGGTCAACAGCGGCGACATGGTCGAGGTCACGGCCACGATTGTCTACACAGGCCGGTCCTCCATGCACATCCGCACGGTCGTGTCCTCGGGCGATCCGAAGGGCGGCCCGGCCACGATGCGCAGCCAGTGCATGGTGATTTTCGTAGCAGTGGGCGACAACGGCAAGCCCATCCCCGTGCCGCAGTTTGAGCCGACGACACCGGAAGAAATCAAACAACGCGACCATGCGCTGGCGAGGATCAAGGTCCGCGAGGACATTGTCCAGGCTATGAGCGCACAGGAATATACCGACGCCGGAACCGCAGAGAAGGTCGTCCTCCGCTTTATGGCCGCCCCCACGGACGTGAACTGGGGCGGCAAAGTGCACGGCGGCATTGTCATGAAGTGGATCGACGAGGCGGCCTACGTCTGCGCCTCGCGCTACTGCGGGATGGACACGGTGGCCGTTTTCTCCGGCGGAGTGCGGTTTTACCGTCCGCTGATGATTGGCCATGTAGTGGAGGTGGAAGCCCGGCTGGTTTACACCGGAACCAAGGGCATGCACATTGCGGTCCATGTCCGGTCGGGAGATCCCAAGGGACGCGAGCTGGAGCTGACGACGTACTGCCTGACCGTGATGGTGGCGCGCGACGAGCACGGCACGTCCGTCCCGGTCCCGCAGTGGGTGCCGGTGTCCGACGAGGACAGGCGGCTGCACGCCCATGCCCGCGAACTGCTGGAGATCCGTGGCCGGGCACCCGGGAACCGGCTGCCCAACCACCTGCTTGGTCCCGGCAGCCGGTAGCCGCTAGAAGCCGCCGCCCCCGGCGTCGGCCGCCATGTTGGCGAACCGGGAGTAGTGGCCTTGGAAGGCGACCACGATGTCTTTGGTCGGGCCGTTACGGTGCTTGGCGATGAGAATGTCCGCCTCGCCGGCACGGGGCGATTCCTTGTCGTAGACGTCTTCGCGGTGCAGCAGGATGACCATGTCAGCATCCTGCTCAATGGAACCGGATTCACGCAGGTCCGAGACCATCGGCCGCTTGTCCTGGCGCTGCTCGGAGCCACGGTTCAGCTGCGAGAGGGCAATGACCGGAACCTGCAGTTCCTTGGCCAGCAGCTTCAGCGCACGGGAGAACTCGGAGACTTCTTGCTGGCGGGACTCCACTTTCTTGCCCGAGCTCATCAGCTGGAGGTAGTCGAGGATAACTAACTTGAGATCGTGCTGCTGCTTCAGGCGGCGGCACTTGGCCCGGATTTCCATCAGCGACATGTTGGGGCTGTCGTCAATGAAGAGCGGGGCGTCATTCATCCGGCCCATCGTGGTGGCGATCTTGGACCACTGCTCGTCCTTGATCGTGCCCTTGCGCAGGTCCTGAAGGCCGATCGTGGCCTCCGCGGACAGCAAACGCATGGCGATCTCGTTCCGGCCCATTTCCAGGGAAAACATGACGGTGGCGAGGTTGTTCTTGATGGCCGCGGAGCGGGCGAAGTCCAGCGCGAAGGTGGACTTACCGACGGCGGGGCGGGCCGCGATGACGATCATCTGGCCGGGGTGCAGTCCATGGGTCAGCTCATCAAGCTCGTAGAAGCCGGTGGGAACGCCGGTCATTCCCTCCTCGCGGTGGCCGGACGCTTCGATCTCGTCCACAGTGGACTCCATCACGTCCTTGAGGACCACATAGTCCTCTGCCGTGCGGCGCTCCGCCACGGCGTAGATCTCGGCCTGGGCCTGGTTCACCAGGTCCTCGACCTCACCATCCTGGCCATAGCCGAGCTGGACAATCTTCGTTCCGGCATTGACCAGGCGTCGCAAGACCGCGCGCTCACCCACGATCTCGGCGTAGTAGCCGGCGTTGGCAGCGGTGGGAACCGTCTGGATGAGTTCGTGGAGGTAGGCAGGGCCGCCGATCCGGTTGATCTCACCCCGCTTTGTCAGTTCATCCGAAACCGTGACGGCATCGGCAGGCTCACCGCGGCCGTAAAGATCGATGATGGCTTCGTAGATCGTCTCGTGCGCAGGGCGGTAGAAGTCCACGCCCCGGAGGATTTCGACGACGTCGGCAATGGCGTCCTTGGACAGCATCATGCCACCCAACACTGATTGCTCGGCGGGAATGTCCTGCGGCGGCTTGCGGCTGCCTTCGGCTCCCCGGGTCCCCTCGACTGAGTCCAGATGCGTAACTGACAAAACTGCCGTCCTCCATTGTGTGCCGCGGCGGATGTCCGTCCGCCGGCGACGCGTATGCCATTGGTCCTCGGTGCTCGGTGGCGCCGACCCCGGCGTATGCGCGACGGGTTAAGTCCTATCAGCCGGCTCCGACACTTTGGCCACCTCCCGGCGCCGCCGGTTTTCCACAGCCCGGGCCCGGCACCGCGGCGCCGGAGATCGAAAGGAAGGCAGCATCGGATTTCGGTATCCAAGGCTCGATATCCAGCAACGTTATCCCCCGTCCGGGCAGGCACCAACCCGGCGGTCATCCACCCCTGTGGATAAGCTGTGCACTACTGCCTCCTGCTTGTGCACAGCCTGTGGGAACAGCTGTGGATAGAATATTTGTTGTGACTGTAATCAGCGGCTGACCTGCGGAAACACCGGGTTCACCTTGTGGACACAAAAGAATTTCGGCGGAAGTTCATCCACAGAACGCGGACCGCGGCTGGGGATAGCGGCTGGCATATGAGGCCACACACCGACGGAAATATGCACATTTAGTGATGGTCCTCACGGAAAACCCCGGGATTGCCGCCTCCGGCGACGCAGCGTATGCCAATTCCCGAATGTGCTGTGGATAACTGCGATCTGGCATAAGCTCATTACATGGGCGATGTACTGCTAGTCATACTGCCTGCCCTCATCCTGGCAGCAGTCCTATGGGCGTTTGCCACGGCGCTTAGGCCACGCGACTTCGGCATGTCCGACGCGGAGCGCTACCAGCATGATCTGGCGATCCGTTCGCAGGCCCACTATGCGGCCCAGGTTCAGGCCGCCACCGCCGCCCGTGCCCGGGTAGACGCCGTCACCCGTCCCAGCCAGAACGAACAGCAGCAGTCACAGCAGGCAGATCACGCCCGCACAGCGTTGCGCGCCCAGACTGGCGCCGCCCCGGCCGTCGGGCAGCCCGGCTACCAGGGGGCCGTCCTGCCCGGCGGCCAACTGAACCCCCAGTTTGCCCTGCAGCTGCAGTCGCTGGCCCGGAACGGCAAGAAGCTCCAGGCCATCAAGCTGCTGCGCCAGGCAACCCATTCAGATCTTTTGACCGCCAAGAATTATGTAGATCGGCTGTAGTTTCATGGAATCCCTGCTCATCCCCCTGCTGATTCTGGCGCTCGTCGGCGCCGGCGTTCTCCTGGGCGCACGCGCCCTGGCC
>NZ_AUPJ01000462.1 GCF_000427315.1 Arthrobacter sp. TB 26
CCGCCGGTGCGGGCCAGCCCGATCCGCGTCCCGGCCAGCTCGGCGACGACGTCCCGGCGCCGGCCAGCCAGGCGATTGTCACCGGCACGGCGCGCTTCACGCTCGACGTGCCCGCGGCGGAGCTCCCCGGGCTCCTGCACGTGAAGCTCCTGCGCTCGCCGCATGCCCACGCCCGCGTGCTGTCCATCGATGCCACCGAGGCCCTGCGGATCCCCGGTGTGGAGGCGGTCTTCACCCACGAGGACGCACCCGCGCAGCTCTTCTCCACGGCGCAGCATGAGCTCTACACCGACGATCCGGACGACACCCGGGTGCTGGACGACGTCGTCCGGTTCGTCGCGGAGACCGTCGCCGCGGCGGAAGCCGGCGTCCGGGCGCTGCAAGTTCAGTACCAGGTGCTGGATGCCGTGTTCACCCCGCAGGAGGCGATGCGCCCCGGGGCGCCGCTGGTCCACGGCGACAAGGACGCCCACACGGCCCGCATCTGCCGGCCGGAACAGAACGTCGTGGCCGAGCTGCACTCCGAACTGGGCGACGTCGCGGCTGCCTTCGCCACCGCGGACTTCATCCACGAGCAGACCTACCGGACGCAGCGGGTGGCGCACACCGCGCTGGAGACCCACGCCGCCATCGCCTCGGTCGACGCCGACGGCCGGCTGCAGGTCCGCACCTCCAGCCAGGTCCCGTTCCTGGTCCGGCGCACCCTGGGCCGGCTCTTCGGCCTGCCGGAGGACCGGATCCGGGTGGTCGCGGGACGCGTGGGCGGCGGCTTCGGCGGCAAGCAGGAAGTCCTCACCGAGGACATCGTGGCCCTCGCGGCGCTGAAGCTCCGGCGGCCGGTGCAGCTCGAGTTCACCCGCACCGAGCAGTTCACGGCGGCCACCACGCGGCATCCGTTCACCATCCACCTCAAGGCCGGCGCCAGCAACGACGGAAAGCTGACGGCCCTGCAGCTGGAGGTCCTGACCAACGCCGGCGCCTACGGCAACCATTCCGTGGGCGTGATGTTCCACGGCTGCGGCGAATCCCTGGGCGTGTACAACTGCGCCAACAAGAAAGTGGACGCGCACGCCGTCTACACCAATACTGTGCCCTCCGGCGCCTTCCGCGGCTACGGGCTGAGCCAGATGATCTTCGCGATCGAGTCCGCCATCGACGAGCTCGCCACCGGAATCGGCATGGACCCGATGGAGTTCCGCCGCCGCAACATGGTCCGCGAGGGCGACGACATGCTCTCCACCCGCCCCGACCCGCAGGAGGACGTGCATTACGGCAGCTACGGGCTGGACCAGTGCACCCGGCTGGTGCAGGACGCCCTGGCGCGGGGCCGGGAACGCGACGCGGCCGCCGGGCTCGGGGACCCCGGCCCGGACTGGGTCACGGGGGAGGGGGCGGCGTTGTCCATGATCGACACCGTCCCGCCGCGGGGCCACTTCGCGCATTCCAAAATCCGGGTCCTGCCGGACGGTTGCTACCAGGTGGACGTGGGAACCGCGGAGTTCGGCAACGGCACCACCACCGTGCACGCCCAGCTCGCGGCCACCGCCCTGTCCACCACCGCGGACCGGATCACGGTCCGGCAGTCGGACACGGACCTTGTGGATCACGATTCCGGTGCCTTCGGCTCGGCCGGGACAGTGGTGGCCGGCAAAGCCACTCTCGCCGCGGCCGAGGAACTGGCGGTCCGGATCCGCGCCTTCGCCGCCGGAATCCGCCAGGTCCGTGCCGCGGGCTGCGTGCTGGAGGCTGACGCGGTGGTCTGCGAGGGAACCCGGGTGCCGCTGGCGGAACTGCACGACGCCGCCGCGGCGGCCGGCGTCGACCTTTCCGGGGAGGGGCATTGGGGCGGGACCCCGCGGTCGGTGGCGTTCAATGTCCATGGTTTCCGGGTGGCGGTGAACACCGGGACGGGGGAGTTGCGGATCCTGCAAAGCGTCCAGGCCGCCGACGCCGGTGTGGTGGTCAATCCGAGGCAGTGTCGCGGGCAGATCGAGGGCGGCATCGCGCAGGCGCTGGGCGCTGCGTTGTATGAGGAGGTCAGGGTGGACGACGCCGGACGGGTCACCACGGACATCCTCCGGCAGTACCACATCCCGACCTTCGCGGACGTGCCGCGCAGCGAGGTGTACTTCGCCGACACGTCCGACAAGCTGGGCCCGCTGGGTGCGAAGTCCATGAGCGAGAGCCCGTTCAATCCGGTGGCGCCGGCGCTGGCCAACGCCATCCGGGACGCCACGGGACTCCGGTTCGCGGAGCTGCCCATCGCCCGGGACAAGATCTACCTCGGCCTCAAGGAAGCAGGCCTGGCCTCCACCCTCTAACACCAACGCGGGGTCAGATACGGCCCATGTTGTGGGGTTTTACGGGCCGTATCTGACCCCGCGTTGTGGTGGGCAGCGGGCGCCAACGGCCTATAGTCGGATGATGGAACAGCGAATCTTGGGCAAGACCGGACGGAACGTCTCCATCGTTGGACTGGGGACCTGGCAGCTGGGCGCGGACTGGGGCAACGTGGACCCCGCGCAGGCGCAGGCCATCCTGGCCGCCTCTGTGGAAGCCGGTGTCACATTCTTCGACACCGCGGACGTCTATGGCGACGGCCGCAGCGAGCAGGCCATCGGCGCCTTCCTGGCCGACAACCCCGGCCTGGACATCACGGTGGCCACCAAGATGGGCCGCCGGGTGGAGCAGCGGCCGGAGCACTACAACCTCGCCAACTTCCGCGACTGGACGGACCGGTCCCGGCGCAACCTGGGCGTCGAGCAGCTGGACCTGGTCCAGCTGCACTGCCCGCCCACCGCCGTGTACAGCAACGCCGAAGTCTACGACGCGCTGGACACCCTCGTGGCCGAAGGTGCCATCCGGAACTACGGCGTCAGCGTGGAGCGGACCGACGAAGCCCTCGAAGCCATGCGCCACGCAGGCACGGCCACCGTGCAGATCATCCTCAACGCCTTCCGGCTCAAGCCGCTGGACGAGGTGCTGCCCGCGGCGGAGGCCGCCGGCGTCGGCATCATCGCCCGCGTGCCGCTCGCCTCGGGTCTGCTCTCCGGCAAGTACACCGCGGACACGTCCTTCGCGGCGGACGACCACCGGAACTACAACCGCACCGGTTCGGCGTTCGACGTCGGGGAGACCTTCTCCGGCGTGGACTTCGGGCAGGGCCTCCAAGCCGTGGCCGAGTTCGAGGAACTGGTACCCGACGGCGTCAGCACCGCCCAGGCGGCCATCGCCTGGATCGCGGCACAGGACGGCGTCAGCACCGTGATCCCCGGTGCGCGGAACGTGGACCAGGCCCGCGCGAACGCCGAAGCAGCGTCGGTCACCGGCATTGACGCAACGTTCGACGTCGGCGTCCACGAAATCTATGACCGCTACTTCCGCGCATCGATCCACCCCCGCTGGTAGCCCCCTCCCAAAGCAACGCGGGGTCAGATACGGCCCATTGGAGGGGCCTTAATGGGCGGTATCTGACCCCGCGTTGGGGTTAGTGGCAGTGTTCGGTCTGCGGCCCGGCTGCGCTTGACCCTAGTCGAGCAGGTGCAGCTGGTCCGGCGTGTCGAGGTCCTCGCCGCCGGAGAGGTCGCTGCAGTCCACAAGGTCGATGAGGTCCGGGTGGGCCTGCAGGAAGATGCGTGCCCCGGCGTCGCCGGTAGCCGAGTCCGCGGCCTCAGCACGCAGGGTGGCATCCAGCAGCAGCGGATGCCCGCGCCGCAGTGTGCCGTCGGGTCCCCGGTAGGCCGCCGCCGTCACCCGGCCCGGCCGGTGGGACGCCAGCAACCGGGCGACGGTCTCCTGGGTCAGTCCGGGCTGATCCACCAGGGCCATCAGCACGTGGTCCTCCGGGGCTGCCGCGGCAACTCCCAGCCGGAAGGAGCTGCCCATTCCGGTGGCCCAGTCCGGGTTATCGATGACACGGTGCCGGCTGAGGTCGGTGCCGGCACGGACCGTTGCCGCGTCCGCGCCGAGCACCGTCACCACTTCCCGGCAGCCGCCCGCGAGCAGGACGGCGGCGAGCACTTCAACGAGCGTGCGGCCGTGGAACGGGAGCAGCGCTTTGGGGCCGCGCCCCAGTCGTGTCCCGGCGCCGGCGGCAAGCAGCACCGCCGTCGTACGTGGCGCTCCGCTGTCGCTCACCGGCGGGCTCAGCTGCCCCGGTAGGTGGAGTAGGCGAACGGGCTCAGCAGGAGCGGCACATGGTAGTGGGCCTCCGACTCGACCACGCCGAACGTGATAGCCACTTCCGGGAAGAACGTTGCGGTGCCGCTGGCGGCGAAGTACTTTCCCGTATCGAAAGCCAGACTGTAGGTCCCCGGGGGCAACCGGTCCGGCCCCAGCTGTTGGATGCGTCCGTCCGCGTCCGTGGCGCCCTCGGCGATCTGGACCCAGCGCCCGCCGTCGAGCACCTGGAGGGAGACCGGGACGCCGGCCGCGGGCTTGCCGGTGCCGGTGTCGAGCACGTGGGTAGTGATGTGGGAAACGCTCATCTGCCCATCAGTCCTTCGAGTCGGAGCACTGCGATTTCCCGCAGCTGCTGGCCAATAATGGTTTGTTCTTCTTCGGGCGTGTGGGCGAGCCGGCCGGTCAGCGCGGCCAGGATCTCCTCGCGGCTGCGGCCGGCCGCACGGATCAGGAACACCTGCCCGAACTTCTCCTCGTAGGCCCGGTTGCCGTCCGCCAGGGCCTCCGCGACGGCCGCGTCAGCCGCGCCAAGACCGGCCTGCTCCGACTGGGAAAGCCTGGCCTCCCTGCTGTCTCCCCGGGCCCGCTCGCCGATCCGCGGGTGGTGGGCGAGTGCTGCTTCGATTTCCGCCCGGGTGAACGGGTCGGCTGCGGCGCGGCCCGNCCCGCCGCCAGGAGTGCTGCGAGATCCGCATAGGGCCGCGCGTCGGCGAGCCCGTCGATCCAGCGCTGGATGTCCAGGCAGGGCCGCAGGGCATCGGCCGCCTCCGTGCGGCTGGCCGCGTTGAACTGGTCAAGGTGCATGAGGCTGGTCCTCGTGTTTGATGCTGGCGTTCACGGTTAGGGCCCACGTTAGTCTGGGAAGCATTCGATCCCCGGATGAAAGGCAGTGTCATGACTGATCCGAACCGACCCGGCACCGATCCGGCCGCCCTGCNCCCGCCAGCCGCACGCGGAACCCGGCCGGGCCGGCAACATCCGCGAGGAACAACTGACCCAGGCCGCCGGGACGGTGCCCGCCGCCTATGTCGGTTCCGGCGACCCCGAGGCGGAGGACAAGCCGGAGGACGCCGCCGACGCCGGCATGTGGGACGACGAGACCTAGCCTTGCTTGGGGGCGGTGACAGCTGATTCAAAGCTTTTGTATAGCTGGCGTGGCTAGCTTGGGCAACTATGGAA
>NZ_AUPJ01000463.1 GCF_000427315.1 Arthrobacter sp. TB 26
CGTGGGTGTGCTCGGCGAGATCGGCGAGACCCTCGTGGTGGTGCACGGCCAGTCCGAACAGATCCGGCTCAAGAGCCCGGTCGCGCAGCGCGGCGCCCTCGACAAGTTTGCGGGGGAGGGCCTCGCCGGGACGCTCGGGACCTACCAGGAGCTCCACGCCCACTGGAAGTCCAGCCAGGCCGAACTCGATGAGCTCCGCAGCGCCGCCCGGGAACGCCTCCGCGAGGCCGAATCCTTGGAGGCTGCCCTGGCCGAGATCGACGCCGTCGACCCGCAGCCGGGCGAGGACGAATCGCTCAAGGCGGAGGCCGTCAAGCTCGCCAACGTCGAGGAACTGCGGATCGCGGCCACCACCGCGCATCAGGCGCTCATCGCCGAGGACTTCGGCGATGGCAACGACGCCACGGCGCTGGTCGATGCCGCCAAGCGCACGCTGGAGCACGTCGCCGAACATGACGAGGAACTCGGGTCGGCGGCGGCCCGCCTGGCCGAGGTCGGCTTCCTGCTCAACGACATCGCCACCGAACTCGCAAGTTACCAGGCCGCCCTCGACACCGAGGGCCCGGAGCGGCTCGCCGAGATCGAGGACCGGCGGGCAGCCCTCGCCAAGCTGGTGCGCAAGTACGCTCCAAGCATCGACGAAGTGCTGGTGTGGGCCGAGGAGTCCCGGACGCGTTTCCTGGAACTGCAGGACGACTCCACCCGGATCGAGGCCCTCGACGCCGAGGTGGCCCGCGCCGGGGCCGAACTGGTCAAGCAGGCCGCCGGCATCAGCAAGCTGCGGAAGAAGGCCGCCAAAGACCTCTCCGCGCGCGTCAGCGCGGAACTTAAGGCCCTGGCGATGGCGGACGCCACCCTGGTGATCAACGTCGAATCAGGCGGGCAGCCGGGACCGTTCGGCGCGGACGAGATCTCCTTCTTGCTCCAGCCGCATTCCGGCGCCCCCGCCCGCCCGCTGGGCAAGGGCGCCTCGGGCGGTGAACTGTCCCGCGTAATGCTCGCCATCGAAGTGGTGCTGGCCGCCGTCGACCCGGTCCCCACGTTCGTCTTCGACGAGGTCGACGCCGGCGTGGGCGGCCGCGCNGCCGTCGAGATCGGCCGCCGGCTGGCGATGCTCGCCCGGCACGTCCAGGTGCTCGTGGTGACCCACCTGCCGCAGGTGGCAGCCTTCGCCGACCAGCACATCCGGGTCACCAAGACCTCCGTGCGCGGCGCCGACGGGGCGACCGCGACCGGCTTCACCTCCAGTGACGTCCGACTCCTCGACGAAGCGGAGCGCGTCCGGGAGCTGGCCCGCATGCTCGCCGGCCAGGAGGATTCCGAATCCGCCCAGGCCCACGCCCAGGAATTGCTGGACGACGCCAGGCTCCTGCCGCAGCAGGCCTGAGCAGGTTCTCCGACTGCCAGCGGCCGGCCCGTACTGGGATGACAATCACAGCGGGTTGCCGCGAACAGACCCTTGGAAGGCTGAATTGATGATAGGCTCGAACTCCGTGGTGCAGCGATCAAATTCCCGTGTAAATTCCCGGTTTCCGGGCTCGTCCAAGACGACCAAACACATCTTCGTCACCGGTGGTGTGGCGTCCTCGCTCGGTAAGGGACTGACGGCTTCGAGCCTCGGTCACCTCCTGCGGGCACGCGGCTTGTCTGTAACAATGCAAAAGCTCGATCCCTATCTGAACGTGGATCCGGGCACGATGAACCCCTTCCAGCACGGCGAAGTCTTCGTGACTGACGACGGCGCCGAAACGGACCTCGACATCGGCCACTACGAGCGCTTCCTCGATGAGAACCTCGAGGGCTCGGCCAATGTCACGACCGGCCAGGTCTACTCCACAGTGATCGCCAAGGAACGCCGCGGCGAATACCTCGGCGACACCGTCCAGGTCATCCCGCACATCACCGATGAAATCAAGCGGCGCATGCGGCTTCCCNCCCGCCGAGGGCAAGAACGCCCCCGACGTGATCATCACCGAAATCGGCGGCACCGTGGGCGACATCGAGTCCCAGCCGTTCCTCGAATCCGCCCGCCAGGTCCGCCAGGACATCGGCCGCGGAAATGTCTTCTTCCTGCACGTCTCCCTCGTGCCGTACATCGGCCCGTCGCAGGAACTGAAGACCAAGCCGACGCAGCACTCCGTGGCCGCGCTGCGCTCCATTGGCATCCAGCCTGAGGCGATCGTGATCCGGTCGGACCGCGAAGTGCCGCAGCCCATGCGCGACAAGATCGGCCGCATGTGCGACGTCGACATCGACGCCGTCATCGGCTGCCCGGACGCCCCGAGCATCTACGACATTCCGAAGACCCTGCACTCCCAGGGCCTGGACTCCTACATCGTCCGCGCCCTTGACCTGCCCTTCAAGGACGTTGACTGGACTAGCTGGGACAAGCTCCTGGACGCGGTCCACAACCCCAAACACGAGGTTGAGATTGCCCTGGTCGGCAAGTACATCGACCTGCCGGACGCCTACCTGTCCGTGACCGAGGCGTTGCGTGCCGGCGGCTTCGCCAACGACACCAAGGTCAAGATCCGCTGGGTCCCCTCGGACGAATGCGAAACCCACGAGGGTGCGGTCAAGTCCCTGGACGGGGTCGACGCGATCTGTGTCCCCGGCGGCTTCGGCATCCGCGGACTCGAAGGCAAGCTCGGCGCGCTCAAGTACGCCCGCGAATCCAAGCTCCCCGTCCTGGGCCTGTGCCTTGGACTGCAGTGCATGGTGATCGAGTACGCCCGCAACGTGGTCGGCCTCGAGGGCGCTTCCTCGTCCGAGTTTGAGCCGGACTCGAAGTACCCCGTGATTGCCACGATGGAAGAGCAGCTGGACATCGTCGACGGCAAGGGCGACCTCGGCGGCACCATGCGCCTGGGCCTGTATGAAGCCAAGCTTGACGAGGGTTCCGTGGTCGCCGAGACCTACGGCACCACCAAGGTCAGCGAACGGCACCGCCACCGCTACGAGGTCAACAACAAGTACCGCGAGCAGATCGCCGCCCAGGGACTGGTGTTCTCCGGAACGTCGCCCGACGGCAAGCTGGTGGAGTACGTGGAACTTCCCCGCGAGGTCCACCCGTACTACGTGGCCACGCAGGCGCACCCGGAACTGAGCTCACGCCCGACCCGGCCGCACGCGCTGTTCACGGGGCTGGTGAAGGCAGCCCTGGAGCACCAGAAGGGCGGCGGGAAAACCGCCACCAAGGTTCCGGCCGCCGCCAAGCCTTCCCCGGCAGTGTCGAAGTAACTCCCCACTGAATCAAAGGACGGCGCGATGCCCGGTATCCCTGAAACCCCCCATGCTGCACGGCAGGTTTCGGACGAACCGAGCCCGCGCCGTCTTTTGTCGTCCAGGACGGTCTACGAAGGCCGGATCTGGGACGTTGTCAGTGACAGTTTCCAGCTCAACGACGACGGCGATCCGCTCGTCCGCGACTACATCGACCACCCCGGTGCGGTGGCCGTCCTCCCGATGAACGACGCCGGCGAGGTGCTGCTGATCAAGCAGTACCGGCACCCCGTTGGCATGGACCTGTGGGAGATCCCGGCCGGGCTCCTCGATGTTGAAGGCGAGGACTTCGTGGCCGGCGCGGCCAGGGAGCTCGCCGAGGAAGCCGACCTCGTCGCCGGTAAGTGGAACGTGCTGGCCGACTTCTTCAATTCACCCGGCTCCTCCAGCGAGGCCATCCGGATCTACCTCGCCCGGGACCTCAGCGACGTGCCCGGCCACGAACTCCACGTCCGCACCGACGAGGAAGCCGAAATCGAGCTGCACTGGATCCCCCTGGAGGCGGCCGTTCTGGCCGTGCTGGAGGGGCGCCTGCACAACCCGTCGGCCGTCGTCGGAGTCCTGGCG
>NZ_AUPJ01000464.1:0-235 GCF_000427315.1 Arthrobacter sp. TB 26
GAGCCTCCGTCCGGGCGATGCCCCGTGGCCGGCGCATCCCAGCCAGCGCTGATGACGGAACCGCTGACCGCCGTGCCGCCTGCTCCTGCGCACCCTGCGCCCCATGCCCTTGCCGCCCCCGCCCAGGCCCCGGCCCGGCCGCTCACAGCGATAGACCGTGCCATGACGGACTACCTGCAGCACATGGGGGTGGAACGGGGGCTCGCGGCCAACACCCTCTCCGCGTACAGGCGGG
>NZ_AUPJ01000464.1:245-1690 GCF_000427315.1 Arthrobacter sp. TB 26
CCTCGCCCACACGGGCCGCCAGCGCCCCGACGAGATCACCCGGCATGACGTCACCGGCTTCGTCCGGGCGCTCTCCGACGGGTCCGATGGCGGCTCAGCCTTGGGCATCCGCTCGGCGGCGCGGACCGTGGTGGCCGTGCGCGGGCTCCACAAGTTCTGGGCACTCGAAGGCGTCACCCCCACCGACCCGGCGAGCGACGTCCACCCGCCCATGCCCGGCAAACGCCTGCCCAAAGCCATCAGCGTCGACGAGGTCACGCGGATCCTGGACGCGGTCGGCACCGACACCGCCACCGGCCTGCGGGACCGGGCACTGCTGGAGTTCCTCTATTCCACCGGTGCCCGCATCAGCGAAGCCATGGGCCTCGACGTCGACGACATTTCCCTGCACACGCCAGAGCAGAACGGACGGACCGAGGCCGGGCCCGCGATTGTCCGGCTCTTCGGCAAGGGTTCCAAGGAACGGCTGGTCCCGCTGGGATCGTTCGGTGCCCGCGCCCTCGATGCCTACCTGGTCCGCGGCCGGCCGCTTTTGGCTGCCAAGGGCAAGGGGACGCCTGCGCTGTTCCTGAACGCCCGCGGCGGACGGATCAGCCGGCAGAGCGCCTGGACCATCCTCAAGACGGCCGCAGAGAAAGCAAACATCACCAAGGCCGTATCGCCGCACACCCTGCGGCACTCCTTCGCCACGCACCTGCTCGAGGGCGGTGCGGATGTCCGTGTGGTGCAGGAGCTGCTGGGTCATGCTTCCGTGACCACCACACAGGTCTACACCCTGGTCACAGCGGACACCCTGCGGGAGATCTACGCCGCCGCGCATCCCCGGGCGCTGGGCTAGAGCCACCGCAAGGAACCAAGTGAACGCGGGCGCGAAGACAGGTGCCTGGCAGCAGGGCGTCGCTGACCGTCGGCGGCGTGGAAAGTTTGCTCCGACGGCAGTGGACCTTGTCCGGGCCGGGAACGCGATTGTGCTTTGAAGACCATCCACGTCCGGTCGCGGGCAGTTGCCGGCGCCCGTCCCGTTGCCCTGCCGGTTTCGGGAAAAATGTCGGTGGTGCGCGCTAGTTTTGGTGTATGGAAAGCACGGACTGCATCGCGGATGGCAGGGCGGCCCTGGCGGGCGTCGCGGTGTTGGCCGCGGCGCTGGATTCCGGCGCCGGCGCTGACGGCGGTGGCCCGTCCGGCGCCGGTGTTCACCGGGATGCTGGTCCGTTGGCGGACGATCCGTTGCGGGAGCTGGCGGATGATTGCCTGGACGGCCTGGCCGAGGTCGCCCGGTGGGAAGCGCGGGCCGCGGCGTTGAAGGTGAGACTGGGCGCGGCCTATCTGCAGGCCACCGAGACCCTGGCGGCCCCGGCGTCGCTGCGGGACTCTGCCTGCCAGGAGATGGCGGTGACGGCGGAGGTCGCGTGTGTCCTGACCGTGAGCGAGCGGACCGCGGGAGC
>NZ_AUPJ01000465.1 GCF_000427315.1 Arthrobacter sp. TB 26
CCGGCGACACCCGGTCCGGCGAAGCCCCGGCTGCAAATGCCGAGGCAGCGACCACGGCGTCCGCGGTGCCGTCGAACCCGGCCACGGCGTCCCCGACAGCAACCGGTGGCCCGGCAACGGCGTCGGCCCAGCCCCGTTCCGGGAGCACCTCGATGGAAGCAACGTCGGTGCGGGAGCCCCTCGGACCGTCGCCGCTGCTCGGCCTGGGCATCGGCCTCGTTGTGCTGTCCGTGATCGCCGGCGTTGTTGTCCTGCGCATGCGCCGCGTCTGACAGCACGGACAGTCCCTGCCCGGCGCGCCGAATCCGGACCCTGAATCCCCAGTGAATGTGAAATGAAGCACTTCTACGCGCTGTAGAAGTGCTTCATTTCGACTTAGCTGTGGCGAAGGGGCAGACTGGTATCCATGAGCCACACTTCTGCCGAAACTGTCACTAAAACTGAATCAGCAAGCGAAGAATCAGCCGAGCAGTTCTTCACGCTCTGGACGGTTTTCAAGCGCTCCGCCGATGTCCTCCGCAGCGGCGATGCTGCTGACGACTTCGACGCCCTCACCGCACGCCTGGCGGAGGCCGGAGTGGTCCACCGCGGCAGCTACGACGTCTCGGCGATGCGCGCCGATGCAGACATCATGGTCTGGCTGCACGGCCCCCAGCCGGAAGCCCTCCAGCGTGCCGTCCGCGACATCCGCCGCAGCAAACTGTTCGCAGGCACCGAGATTGCCTGGTCAGCCATGGGCGTGCACCGGGAAGCCGAGTTCGCCAAGAACCACACCCCCGCCTTCTCCCGCGGGGTGGAACCGGCAGAGTGGCTCTGCGTCTACCCCTTCGTGCGCTCCTACGAGTGGTACCTGCTTCCCGACGCCGAACGCGGCGCCATGCTCCGCGACCACGGCCTGCTGGGCCGGGACTTCCCCCAGGTCATCTCCAACACGGTGTCCTCCTTCGCCCTCGGCGACTGGGAATGGATCCTGGGCCTGGAAGCCCCCGAACTGGTGGACCTGGTGGACCTGATGCGCCACCTGCGCGCCACCGAAGCCCGCCACCACGTCCGCGAAGAAATCCCGTTCTACACCGGCCGCCGGGTGAACGCCGCCGAGATTGCCGAGGTCCTTTCATGAGCCCGCTGGATCCCCAGAACACTGCCACAGGCGAAACAGTCCTGAACGAGGTCACCGAAGCGGGCCGGATGGCACCCAAGGACTACGACGCCGTGCTCCTTGCCTCCTTCGGCGGCCCCGAAGGCCAGGACGACGTCCTTCCGTTCCTGCGCAACGTCACCCGCGGCCGCGGCATCCCGGACGAGCGGCTCNCGAAGAGGTCTCGCACCACTACCGCGCCAACGGCGGCATCAGCCCGATCAACCAGCAGAACCGTGATCTCAAGGCCGGCATCGAAGCCGAACTCGCCGCCCGGGGGATCGAACTGCCGGTGTTCTGGGGCAACCGGAACTGGGCCCCGTACATCCCGCAGACCCTTCAGGACATCTACGACGCCGGGCACCGCAAGGTCCTCATGGTCACCACCAGCGCCTACTCCTGCTACTCCAGCTGCCGCCAGTACCGCGAGGACATCGGCATCGCGCTGACCGACACCGGACTCGACGGGAAGCTCGAAGTGGACAAGGTCCGCCAATACTTCGACCACCCCGGCTTCGTCGAGCCCTTCATCGAAGGCACCGCCAAGGGCCTCGCCGACGTCCGCGCCCAGCTGGCCGCGGCCGGCACCCCCGACGCGCCGGTACACATCCTGTTCGCCACCCACTCCATCCCCACCCGCGACGCCGAGGCCGCCGGCCGCTCCGACGCCGAACCGCGCCACTTCGAGGAAGACTCCGCCTACGTCGCGCAGCACCTGGCCTCCGGCACCGAGGTCATCCGCCGGGTGGAGGCCGAAACCGGCGACACCGCCCCCTGGTCCCTCGTCTACCAGTCCCGCTCCGGGGCGCCGCACGTGCCCTGGCTGGAACCCGACATCAACGACGCCATCGCGGACCTCGCCGGCCAGGGCGTCAAGGGCATCGTGATCGTGCCGCTCGGCTTTGTCAGCGACCACATGGAGGTGGTCTGGGACCTCGACACCGAGGCCCTGGAAACCTGCGCCACACTGGGCCTCGCCGCGACGCGGGTCCCCACACCCGGGACGCACCGCAAGTTCGTGGGCGGCATCGTGGACCTGATCTGCGAGCGGACCGCAGCCAACAACATCGCCGACCGGCCGCACCTGACCAAGCTCGGGCCCTGGTACGACGTCTGCCGCCCGGGCTGCTGCGCCAACTTCCGCGGCGAAAAGCCCACCATTGCGGGCGCGGACACCACCATCGGCACAGGCCACGACCCCTACCCGGCGNGGCCGCCGGCACAACCGCTCCGGCGGGGGACCAGGACACACCGTGACCGTGCGGATCGGAACGCGCGCGAGCAAGCTCGCGCTCACGCAGACCCAGCAGACAGCGGACCAGCTGACCGCCGTCGGCGGCTTCCCGGTCGAACTGGTCCACATCCGGACCGACGGAGACGTCCTCACCGGATCGCTGTCCCAGATGGGCGGCACCGGCGTCTTCGTCGCTGCCCTGCGCGATGCCCTGCTGCAGGACAAATGCGATGTCGCGGTGCACTCGCTCAAGGACCTCCCCACCGGCGCAGCCCTCGGGCTGACGCTCGCGGCGACGCCGAAACGCGTCGACGTCCGCGACGTGCTCTGCGCCCGCGACGGGCTCAAGCTCGCCGACCTGCCCGCCGGCGCCACTGTGGGCACGGGTTCGCCCCGGCGCGCAGCCCAGCTGCGGGCCGCCCGGCCGGACCTGGACATCCGCGACATCCGCGGCAACGTCGACACCCGGCTCGGCCGCGTTCCCGGGCTGCCCGGCAACAGCACCGACGCCGTCGTCGACGGTAAGAGCTGCGACCTCGACGCCGTGGTGCTCGCCGCCGCCGGACTGCACCGGATCGGCCGGCTCGACGCCGTCAGCGAGTACCTCGAGACCGAGGTCATGCTGCCCGCCGCCGGGCAGGGTTCCCTCGCTATTGAATGCCGCTCCGCCGATGCGCCGCGCAAGGCAGGATCCACCGAAGGCTCGCAGGGCGTGCTGGCGCAGGCCCTCGCCGCCCTCGACGACCCGGACACCCGGCTTGCCGTCACGGCCGAGCGGGCGCTCCTGGCCCGCCTTGAAGCCGGCTGCGCCGCGCCGGTGGGCGCCTACGCCTACCGCAAAGGCAGCCTGCTGCACCTTGAAGCCGTGGTCTGCGCCGTCGACGGAACAGCCACGGTCCGGCACAGGAAGGCCACGGACGGACTCACCGAAGTCGGGGCAACCCTGCTGGGGATCGAGCTCGCCGAAGTCCTGCTGGCCCGCGGGGCCGCTGACATCGCGGACTTGGCCGCATCCTGATCCGCGGAATTCTCCAGTTCATGGGACGGCACAGGGCCAGAAACCTCGACGACGCCCGAAACCCCGGAACCCGCGAGGGCCGGGCCGCCGGCGAACAGGACGGGCAGGGCAGGCAGGACGGGCAGGACGGGCAGGGCAGGCAGGACGGCACGAGGGCGCCGGACGGCGCCCGTATCCTCGTCGCCCGCAGCCCTGACCGTGCGGCGGACCTTGTCAGCGCCCTGCGCGCCGTCGGCGCCGAGCCCCTGCTGCTGCCGCTCATCGACTTTGAGTTCGCCAGCGACCAGCACTCCCTGGATGTCGCGTTTGATGCCTTGGGCGCCGGTGCCTACAACTGGCTCGTGATCAGCAGCGTGACCACGGTCCAGGCGCTCGAGGCGAAGGCCGCCGAACGGGGAACCACCCTCGGCCGCTGGCTCCCGGGCAGCCTGCTGGTGGCTACGGTCGGGCCCGCCACACGCCGCTTCCTCGAATCCCGGGATGTCGCCGTCGACCTGGCGCCCACGGGGCAGCAGTCCGGCGCGGGCCTTGTCGATATCTGGCCCGAGCACCAGGGCAGCGTGCTCCTGCCGCAGGCCGACATCGCCGACCCCCGGCTCCGCCGCGGACTGGAGGCGCGGGGCGCCTTCGTCCAGGCCGTGACCGCGTACCGCACAGTGGACTACCCGGCCGACCCCGGCCGGAGCCTGGCCGCTTGCCAGCCGGCAGCGCAGCCTGTCCGCGGGGCATCCCCGGACAACGGAGCCGCCGTCCTGACCCCGGACCAGGCGAAAGCCGAAATCGGTGCCGGCCGGCTCGACGCCGTTGTTGCCGCTTCCCCCAGCGCTGCCCGGCGCATCCGCGAGGACCTCGCACCGCTGGGCGTCTGCCGTTTCGTCGCCATCGGACGCTCG
>NZ_AUPJ01000466.1 GCF_000427315.1 Arthrobacter sp. TB 26
GACGGGACTGTTTGCGTGACCACGGCCGGTTTGGAGGAGTGCACGGTTTCCGGCCGGGACTGCAGCAGGAGCAGGTTTTCGCCGTCGGGCAGGTCGGTGTCGAGGGCCCACTCGATGTCCTGCGGGCACTTGTAGTGCTTCTCCGCGCGCTTGGCCATCTGCGCGACGGCGGTGAGTTCCGCGTCGCTGAGGCTGCGGCGGCCGCGGCGTTCGGCGTCGACCTCCCGCTCCACCAGGCGGCCGGCCGCGGCGTCCGGGACGAGCTCTGCGTGCTTGTCGCCGAGGTGTTCGGAGATGACGGTCAGGGTGACCTTGTCCAGCATGATGTTGTCCGGGGTGACCTGGCCGGAGACCACCATCTCGCCGACCCCGTAGGAGGAGTCGATGGTGATCTTGGAGCGGTCGCCGTTGGTGGGGTCCATGGTGATCGCGACGCCGGAGACGCGGGCGTTGACCATCTTCTGCACCACGACGGCCATCGAGAGGCCCTCGTTGGGGATGTTGTTTTTTAGCCGGTAAATGATGGCGCGGGAGGTGAACAGCGAGGCCCAGCACTGCCGGATGTGCTCAGTGACGGCCTTGACGCCGTCGAGCCAGAGGTAGGTGTCCTGCTGTCCGGCGAAGGAGGCGTCCGGGAGGTCCTCGGCGGTGGCGCTGGAGCGCACGGCCACCGGGACGGGTGCCTCGAAGCGGGACATCAGGGCCTCGTAGGCGCCGACGGTGAGCTCGCGCATCGCTTGCGGCACCGGGCGGGAGCAGATGTCCTCGCGGATGGCGGCGGAGACCTTGTCCACCTGGCCCATGTCCTCGGGGTCAAGATCGGCCAGGAGCTGGTGAATGTGCCGGGTGATGCCGGCTTCCTCCATAAAGGCGTCGAACTGGGCGGTGGTGACCACGAAGCCGGGCGGGACGGGCATGCCGGCGGAGGTCATGGTGACCAGGGAGGCGCCCTTGCCGCCGAGGTTTTCCAGCTTCGGTTCGATGCCGCCGTCGAAGAACTGGATGTATTCGTTGCTTTGCATATTTCTCAGGCCTTCCAGCTGACGGGGACGGTCTCGGGGACGCGGAAGGACAGGTTTTCGCGGAAGTTGATGGCTTCCGGGTTCTCCAGCTGCAGTTCCGGGGCGAGCCGCGCCACTTCCTCAAGCGCGATTTTGGCCTGGAGCTTGGCGAGCATGTTGCCCAGGCAGTAGTGGATGCCGAACCCGAAGGAGAGGTGCTCGCGGGCATTGGGGCGGGTGACGTCAAAGTCCTCGCCGGCGTTGAACTTGTTCTCGTCACGGTTGGCAGAGCCCATCAGGAGCAGCAGCTGCGCGCCTTCCTCGATCGCGACGCCGCCGACTTCCGTGTCTTTGAGCGCCTTGCGCCGCCAGCCGACGATCGAGCCGGCGTAGCGGAGGACCTCGTCGATGGCGGCGGGGATTTTCTTGGGGTCCTCGACGAGCTGCTTCCACTGCTCGGGGCGGGCCAGGAGCTCGCGGAGGGCGTTGGAGATCAGCGTGGTGGTGGTCTCGTGGCCGGCGAAGAGCAGGCTGTAGAGGACGGAGGCGATCTCGTGGTCGGAGATCTCGGCACCTTCCTGCTGCGACTTCACGAGGTCCGCGGTGAGGTTGTCGCCGCCTTCCTCATGGGCCACCTTGACCAGGCGGAGGCATTCCTGCCAGTACTCCACGAGGTTGTGGGCGTGCGGGATCTGCTCCTCGTCGCTGAGGTCGCCCCAGGTCATGGCCGCGCGGGAATCGCTCCAGCGCTTGAAGGTGTCCACCTGGGAGACGTCCGCGCCGATCAGGGTGAGGATGGTGATGGTGGGGACGTCGTAGGCGAGGTCCTTGACCATGTCGCCGCGGTGCTCCGGACGGGCCAGCATCTTTTCGAGCAGCTCCACGACGTTCTGCCGGATGAAGGGCTCCAGCGCCTTGTAGCGGCGGGGCGTGAACGCTTTTTGGACCACGGCGCGGATGCGGGTGTGCTCGGGCGGGCGGCGGGCGGACAGGCCCGAGTAGGCGGTGAAGCCGCCGTCTTCCATGATTTTCTTCGCGGCGGCGCCGCGTTCGCGGACGGGGGCCTGGGCATTTTCGCTGGAGAAGGTCTCCCAGTCCTCGAACACGGCCTTGATGTCGTCGTAGCGGGAGACGACGTAGAGGCCGACCCGCTCGTCGAACATCACGGGCTGCTCGGCCCGGAGTTCGGCGTAGGCCGGGAAGGGATCCTTCATCTGGAACGGCTCGTAGCCGTGGTGCCCTGCGGGTGCTTCCGCGCCGTGTCCAAAGGGACAGCGGCCGGCCGTTTCCGTCGAGGGTGACATCTAAGCTCCTTGGTTTTCGGTCCCGCCGGCAGCGCCAGTGCATGCCGGGGTTCTTATTCACCAGTGTGGCCCCCATCACTATCGGTCGACAGGGTTAGCTTCCACTCAGTGGAAACCAGTTGCTGACCGCGGCGGGGCGGACACTCCCGTCTGGGCTCAGTCCGTCCCGGCGACGTGGCTGCCCAGCAGGGTCTCGAGCGGGATCCTCGCCGTGGCGCGCTCAATCTGGGCGGCGATGCCCCGCAGGACCGGCAAGTGCCGGGTCATGGTGGCCGCCTGGCTGGTGGGCAGCACCAGACCGATCGAGGCACCGATCCTGCCGGTATGGAAGACGGGGACGGCGATCGAGCAGGAGCCCAGCCGGATTTCCTCCAGCGTGGTGGCGTAGCCCTGCTCGCGGATTCGCTCGAGTTCCGCGGCCAGCTTTTTCGGGTCCACGTGGGTGTGTGCGGTGTGCCGCTCCAGCTGCCGGTTCAGGTAGGCGTCCCGGACCCAGTCCTCCTCGAAGGCCAGGATGACCTTGCCGACGGCGGTCGCGTGCATGGGCAGCCGGCCGCCGACCCTGCCGGCGCGGGGTACCCGCTTGGAACCGTAGACGCGGTCGATGTACAGCACCTCGTGGCCGGCCCGGACCGCCAGGTGCGCCGTCTCGCCGGTGAGGGAGAAGAGGTCCTGGACGTAGGGCCGGGCCGCGTCGCGGAGCTGCCTCCCGGTGTTCTGGGCCAACTCCCAGAGCCGGATGCCGAGCTGGTAGCGGCCGTTCGGCTCGCGGGAGAGCAGTCCCCAGTCGGTGAGTTCGTTGACCAGCCGGTGGGCGGTGCTCAGCGGCAACCCGGATTTTTCGGCGATGTCGGTCAGGCTGAGGGCGCCCCGGGACTTTTCGAAAGCTTCCAGGATGGAGAGGACCTTCGAGGTCACGGTCCTGCCGGGTTCGCTGCTGCCGCCGGCCATCGTGACCTCCTTGTCGCGGGCTGGTCTGACCTGGCGTCCGGCGCCAGGCGGCCGCGCGTCGGCCCGGAATCGAGTCTAGCCCGGGGTGGACGGAACAGTCCCAGCCCCTGCGAACAAACAACGCGGGGTCACTTGGCGCCCATCCGAAGGCCTCGGATGGGCGGGAAGTGACCCCGCGTTGGGGTTGTGACGGGGACGGGTCAGACGGAAACCCGGTCCGCCAGGCCGGACTTGGCGGCGCGGACAGCGGGCACGCCGTCGCCGTCCTGGCCGTACAGCCAGTCGTTGTACTGGAAGTCGTTGTCCTTCCGGCTCTTGAAGAGCAGGTTGCGCAGCGTCCGGGCGAGCCCGGAGACGTGCCAGGATTCGCCCCAGACGCGGGCGGTGCGCTGGACCCGGGCGGTACGGCCGGCGCGGATCTGGTTGAACTCCTTGATCGCACCGTCCCAGGCGTCCGGGTTGACGCCGTCGGCGGTGAAGACAGTGCCGACGGTGGCGTCCTGCAGCACGGCGGCGTCCTCAAGCGCCTGGCAGGCGCCCTGGGCCAGGTACTGCAGCATGGGGTGCGCGGCGTCGCCCATCAGGACCATCCGGCCAGCGACCCAGTTTTCGATCGGGTCGCGGTCATACATGGGCCAGCGGATCCCGGTGGCCAGGTTCTTGAGCGCTTCCTGAACGGCAGGGACGCAATCCTTGTAGGCGGCCTCGAGCTCGTCGACGCCGCCGTACTGCTCTTCGCCGCGCTCGAAGGAAGCGGACTTGAAGACGGCCACAGTGTTCAGCAGCTCGCCCTTGCGCAGCGGGTACTGCACCAGGTGGCAGTCCGGGCCGAGGTAGACGATGACGTCCTCGAGGTCGGTCTTGGGGGTGTCTTCGGTGATCGGGACGGTGCCGCGGTAGGCGACGTAGGCCGAGGGGACGGGCTCGTCGTTGGTCACGAGCGGGCGCAGGGTGGACCTGAGTCCGTCGGCGCCGATGACGACGTCGGCCTCGTAGTCCACGCCGGCGGCGGTGTGGGCCACGCCGCGGCCGTTGACGGTTTCAACGCTTTCGACCATAACGTCATTGACGAGCTTAACGCCGGCCGCTTCGCAGCCTTCAAGCAGGACCCGGTGCAGGTCGCTGCGGTGGATCACGACGTACGGGGCGCCGTAGCGTTCCGCGAATTCCCCGCCGAGCGTCTGGCGGGTGAGCTCATCGCCGGTGACGGCGTCACGGAAGACCAGGTGCTTGGGCTGGACGCCGATCTCGAGTGCCTTCTCCAGCAGGCCCCAGCGCTGCAGGACGCGGGAGGCGTTGGGGGCCATCTGCAGGCCTGCGCCGACCTCGCCGAATTCGGGGGCCCGCTCCACGAGGGTGACGTTGGCGCCGTTTTCACGCAGCGCGAGGGCTCCGGCCAGTCCTGCCATTCCCCCTCCGATGACGAGGACATCGGTGGACGTGGCGTGCTCAGACATTGCTTGCTCCTGTAAGTGAGGTGGGGATTGAGAGTTTGGATTTGAGTTTGAGGCCGACGGCGGCCAGCAGGACCGCGGCGATGGCGGCTGCGCCGGCGAAGGCGAGGAAATTGGAATTGACGCCCAGTCCGGCGGCCAGCAGGAGCCCGCCGATCTGGGGTGCGGCGACGGCGCCGATGCGGCCCGTCCCCAGCGCCCAGCCCAGCGCGGTTCCCCGCAGGTGTCCGGGATAGTGGCTGGCGACGGCGGCGATGATGAGGCACTGCGTGCCGTGGGTGCCGACGCCGGCGAGGACCAGCATGAGGTAGACGACGCTGACTGGCGGTCCCGTGACCAGGACGACCAGGGCACCGGCGGCGACGGCGGNGGCCGCGGCGATCGCCGTCGGAATCGGACCGAAGCGGGTTCCGGCCCAGGCCGTGATCACCGAACCGGCCACCGCACCCAGGTTGAGGGCCAGGGCGAAGGTCAGGGCGGACCCCAGGTTGTAGCCGGCGAGCTGCATGAGATTGGGCAGCCAGGTTCCCAGCCCGTACCAGGCGAACAGGGTGGCGATCGTCGCGAGGGCGAACAGCAGGCTGACCCCCAGGTACGGAGCGCGGAGCAGGGTGGAGAAGCCTGCCGGTTCCTTGATCGTGCGGCCAGTGCCGGACTTGCGGGCCGCCTCTCCTGTTTCCCTGCCTACGGCACCGATTGGTGCCAGCGTCTCCGGAAGGTACTTCAGCCCCAGCGGCACCACGATCAGCAGGGCCAGCACGGCCACGAGGAACATGGACTGCCAGCCGAAGGCGGGGATCAGCTGGATGCCGACCAGGGCGGCAATGGATCCGCCGATCGGGACACCGGACATCATCAGGGTGGCAATGATGGACCGCCATTTGGTGGGGACCAGCTCGGCAACGAGGGCGTTGGCCGAGGGCACCAGGCCGCCGAGCCCGATGCCGGCGAGGAGCCGCAGGNGCCGAAGACGGCGGCGTTGGGCGCGAAGGCGCAGAGGATGGTGAAGATCGAGAAGACAATGGCGCAGCCGAGTATGGTGCGCCGGCGGCCCCACGAGTCGGCCATCCGGCCAGCGAAGATCGCCCCGATCATCATGCCGACGAAGGCCATGGAACCGATGGTTCCGGCGGTGGCCTTGGTCAACCCCCAGCCGGTCTCGGAAATCAGGGAGGACTGGACGGTGCCGTAGACGATGAGGTCGTAGCCATCGAAGACCACCAGGAGCCAGCAGACGAGGACGGCAGCTGCCGACGCTTTGGAAAACCGCGCCGTCGGCCCGTCAACGGGGGCGGGGGCGGACTCGCCGGGCGTGGACCGTTGCGACATTGCAGCGGAAGGTGTGTGATTCATGCCACTTACTGTCCTAGCCGTTGCAGGTGAACCACAATACAATTCTGATGTGCAGAACAAGCCAGCAGCCACATCCGCCCGGAAGCCCGTGCAGAAGCGGCCCACGTATTCCATCGAGGCGGTCGACAACGCCCTGCAGCTCCTGCAGCTGCTCCGGGACGGCGGCGCGCTGCGGCTCAAGGACGCCGCCGAGGAGCTGGGGGTGGCCCCGTCCACCGCCCACCGCCTCCTGGCCATGCTGGTCTACCGGGGCTTCGCCGTGCAGGATGAAACCCGCCGCTACGTGCCCGGTCCGGCCATGGGTGTCGGGCCGGCCGGGCTGGGCTGGACCAGGCTGCTGCGCTCACTCGCCCAGCCGCACATGGAATTGCTCTCCGCGCACCTTAACGAGACCGTCAACCTCATGGTGCGGGTGGGCACGAAAGTGCGTTTCCTGGCCACCGTGGAGGGGAACAATGTGTTGCGGGTTGGCGACCGGCAGGGGACGGTGATGCCCGCCAACAAGACGTCGGGCGGCAAGGCCATGCTCGCCGAACTGGAACCCCACATGATCGAGCAGCTCTTCCGGAGCAACAATGCCGAGATTGGCGGGGACACGATCCCGGCCGCGGATTACCCGGCATTCCTGCGCGAGCTGGAGTCGATCCGCAGCAACGGCTTCGCGGCCAATTTCGAAGGGACGGAGGATGGTGTGAGCGCCCTCGGGATGGCCCTGCACAACCGGCGCGGGCACGTGGTCGGCGCCCTCAGCGTCGCCACACCTGCCACCCGCTTCCGCAAGGTGTTCGACGCCGGCCTCGTCCCCGCCCTGCGGGAAACCTGCCGGCAGCTGGAGATCGATATCGCGGCAAATCCCGCCGAGCCGGACTGAGCCCCCAGGTCAGCGTCCCGTCTGCCCTGTCCGCCAATTCTGACCAGCAGAATATGTTGGGGGTCACACTGCTGCATCCGTACAGTCGAACTACGCCAAGAACTGTTCTGACCTACCGAGGAGGCCCACGTGTCCATCAGCGCCGAGAACACGACTCATGAATCAGTGGCCGCGGGGCACACTGCTCCGGAGCCGACGCCCGAAGAGGCTGCCCAGCTCAAAGAGCTGTACCGGGATTTTGACCGGGAGAACCTGATCCCGCTCTGGACCGAGATCGCGGACCTGATGCCGATGGTCCCGACGCCCAAGGCGGTGCCCCACGTGTGGCGGTGGAGTGACCTGTACCCGCTGGCCGCCCGCGCCGGGGACCTGGTCCCGGTGGGCCGGGGCGGGGAACGCCGCGCCATCGCCCTGGCCAACCCGGGGCTGGCCGGTACGCCGTACGCCACGCCCACGCTGTGGGCAGCCATCCAGTACCTTGGTGCGCGCGAGACCGCCCCGGAGCACCGCCACTCCCAGAACGCGTTCCGTTTCGTCGTCGAGGGCGAAGGCGTTTGGACGGTGGTGAACGGGGACCCGGTCCGGATGTCGCGCGGGGATTTCCTGCTGACTCCGGGCTGGAACTTCCACGGCCACCACAACGACACCGATGAGCCGATGGCCTGGATCGACGGCCTGGACATCCCGTTTGTGCACTACGCCGACGCCGGGTTCTTCGAGTTCGGCACCGAGCGTGTCACCGACGAGGCCACCCCGGACATCTCCCGCTCCGAGCGGCTCTGGGCGCACCCGGGCCTGCGCCC
>NZ_AUPJ01000467.1 GCF_000427315.1 Arthrobacter sp. TB 26
CCGCCAGCTACGCCCGCGGCCGCGACCTGACGCCGCTGCTCGGATTGCCGGTAGCGGCCAAGGAGAAGCACGGGCTCAAGGGGCGCACACTCTCGCAGGGGTTGGTCGCCCGGAAGGGGGATCGTGCCACCGCGGACCACCCCGTCATCGAACGGATCCGGCGTGCAGGCGGAATCATTCATGCCCGCACCACAACACCGGAATACAGCTGTGCCACGGTCACGCATAGCCCCTTGTGGGGTGTCACCCGCAACCCCTGGAATCCCCAGTACTCCCCGGGCGGCTCCTCGGGCGGCTCCGCGGCGGCGCTGGCCGCCGGACTCGCGCCGCTCGCCACGGCCTCCGACATCGCCGGCTCAACGCGGCTCCCGGCGTCGTTCACCGGGACTGTCGGCTACAAGGCGCCGTACGGACGGATTCCTGGCCTTGCGCCGCTCTCCGCGGACCATTACCGCGGTGACGGCCCGATGGCACGGACCGTGGCAGACACGGCACTGCTGGCAAACGTCATGGCCGGCCGGCATCCCGGGGACCACGCGTCGCTCGACGGCGGA
>NZ_AUPJ01000468.1 GCF_000427315.1 Arthrobacter sp. TB 26
GGAGCCGCCGCGGTGGCCGGCCTGCGGATCGCGTTGTGCCTCCGGCTGGGGAACTACCCGGTGGCCGCGGACGTGGAGGCCAACACGCGCGCCGTGGCCTCTGCCCTGCGCTCCGCGGGTGCCGTGGTGGAGGAGATCGGCCTGCCCTGGACCACGGAGGAGATCAGCCGGACGATGTTTACGCATTTCGGCTACCTTCTGGGCCCGGCCATGGAAGACGAAACCGCAGAAGCACCCGAACTTCTTGCCGACTACACCCGGCGATTCATGGCCGACGCGCGCAAAGCGGCTGGGGAGAACCGTTTCATCGACGGGATCCGGGCGGAAACCCGCATCCAGGCCGAGCTTGCTGCAGCGATGGACGGCTTCGACGCCCTGATCTGCCCGGCATCCGCCGTCGCTGCCCTGGACGCCGACGGTATGTACCTCGACGGGATCAAGGCCGCGGACGGTGTGCGGCTTGACCACTACTGGCAGGGCCATATGACGGCACCGTTCAACATCACCAACCGCTGCCCGGTACTCGCGGTGCCAAGCGGCATGGCCGACTGCGGCATCCCCACGGGGGTCCAGATTGTGGGCCATCCGTTCGATGACGCGACGGTCTTCGCGGTGGGTGCTGCCGTCGAGGAACTACGGCCATGGGCGGCCCGCCGCCCCAGCCTCCTTGGGCTGGGTGAGTCACGAGTCATGATCTGAATCTCATGGACGCCCTCTATGCCATGCAGACTAAATCCGGAGACGTCTTGGGCGTGACCATTGAAAGTCCAGACAGCCACCAAACGTCCTATTGGGGGTCGATCACGGCGCCGAGAGCCTGTAGGCCCCTTGTGCCTTCGTCGTTCAGGTACTGCTCGAAATAAGAGGCGATTGCATTGCGCGCGGAGTCGCCGGCGGCGGCGCTATTGCCCGCCGCGATGGCGGCAAAGATGGCACGGTCTCGCTCCAGGGATTCTTGCATGGCCCGGCTCTTGTTCGAGGCGCGGCCCATCCGGTCGTCCATGAGGTTAAGGATGGAGCCGGAAACGGCTTGGCCGCAGATCTGCAGAAGGTCGTTGTGGCTTGCCGCCCAGATGCTCGCGTGGAAGTCCAGATCGGCGCGGTTGAAGCTGTCCGAGCCGTTGGTGACCTCCGCTTCCATCCGCCCGATCGCCTCGCGCATCGCGCTGAGCTGCTCGGGTGTGTGCAGGGCGGCGGCGAGCTGGCAGGCCGAGCTTTCCAGCACGATGCGGAACTGGACCAGCTCCGAGAGTGAATGCGACGCGACGCGCGCCATCGTGGTGAAAGACCGAGCCAGGGTTTCGGGGGAGGGAGCCAGAACCTCGGGTCCGCCTCGCCCGCCATGCTTGGAGGCGATCAGTCCCTGGGCCTGAAGGACACGCAGGGCCTCCCGGATTGTCGGGCGGCTGACGGAGAACTGCACCATGAGCTCTCGTTCACTGGCCAGTCGCTGGCCCGGCTGTATATCCCCGGCGACGATGGCGTGCTCGATCTGTTCCACGACGCGTTCGTATGTCAGGACCGCAACGGCAGGTGTGAATGTCACGTTGTTCATTTGAAATCCTTCGGCAGGGCCACCTCGGGTGCTGGCTTGAGGAAAGCATACGGCTCGCCCGGACCCAAATTGACGTGATTAACTCGTTTACCCAGGTCACTGGTCAGACCAGTGAACTGGTAGTAAGGTCGATCTAGTTTCATGTTATGCAGGTCACACCGTTTCTTCCACCGCAGATACCCCCATCGCCGAAGGAGAGCCCATATGCGCAGCTCGAAGCGTTTCAAAACGGCCGCCGCCGTCCTTGCAGCAGCCTCCATGTCCCTGACGGCCTGTTCGGCCGGCTCAAGCGCAGGATCCACTAACAAGGCTGACGCCAAGACCTCGCTGACGGTTGCGTTGACGGGCGAGCCGAGCAACTTGGATTTCACCAAGACGGCGGGCGCCGCAATCCCGCAGGCTCTGATGGCGAACGTCTACGAGGGCCTCGTGAAGATCGATCAGCAGGGCAAGATCCAACCGTCGCTGGCCGAGTCCTGGACCTTGAGCGATGACCGCAAGAGCTACACCTTCAAGCTGCGCAAGGATGTCAAGTTCTCGAACGGCGAGGCGTTCACTGCTGAGGACGTCAAGTTCAGCTTGGAACGCGTCAAATCTTCGTGGGTCTCCAGCCTCAAGAAGAAGATGGACGTCGTGGACGCCGTCAATGTCGTGAGCGACACGGAGGTGGCAGTTGTTCTGAGCAGACCCAGCAACGCTTGGCTTTTCGATCTCGGCACCCCGGTGGGTGCCATGTTTGACCCCTCGGGTGTGGCGGATCTAGCCAACACTGCCATCGGGACCGGCCCGTTCACCATTGAGTCATGGAAGCGGGGAGAGGCGATCAAGATGGCCGCCCGGGACAGTTACTGGGGGACCGCACCAAAGGTTAAGACAGTTACCCTGCGCTACTTCGCCGATGCAACGGCCACCACCAATGCCCTGCGCTCGGGCGACGTGGACGTCGTATATAACATGCAGGCACCGGAACTGCTGCCCACCTTTGAGCAGGACAAGGCCTTCCAGATTCTGGAAGGCACGTCCAATGGCAAGGTGGAGCTAACCATGAACAACAAGGCGGCGCCGTTCAACGACGTGCGGGTCCGCAAGGCCGTCATGTACGCGCTCGACCGAAAAGCCGTTCTAGATACCGCCTGGAGCGGGTACGGCACCCTGCTGGGTGCCCCGGTTCCGCCAACCGACCCGTACTACGAGGATCACAACGACGCATACCCCTACGATCCAGCGAAGGCTAAGCAGTTGCTCAAAGATGCGGGCGCGGAAAACCTGCAGATCACCTTCACTGTCCCCACCCGGCCCTACGCAAACGCCGTATCCCAAATTGTTGTATCCCAGCTCGCAGAGGTCGGCATCAACGCCAAGATTGAGACGGCGGAATTCCCCGCCGTGTGGCTCGACAAGGTCTTCACTAAGCACGACTACCAAATGTCGGTGGTGCTGGCCGTTGAGAGCCGGGATCTGCTGACGGTCTTTAATAACCCGGACTACTACATCGGTTACGACAATTCCAAGATCAAGGACATCGCCGCAGCGGCTGACGCGGCGGATCAGGCCGGATATGTGGCCGGCATGAAACAGGTGGTCCGCACGATTACCGAGGATGCCCCCGCCAATGTCCTCTTCCTTTTTCCGAACCTGGTAGTAGCCAAGGCCGACGTGACCGGCCTACCCGCCAATTCAGTCACCGAGGCTCTTGATCTCACCGCAACCGGCTGGAAGTAACACGCCCGAACGTCCGCAACCAAGCGGTAGAGCTCTAGAAAGGGGGCCGGGATGGTTGTACGGCTATTAGTCAACCTGAGCAGGTTTATCGTGACCTTTTTTGCGGCCACGGTGGCGGTGTTCCTGCTCATGCGCGCCATCCCGGGTGACCCAGCGCAGATCGCCCTCGGCGTCAATGCCTCACCAGAGCTTCTCGAGGAGACCCGAAGGCAGCTCGGCACGGACCGGCCCTTGCCGGTCCAGTACGTCGACTGGGTCACGGGCCTGCCGCAGGGCAACTTCGGCGTCTCCTTCGTCACGCGGCAGGATATCAGCCCGATGATCGCGGACCGCGTGCAGGTGAGCCTGATCCTGGTGATGCTGTCCATGGTCGTGGCCCTGCTCATCGCGATTCCTTTCGGCACCTTGGCCGCTGTGCGGCACCGCCAGCCCAGCGGTGTCCTGATCAGCGCAATGAGCCAGCTGGGTGTTGCCATTCCCGGCTTCCTGGCCGGCATCCTGCTCGTCGTAGTATTCGCCGTGGGGCTGGGGTGGCTCCCTTCTAACGGCTGGACCCCGCCTGGCGAGGACTTCGGGGACTTCCTGCGTCGCCTCGTCCTCCCCGTTGCGGCCCTGGCATCCGTGCAGGGAGCGATCCTGACCCGGTATGTACGCTCCGCGGTCCTGGAGGTCATGAGCGAAGACTATCTGCGCACGGCGCGGGCCAAAGGCCTGGGACCGTTGGAGGCCCTGGTGCGCCACGGCCTGCGCAACGCCTCGATCCCGGTCTTGACCGTGACGAGCGTGCAATTGGCCGCGCTGATCGTCGGGGCCGTCGTCGTGGAGCGCGTCTTCGTCATCCCCGGCCTAGGTTCCATGCTGCTGGACGCCGTAGGCAACCGCGACATGCTCACCGTTCAATCGGTCGTCATGGTGCTGGTGGCTATCACGCTCATCATCAACCTGGTGGTCGACCTGCTCTACACAGTCCTGGACCCGCGAATTCGGAAGAAGGCCTAATGTCCCAGTCCACCGACATTGCATCGCCTCCCGGGGAGCCGGATGCCGTCGTCAGGCGTCCCCTCCGGAGGCTCTCGGCGACTTTGGCGGTAGGAACCACAATCGTGGTCATCGTCGTCCTTGCCGCATTGATTTCCCTGTTCTGGACCCCGTACGACCCGGTCAAGGCCTTCCCCGCAGAACGGCTCCAAGGCTCCAGCGCCTTACACCTCATGGGCACCGACAAGTTCGGTCGCGACGTCTTCTCGGGCATTCTCTATGGCGCGCGAATCACACTAATGGTCGGACTCATCTCGGTGGGAATCGCCGTGGTGGTCGGCACGCCGCTGGGTATCCTCGCCGGAATGCGCGGCGGCGCCACTGAAGAGATCACGATGCGAGGGGCCGACATTCTGCTGGCTTTCCCCGCGCTGTTGCTTGCAATCATGTTTGGTGCCGTCTTCGGCGCGAGCACGACGACGGCGATGGTCGCGATTGGCATCGGCTCAATCCCTGGCTTCGCCCGGGTGGCCCGCAGCGGCACCCTCCAGGTGATGAGCACCGAGTATGTCCTCGCTGCGAGGGCCTCAAGCCAAAGCGCCTTCCGCATCGCACGCCGCCATGTGCTGCCCAACATCGCGGGCATGGTGGTGGTGCAATGCTCTGTTACCTTCGCGCTCGCCGTGCTGGCCGAGGCCGCGCTGTCCTTCCTGGGTCTCGGCACGCCGCCGCCGGTGCCATCCTGGGGGCGCATGCTGCAGGAATCGCAGCAGTTCCTGGGCACTTTCCCGATGCTTGTCGTCTGGCCGGGTGCCGCGATTGCGGTCGCGGTACTGGGCTTCAACCTGCTGGGCGACGGCCTGCGGGACCGCTTTGACCCGAAGCTGAATGGAGAACGGTAAGCGTGCCCATCTCGAAGAAACCAACTACCGGACCGCTGTTGCAGGTGACCGGACTCAATATCGCCACGAAGGACCGTTCCCTGGTGAGGGACTTCAACTTAACGATGGACCGCGGCGAGCGGGTAGGGCTTATCGGAGAATCCGGCTCCGGCAAGTCCATGACCACCACGGCCCTGATGGGCTTGCTGCCACCGGGCGTCAACGCCACGGGCTCTGTCCGGCTCGCCGGGCGTGATGAGGACCTGGTCACGGCCTCGGACCGGCAGATGTGCCGGATCCGCGGCAACGACATGACGATGGTATTCCAAGAGCCGCTCACGGCCCTGAATCCGCTGATGAAGGTTGGCCCTCAAGTCGCCGAGGTCATGCTTAAGCACAAGACAGTGTCCGGACGCCGCGAGGCCCGGGACAAGGCAGTTCAGCTGCTGGCCAGCGTCAAGCTGCCGGACCCCGCCGAGGCAGCCAAGGCCTACCCGCATCAGCTCTCCGGCGGTCAGCGCCAGCGCGTCATGCTGGCAATGGCATTGGCCAACGACCCCGAGCTGCTGCTCTGCGATGAGCCGACGACGGCACTGGATGTCACGGTCCAACGGCAGGTGCTGGACCTGATTCTTGAATCTGTGCAGCTGCGCGGCACGGGGTTGTTGTTCATCACACACGACCTGTCCGTTGTGGCCAACGTCTGCGACCGTGTCCTGGTCATGAACCGCGGCATCGTGGTGGAGGAAGGCTCCACGGAGGAGGTCTTTACACGCCCCCAGCACCCCTACACGCGCGGATTGCTCGCGGCGTCCGACTTGGACGCCTCAGATGAGAATGGACGGCTGTTCACGGTGGCCTCGGCCGCGGCCTATGTTCCGCCAAGCATCCAGGATGTCCTGTCCACGGTTCCGCCGAGCGTATTGCGGCTCAAGACCTCTGCCAGTGCGGCCGAGGAGTCCCGGACCGGCGGGGCCGGAGTCGACGAGCGCCCGCCTTCCTCGGGCCGGCGGCACGGCTCCGAGTTGGACGTGCAGCCGAACGACGGCGGACCCGCGGTGTCGACGGGCCAGGAGGCAGCCACGGAACCCATCATCAGCGTCAACAATCTGGTGCGCACTTACGAGCGCGGCCGGACGTCGCTGTTCAAGAAGCCCGGCGAGGTGAATGCGCTGCGTGGCATCTCGTTTGACGTTCATGCCGGGCAGCGTTTCGGGGTAGTGGGGGAATCCGGTTCCGGCAAATCCACACTGCTGCGAATCCTGGCTGGGCTGGACCAGCCCAGCGCCGGCAGCGTGCGCGTGGCCGGGAACGAGGTGGCAGGGGCGCGCGAGAGCCAACTCATCGAGCTGCGCCGCGAACTCCAGATCGTTTTCCAGGATCCCATGGGTTCGCTCAACCCCCGGATGCGGGTCGAAGACATCATCGCCGAGCCGCTGCTGGCCCCGGGCAAACGGGTAAACAACGCACTCCAGCGCCGGCAAGTCCGGGAAATGCTCGCCGCAGTGGATTTGCCAGCCGATTCTGCTGAGCGGTTCCCGCATCAGTTTTCCGGCGGTCAGCGCCAGCGCATCTCAATCGCCCGCGCGCTGATCTGCAGACCACGGGTCCTTGTCGCGGACGAACCGGTCAGCGCCCTGGACGTCTCCGTCCGCGCCCAAGTGCTGAACCTGCTCTCCGATCTGGTGGATCAGTACCAACTGACTCTGGTCTTCGTCTCCCACGAT
This sequence comes from Arthrobacter sp. TB 26, assembly GCF_000427315.1. Lineage (GTDB taxonomy): Bacteria > Actinomycetota > Actinomycetes > Actinomycetales > Micrococcaceae > Arthrobacter. The sequence continues at coordinate 6,864 of NZ_AUPJ01000468.1, forward strand.
CTGGGCGTGGTCCGGCACATCTGCGACAACGTGGTGGTCATGCGGTCGGGGGAGATTGTGGAAAGCGGGAGCACGGAGCAGATCTACGAGCGGCCGCAGCATGAGTACACCCGCACACTGGTTGGTGCCACCATGTCCCTGCGAGCTGAAATGGCGGCCCGTGAGGCTGCCCTGCAGCACTAGATAATCCAGCACCCAAGGCCGGGGCTTTTCCGAAGGGACCCCCCCGCCGCAAACGACGTGAGGAACCACCCATGGCCGCCACCCTTTCCACCGAAATCCACCTTCTCAGCGCCCGGGATCTCGGCGCGGCCTACGCGGCAAAGGAGCTCTCTCCCGTGGAAGTCTGCGCCGCCGTGGTCAGCCGGATCGAGGAGCGTGAGCCGGTGCTCAATGCGCTCTTCGTGTTCAACCCCGAGGAAGCGCTCCGGGATGCGCGGGCAAGCGAGCATCGCTGGAGCACGGGCAGCCCCCTGAGCGCGATTGACGGCGTTCCCACCACAGTCAAAGAGAATGTTGCCCGCGCGGGCGTGCCCATGCCCAGCGGCACTGCCCTTCCCAGTCCGCGGGTCCCGACCGCCAATGCGCCGATCACGGACCGCATCCTGGAGAGTGGCGGCGTCATCATGGGTTCCACCACGATGCCGGACTGGGGCATGCTTTCCTCTGGCGTCTCAAGCCTGCATGGGGTGACACGCAGCGCCTGGAACCCTGCCTGGACGACGGGCGGCTCGAGCGCCGGCGCCGGCGCGGCCGCTGCGGCGGGATACGGCCCACTGCACGTCGGAACGGATATCGGAGGGTCTATTCGGCTGCCCGGAACCTGGCAGGGTCTGGCCACGATCAAGCCCAGCGCCGGCCTAATACCGCTGGACGTCCCGTATATTGGCCGGGCCGCAGGCCCGATGGCCCGCACCGCAGCAGACGTGGCGCTCTTCATGAGCGTGCTGGCCCGGCCCGACATTCGCGATTACACGGCTCGCCCATACCCTCCGATGAACTGGCTGGACCCTGACGGCGGGATTGCCGGAGCCGATATCAGAGGCATGAAGGTGGCGCTCCAGACCAATGCCGGGGCGGGCGCCGACGCAGACCCGGAAGTTCTGGCGGCCGTGGAAGCCGTTGCGGAGGTCTTCGCCCGGCACGGCGCTGAGGTTACCCACCTGGACGCCTTCATCAACCAGGACATGCTCGATGGCCTCGACAACTTCTGGCGAACCCGATCCTGGGCGGACTACAGCGCCCTGCCGCGAGATCATCAGGCGTTGGTGCTGCCCTACATTGTCCGATGGTGCTCCCGTGGAGCCAGCTTCGATGGGGCCGCGGCCATAAGCCACTTCAACTGCATCGACCGGATGCAGAAGGCGACCATCACCGCGACGGCAGGCTTCGACGTCGTTCTCTCGCCCGTAGCGCCCATGGCAGCCTTTGCCGCCGAGCAGCCTATGCCGATTGACGATCCAGATAGCACCATGGCGCATATCGCCTTCACTGTGCCGTTCAATATGTCGGGACAACCCGCCGCCACGGTCAACTGCGGCTTCACCCCCGACGGCCGCCCCATCGGGGTGCAGCTGGCGGGCCCGGTGGGCGCAGACGCCAAGGTCCTGCGCGCTGCAGCCTGGTACGAATCAGTGCGCCCGGCTTCAGCGGTGCCGAACTGGGCGGGGCTGGACTAGGCTGCGACTCTCACAGGGCCTCCGCGGCGGGGGGCTCCTGCGGCCATCAAACGCAGTCAGGGCCCCGCCGGGCGGCCTTAGTCGGTGCCTGCGGTGTGGGGAACCGGCGCCCCGAAGGATGCCAGCGCGGCCAGGGCCGCACGGTCGTCTTCCGCGAGCAGCTGGCCGTAGTACTCGAAAAGGCTGCTGCGTGCGAGATATTCCGCGCGGTGCGCGTCCCGATCGCGGATCGCGGCGAAGACTTCCGCGTGGTGGGAGAGTGTGCGCAGCATAAGTTCGTCGTCGTCACCGCTGCCGCGGATGGAACTTTCGATGAGAGTTTCGATGGAGTCCCGGACCGCTTCGGCGGAAACCTTGATCATGGCATTCCCGCTGGCCCAGGCGACCACGTCATGGAAGTCGAGGTCGGCCCGGCTGAACTCGCGTCGTCCCAGGGCCACACAATGGCGCATCCGTGCCATGGCCTTTTCCAGCCTGAGCAGATCGGCGTCGCTGCGACGGGAGGCAGCCAGTGAATTTGCGGCCGACTCAAGCGTCATGCGATAGATGAGCAGGTCGGCCAGGCTGCTGCTGCTTGAGACCGTCAGCCGGGTCATGAGTTTGCTGAGTGGCGCTGCGGTGGGAGCCAAGATCACGGCCCCACGCGGGTCGCCTGGCCGGGAAGCGACGATCCCGCCGCTTTCCAACACGCGCATGGCCTCCCGCACCGACGAGCGTCCCACCTCGAAACGGGTAACCAATTCCCGTTCGCTGGGGAGCCGGTCTCCGGCCTTCAGCTCGCCGCGGAGTACGGCCTGTTCAATGTGATCGACGACCGCCTCGAAGGCGCGTTTAGGGCGCGGCACAGCGGGTACAGCATCGGCCACTGTCCATCTCCCTTAGCTGGTGCACATGATCTACTGGTGTCATTCTAGAAGACGTTGCACCGGCCGTGGCGATCCCTGCCGGCCGCGGGGCGGCCTGTCGCGTCCGCCTAGGCGTCGGGCGGATCGAAGCGGCCATCGACGGCAGTCCAGCCGCCGTCGACCGTGAGCACAGAACCGGTGACAAAGCTGGAGGCGTCGGAGGCGAGGTAGACGACGGCGCCGGCCAGCTCTTCCGGCCGGGACCAGCGGCCCAACGCGCTCTTGCTCGCGTACGCGTCGTACCATTCGGCGTTGTCCTTGATCTGCGCGGTCAGCGGAGTCTCCACCACCCCCGGGGAGATGGCGTTCACACGCACACCGGACTGACCATATTCGGCTGCTGCGGTGCGCAACAGCTGCACGAGGCCGGCCTTGGTAGCCGCGTAGGCGCCCTGTCCCGGTTCCACAGTGACCGCACGGATGGAGGCAAATCCGATGATGCTGCCGCCGCCGTTCGCGGCCATTGCGGGCGCAAATGACTGGATAACGCTGAACGAGGCGCGCAGGTTCAGGTTCACCACACGGTCAAACTCATCCATTGTGTAGTCTGCGATGCGCTTGCGCACATTGGTCGCCGCGGTGAAAACGAGCGCCGCGATATCACGGAACTCCAGGGCGGCGGCGCCCACGGCCTTATGGTCCAGCACGTCCAAGGTGATGGCAGTGGCGTTGTTCCCGATCATTGCCGCGGTCTCGGCGGCCGTCGCGCCGTCGCGGTCCGCGCAGATGACGGCCGCGCCGTGCGCGCCGAGGGCCAGTGCGGACTCGCGGCCGATGCCGCTGCCGCTGCCGATCACCATAATGCGGCGGCCAGAAAGGTGGAAAAGCTGACTGTAGTCCAAAGCACGACTCTCTTCGTTGGGTTGGAATTCGACTTGAGGCAGGGCGCGTGGCGGTTGCCAAAAGTATTGGCTAGGGGCGGATCATAGCCATTCGGGTCACGGTGAATTCCTCGATGGCGAAGCGCGGACCCTCGCGGCCAATCCCGGAGTCTTTGACGCCGCCGTAGGGCATGATGTCGGAGCGGAAGCCGGGGATTTCGTTAACCACGACGCCGCCTACGTCCAGCTGGTTGATGGCGTCGAACGCCGACTCAAGCGACTTGGTGTAGATCGAGGCTTGCAGCCCATAACGCGATCTGTTGACCAGCTCGATCGCGGACGCCACGTCCGGCGCGCGCCGGAGGCAGACCACTGGGCCGAAAATTTCCTCGCACCAAAGCTCTGCGTCGTCGGGAATCTCCGCGATCACGGTGGGTGCGATGCTGCGACCAATAAGGGTCCCGCCACTCAGCAGGCGTGCCCCGTCCGCTATGGCGGCGGCGATCCAGCCGGTGATCCGGCGCGAGGACGTTTCGTTTATTACCGGGGCGACACGGGTTCCTTCCTCCCGAGGGTCTCCCACGCGCACCTCGCCCAGACGGGCCATCAGCGCCTGCTCGAACTCCTCAGCGATGGTCTCAACCAGGACCACGCGCTGCACCGAGATGCACGCCTGGCCGTTGGCGTAGAAACCGCCGCGGATCACAGCGTCGACGGCGTCCGCAATTACGGCGTCATCGGCGACGATGAGAGCGGCATTGGATCCGAGTTCCAGAACTGTCTTGCGCGGCGCAGCATCCCGGGCTATCTGGTGGCCCACAGCGGCGGACCCGGTAAAGGAGACGACCGCCGTACGTGGATCGGCAACCAGGCTGGCACCTACCTCGACGCCGCCCGTGACAAGCTGCACGGCGGCGGCAGAAACTCCGTGTGATATCAGGACCCGGCGGATCAGGTGCACGGCCCAGAGCGAGGCCAGCGGCGTGTTCGGTGCAGGCTTGACGATGATAGGGCAGCCAGCGGCGAGCGCGGGGGCCAGTTTGTGGCTCGCAAGCAGCAACGGGTAGTTGAAACCCGTAATGCCGACGACGACTCCGGCCGGCCGGCGGGTCCAGAATCCGAACATGCCCTCGCCAAGCGGCTGCAGATCCAGCGGGACGGTCTCTCCATGTGTGTGGGCCACCTCCTCGGCGCTGGCCGCCCAAGTGGTCAGCGACCTGGCCAGCTCGGTGTTGCAGTCGACGCGCGGCTTGCCGGTTTCCAGGATCAGCAAGTCGATGAGCTCGGGGCCGTGAGCGGCCAGGGCGTCGTGGATTGCCATCAGGAGGGCGCGCCTGGCCCCGGTGCTCAGCGCAGCCATTTCGCCGCGCACCGCGGCCGCTGCATCCATGGCACGCCGGGCGTGGTCAACGCTGCCCACGGGGGAATCCGCCACAAGCGAACCGTCATAGGGGAAGACGATCTTCTGGTGGTCCGTGCAGGCGGCCCACCCATCGCCGATTGGGAGGCCATCCGGGTATGGGGCCGTGAAGGTGGACATGGTGCCCGCTTCCTGCCGCGAGCGGCTTTCTAGTGGTCTGACCAGTAACGATCTCAGACTAGACGTGGGTGGAGCTCGCGGTCAACGATCCGGACGACATTCGGAAGAAGAGCCTGAATTCTGGGCCTCTATTGACAATGAGCGACGTTCGGCGGCAAAGTCGCACTGACGAACCGGGATGGGATCCCGTTAAGCTTCAACGCGGTGGTGGTGGCCAGTCACTGTCCCGATCAACGGATAACCCCGGGGCCGGCCGTCGCGGAGTCAGCGAGCAGGAATGGAAAGAGGCAATGTAGATGGTCCAGACGGCGGCCTGGCGCAGTGCGGTGCCCCTTGTCGAAGAGACGGCCGCCTTGCTGCGGGAACGCATCTTCGAAGGCCGCTATACGCCGGGCGCGCGGCTACCCCAGGCGGAGCTCTCGGCTGAGCTCAGCCTGAGCCGGACACCGCTGCGGGAAGCGCTGCGATTGCTGGAGGAACAGGGCCTCGTCAGCACGGACGACCGTGGCGGTGCACGCGTTTCCACGATGGGCGCAGAGGAGATGCTTGCCGCGCTGGAATTTCGCGAGGCCGTGGAGGGACTGGCCGCCCGGCTCGCCTGCGCCCGCTTTGCCGCTGTCCGCCAGGGCTCGTCGGCTGAGCCGATCGCCCTGGTGGAGTTGCGCGAGCTTGCCGAAGCGGAGACCCGGGAACTGCTGCCTGGCCGGGAGAAGCGCTTTGCCCAGCTCAGTGGAAGATTCCATGAGGGACTGCTGCGGGCCTCGGGCAACAGTTTCGTGCAGCGGCAGAGCGGTCTCATCCGCCTTACCGAGCAGCTCTTCAGGCCGCCTGTCCTTTCAACGACCGAGGCCGCGGCCGCCGCGCAAGCAGGACATGCGGCCCTCGTCGTAGCGCTGGAACGTGGAAACGCGGACGACGCCGAACGGCTGGCCCGCGCTCGGCTGAGCGGCGCAGCATCCCTGATCCGCCGCGCCATGACCTCATCCAAACCATCAGAACCAGGAGCCCCATGAGCACCCACAAGATAGCCATCATCCGCGGAGACGGAATCGGACCGGAAGTCATCGAAGCCTCGCTGGCGGTCCTCGACGCCGCCGAATCCGCCTTCGGCTTCAGCACCGAACGGATGGAGGTGGAGGCCGGGGCCAAGCACTATCTGCGCACCTCAGAGCTGTGGACCCCGGAGCTGGAGCTGCGGCTCCGCGGTCAGGACGCAATCCTCTTCGGCGCTATGGGAGACCCTGCCGTGCCGCCGGGAATTCTGGAACGTGGCTTCATCCTGGAGATGCGCCGGACGTTCCAGCAGGCGGTGAATCTGAGACCTGTGAAGCTCTACCCCGGTGTCAAGACGCCCATCTCCGGGCTCACACCCGAGCGATGCGACATGGTAATTGTGCGGGAAAATACTGAAGGCGCCTACGTGGGTCGGGGCTCCACAGTTCATGCCGGGACGCCTTACGCCGTGGCCGTGCAGGAATCAGTCAACACGCGGGTGGGTGTGGAGCGGGTGGTGGACTTTTCCTTCCGGCTGGCCCAGAGTCGACGGCGCAAGTTGACTCTCTGCCACAAGACAAACATCCTGGTGGAAGCCGGAAGGCTCTGGCAGGAGACGGTCAACGACCTCAGCACGCGGTACCCCGACGTCGAGCTGGACTACGTGCACGTGGATGCCATGTGCTTCCACCTTCCGCTCTCACCTGAACGCTTCGACGTTGTTGTGACCGATAATCTGTTTGGCGACATCATCACGGACCTTGGCGCCGTCATCCAGGGTGGCCTTGGCGTTGCCTCGAGCGCCAACCTGAATCTGGATGGATCCGCGCCCAGCATGTTTGAGGCCATTCACGGGTCCGCCCCCGATATTGCGGGCAGGGGATGGGCCAACCCGATCGGCTCTATCCTCTCCACCGCCATGATGTTGGCACATCTGGGTGAGGGGGAAGCCGCTCTTGCGGTGGAGGCCGCGGCCGTGCACGTTCTGTCCCAGCTGCCCGCACCGTCGGGCGCTGGGATGGGGAGATCCACCTCGGAGCTGGGCTTGGAAATCGCGGCTCTTTTGGGCGTCAGTGGATCCGTGCCTCCAGTGCCAGGGCGGTCCATCATGGGGGAACTAGCGGGGATGCGGGAGTTGGGCGGGCTCGGGCTCAGGTGAGCCGGATCTGCCGGTTGACGTCCTTGTAGAGCAGGTAGCGGAACGGGCCCGGGCCCCCGGCGTAGCAGGCCTGCGGGCAGAAGGCGCGGAGCCACATGAAGTCGCCGGCCTCGACTTCCACCCAGTCGTCGTTGAGCCGGTAGACGGCCTTGCCCTCGAGCACGAAAAGTCCGTGTTCCATCACATGGGTTTCGGCGAAGGGGATGGACCCGCCGGGCTGGAACGTGACGATGTTGACGTGCATGTCGTGGGCCAGATCGTCCGGGTCCACGAAACGTGTGGTCGCCCAGACACCGTTGGTGCCGGGCATGGGCCGCGGCTCGACGTCCTGGTCCCGGGTTACGAAGGACGTCGCCGTGTACCCCTCCAGCGGCTCATAGGCCTTGCGAATCCACTGGAAACTCGCAGCCTCCGCGGTCCCGTCGTTGGACACTTTCCAGTCCGAGCCGGCCGCGAGGTAGGCGTAGCCGCCGGCCTCGAGGTGGTGGATCCCGCCGTCGAGCGTCAGGGTCAGCTCGCCCTTGGTCAGGAAAATGACACCCTCGACGCCGGCCTCCGCCTCGGGCTTGTCGCTGCCGCCGCCCGGTGCCACTTCCACGATCAGCTGCGAGAAGGTCGTGGCGAAGCCGGCGATGGGCCGGGCGATGATCCAGGCGCGGGTCCTGGTCCAGCCGGGCAGGTTGGACGTGACGATGTCGCGCAGCACCCCCTTGGGGATGACCGTGTAGGCCTCCTTGACCACGGCGCGGTCGGTGAGGAGCTGGGTCTGCGGCGGCAGGCCGCCTTCGGGTGAAAAGTAGTTGCTCACGGGTGCTCTTCTGTCTTGAAAGGGATCAGTGAAAGGTCAGTGGTTGCGGGAGGCATCAGTCTGTGCCCGCCGGGGGTGTGCCAGAACCGTCAGCTGCGGCAGCCCGACGCCGGTCAGTCCGCGGACTTCCTCCGCGCCGGCGGCACCGCACTGGATGCCGCGCAGCACGAAGGCCGCCAGTGCCCTGGCCGTGGCGGGTTCGTCCATCACGCCGCCCTCGGTGCGCTCCACATAGTTGCGCAGCCGCGCGGCGGCGGCCGGAAGTCCCTGCCGGTAGAACGCGTAGGTCGCGGCGAAGCGGCTCGGCAGCTGGGCCGGGTGCAGGTCCCAGCCCTGGTAGTAGCCGCGTTCCAGCGAGCGGCGGACCAGCCGGCCATGGAGCCGCCAGGCGTCCGGTACGCCGTCGCCGACGGGGATGACGTTGGTGGAGCCGTCGGAGAGCCGGATGCCGGTACCGGCGACGGCAAGCTGCATGACCTCTTTGGCGTAGTCCGCCACCGGGTGTTCCATCGACTGGTATTCGGCGGGGATCTGCAGGGATGCCGAGTAGTCGTAGGTGCCGTAGTGCAGGGCGCTGATCCGGCCCGGGACGGCGTGCGGCAGCTGCGCCACCGGGGAGGTGCCGTCCGGGCCCAGGATCAGCCGCGGCGTTTCCACCTGGACCTCGAACCGCAGGCGGCCCGCGGGCAGGAAGTGGATGTCCTCCAGCCGGGACACGGCATAGTCCATCGCCTGCACCTGCGCCACGGTGGTGACCTTGGGCAGGGTCAGGACCAGCCCGTCCGGGAGCTCCCCGGCCGCGGCCAGGCCGGAGACAAAGAGGTCCAGGGTTCGCAGCCCGCGGGCACGGGTGGGCTTCTCAAAACACTTGAACCGGATCCCGATGAACGGCGGGGC
>NZ_AUPJ01000469.1 GCF_000427315.1 Arthrobacter sp. TB 26
CGGCGTCTTCGGCGTCGTCACCCCGGTCCCCGTAGCCGTCCTCGAAGTCCAGCCGAAGGTCCTCGATCGGCTCGCTGCCCAGCTTCGCGGCCACGCGGGAGGCGACGGCGGCAGCCAGGGCCGCGTCCTGGCCCAGCAGCGCGCCCAGCTGCTCCAGCCCGCCGTGGGCTTCGGCCACAGCCAGCGCCTGGGCGCCCCAGTCGGCGGCCGTGGTAGGAGTGAAGCGGTCGGCCGGGACATAGACCGTGTGGACCGGCTGCCGGGAGCCGTCGTCGCCGGGATAGTTCCGTTCCAGGAGCAGGTCCGTCGCCGCCAGCAGGGCATCGATCCTGCTCAGGTCGGCGCCGGAGAAGGACCCCGAGGGAGGCACAGCCACGGCTCAGCCCACCAGTTCGTAAGCCGGGGTGGTGAGGAAATCCGTGTAGTCCTCGGAGAGGCACAGGTCCCCGATGAGCTTGCTGGCGGGCAGGTAGTGCTTCGCGAACGCGTCCTCACCCACCTCGCCGCGAAGCTTCGCGGTTTCCTCGGCCAGGATCCCGGACACCAGCTCACGGGTCACGGTCCGGCCCGTGTCGGCGAGCACCACCTGGTTGCGGATCTGCTGCCAGACCTGCGAGCGGGAGATCTCCGCCGTCGCGGCGTCCTCCATCAGGTTGTGGATGGCAACGGCGCCGTTGCCCGAGATCCACACCGCGGTGTAGGCGATGGCGACGTAGACGTTCAGGCGCAAACCCGCTTCGGTGACCGTCCCGTCGGCGGAGGCGATGTCCAGGAGCTGGTCCGCGGTGACGGACACATCCTGGCGCTGTTTGTCCAGCTGGTTCGGCCGCTCGCCGAGGACGGCGTCGAAGACGTCCCGGCAGACCGGCACCAGGTCCGGGTGGGCCACCCAGGAACCGTCAAAGCCGTCGTTCGCTTCGCGGGTTTTGTCCGCGCGCACCTTCTCGAAGGCCTGGGCTGTCACGTCGGGCTCGCGGCGGTTGGGAATGACGGCCGCCATGCCGCCCATGGCGAAGGCGCCGCGGTGGTGGCAGGTTTTGACGAGCAGTTCGGTGTAGGCGCGCATAAACGGTGCGGTCATGGCGACGGTGGCGCGGTCCGGCAGCACAAAGCGCGGGCCGGCGTCGCGGAAATACTTGATGATGCTGAACAGGTAGTCCCAGCGTCCGGCGTTCAGGCCGGAGGCGTGGTCGCGGAGCTCGTAGAGGATCTCGTCCATCTCGAACGCGGCCGGGATGGTTTCGATCAGGACGGTGGCGCGGACGGTGCCCTGCGGAATGCCGAGATAGTCCTGGGCAAAAACGAAGATCTGGTTCCAAAGACGGGCCTCGAGGTGGCTCTCCATTTTGGGCAGGTAGTAGTACGGGCCCTGCCCGTTCTCCAGCAGCTGCCTTGCGGTGTGGAAGAAGTGCAGGCCGAAGTCCACCAGGGCTCCCACGGTGGGTTCGCCGCCGATCAGCAGGTGGCGTTCGCTCATGTGCCAGCCGCGCGGGCGCGCCACAACAACGGCCAGCGGGGCGTCGGTCCGGAGCGTGTATTCCTTTCCTTCCGGGGACGTATAGGCCAGGGTGCCGGCCGCGGCGTCGCGGAGGTTCAGGATCGATTCGATCACGTTGGGCCAGGTCGGGGTGCTGGCGTCCTCGAGGTCGGCGAGCCAGACTTTCGCCCCGGAGTTCAGGGCATTGATCGCCATCTTCGCCGGGGCGGCCGGGCCCGTCATTTCCACGCGGCGGTCCTGCAGGGCTGCGGGGGCGGCGGCCACTCGCCAGTCGCCCTCGCGGATGCCGCGGGTTTCCGGCAGGAAATCGAGCCGGCCGGTACGGGCTACCTCCTCGCGTTTGACCGCGCGGGCCTTGAGCAGATCCCCGCGGGTGGCGGCGAAACGCAGGTGCAGTTCCTCAATGAAGGCCAGGGCCTCGGGGGTGAGGATCTCCTCCGCACGGTCAACGGTGCTGGCGGCTGAAATGGTGAGAGCCATTGGGGTCCTTCCTGTCGGTGAATCAGGCAGTGCATCGGGCGGCGGGAATGCTGCAGCCGCGATGCGGGTCGGCCATGGCGAACACACTAGCGTCTTGGGGCAGGATTCCGGCCGCCCTCCGCCCGGTCATGGCTGAGGCCGTCCCTAGCAGAACCCGGCAATGCCGGACCAGGCGGCGTCGGCCGGTACCGTGTCGTCGCGCTGCACGGTCGCCTCGATCAGGCCGTACGGGCGGTCGGCGGCGAAGAAGACCTCGTTGGGGTTGTCGAGACCAAACGGCGAGAGGTCCACCAGGAAGTGGTGCTTGTTGGGCATCGAGAACCTGATTTCGTCGATCCCGCTGTGCGCCTCGAGGACCTTGGCACCCATGTCGAACAGGGTCTGCTGCAGGGCGTGCGAGTACTTTTCGGTGAAGCCTTCCAGCAGCAGGGCCTTGACGTCCTCATAGCCCTTGTTGAAATCGAGAGTGCTGAAATCCGTGCCGGTCTTGTACCGCCAGCGGGCGGAAACCTCGGTGGCAAGGATCCGGTCGGTGGTCTCCGGCAGCGTCGTGTACCTGTCCCGCGGGTAGCCGGCGAATCCGGACTGCGTGGACTTGAGGACGGTGAGGTTCTTGAGGCCCGACAGCAGGTGCTGGTCGGCGCCGTCGCGGACCAGCACTGCGGTGCGAACCTCCTGGCCGTTGCGCACGAAGGAGTGGCCGTGGGCGGCGCCGTGGGCCTGGATCCGGTCCCAGGGGTACTGCTCGGCCTCCCAGCGGCCGCCGGACACCCAGCCGAAGCTCGAGGTGAAGTGCTCGCCCAGCCGGAGAAGGAACGCCTCTGGAGAGCCGATGCCCTCCCGGGCGAAGGCGTAGATGGTGTTCTTCTGCGTGTCCGTTGCCACCACGTGGCTGTTGTCGCCTTCAAGGTGTGCCGCGGCGAAGTCGCCGCGGAGTTGCGAGGTGACGTTGAGGTCTTCAATTTCGTGGCGTTCCGTGTCGCGGCTGATTTTGACGACGCGGACTTCGGCCTTGCCGTACTGGTTCTGACCTAGGACGATCTTGTTTGCCATGGTGGGGTTCCCAACTTCCGGTAGGTGGAATCAAAGTCCCAGATAGAAATTTCGACCGCATTTCGCGTTCGTTTCCTCCGCCGCCTGCCCACAAAAAGAGCCGACGCCAGTTGACGCCAGCTCATTACAACCCTGCCTGCTGCTCCCAGGTTACGTGACCTGCGCCACGAGATATCCCCAAGGCTAACCCGGACAGGCGGCGGTGTACATGACACGCCGGATGATCCGTCGCCTCCGAATACGGCGCGGTGACGGGATGGAAACATGGATTTCACCTCGGCAAAAACAACCCCCCACACTCTGTGGCGGAGTCCCGATTCCGCTGCTAGTCTCGCTGGTGTCAAAGGCGGGCACCCGGGACCCGGGAGGCTATCTACCAGGCGCAACTTAACCTTCAACGCACACGCTGAAGCCTGGTAACCGACGCAGTTGGCTGATTACGTTCCGCCACGGGGTACCGGCTTCCACAGCAAAAGGGAGTCGCATCATGACTGTCACCGTCACGGACCAGGCGCATCTTGCCCGGTCCATCGAGCTGGCCACTGCCAACGTCATGAACAGCGGAGGGCCGTTCGGGGCGGTCATCGTCACAGCGGACGGACAATCGTTCGACGGCGTCAACCGCGTCACCGCCACCAACGATCCCACCGCCCACGCCGAGGTCACGGCCATCCGCCGGGCCTGCACCGAACTTGGCCGGTTCGAGCTCGGCGGCGCCGCGCTCTACACCAGCTGCGAACCGTGCCCCATGTGCCTGGCCTCCGCCCTCTGGGCCCGCGTGGGCCGGGTGGTTTTCGCCGCCGACCGCCACGACGCAGCCTCTGTCGGTTTCGACGACGCCGTCTTCTACGAGTACTTCGAGAACAACCAGCCCGATGCCCTCCTGCCCGTGCGCAAGCTGGCGCTGGACGGTCCGGAGGCGCCTCCCGTGCTGCAGCCTTTCACCACCTGGAACAGCCTCCAGAGCCGGATCGACTACTAGGATCCGGATTCCGGCGCACCCGGCCGGGGCGGTGCTTCCCCCGGCCAAGGTTCCGAACGAGAATGTGCACACCACCGCCGCACGGGCGCCACACCCCGCAGCACCAGGAGACGCCATGGACATGAACACCATCGAGGCCGTGGTCCGTACCGCGGATCCGGCCGACTGGCAGCCCGGGGATGCCTGGCTGGCCGGCGGCACCGTGCTGTTCTCCTACGGCAGCTACGCCTTTGGCGCCGAACCGCTCCGGCGGCTCCTGGACCTCGGCTCCACCGGCTGGCCTGCCGTCACCGTGTCCGAATCCGGGATCGAGCTCGCGGCCACCTGCACCGTCGCGGAGCTCTATGCGCTGCGCGCGAGTGAAGCCGACCGGTCCCGCGCGGCGGCGTGGCCCGCGCTGGAGCTGATCCGGCCGTGCTGCGATTCGTTCGTGGCGTCGTTCAAGGTCTGGAACATGTCCACCGTGGGCGGCAACCTCTGCACCTCCCTGCCGGCCGGACCCGTGATCTCGCTCTGCGCGGCACTGGACGGTGTGGCCACGGTGCTCGGTCCGGGCGGCGCCAGCCACACCGTCCCGGTGGCGGAGTTCGTCACGGGGGACGGGCGAAACTGCCTGGCACCCGGCGAGCTGCTCCGCAGCGTCCGGCTGCCGGCGTCGGCGCTGGCCTCCCGGGTGGCGTTCCGCCGGCTGTCGCTGAGCAACCTGGGCCGCTCCGGGGTGCTGCTGGTCGGAAGGCTCGACGCCGGCGGCGGACTGGTCCTCACCGTCACCGCCGCGACCAAACGCCCCGTGCAGCTGCGCCTCGGCACCGCAGGCGGCAGCGGTACTGCAGCCGAACTGTCCGCCGCGCTCGACGCCGCCATCCCGGACGGGCTCTACCACGGCGACATCCACGGCCTGCCCGCGTGGCGCAAGGACATGACCTACCGGCTCGCC
>NZ_AUPJ01000470.1 GCF_000427315.1 Arthrobacter sp. TB 26
GGTCTCGGCCGGGACCTCGGACACCACGGAGACTGGCTCTGTGGTTTCGGCAGAGGCGGCCATCGCGGCCCCGCCGCCGGCAACTGCGACGACTGAAGCTACCGCGACAGCTTTGGTGGTGGTGCCCAGGGCAGCGAAAAAGGAGAAGATTCCTGACATGAAAGGCCTTTCGGGATAAGGGACGTGCGTTGATCTGGAGGCCACCCCAAACAGCCAGCCGGGCGTCACGTTACTCGACAGATGCGGGTCTCAGCGGGCAGGTGGGCCGATCCTGCGGAATTGCTGATCAGAAACTGCCCCGGCAGACGCAAAAGGTCCCTGGACCGGGGATCGAGGGCTGACCTGCTCAAGACCGAACCGGCCTTCCATGCGGGCCTGCATCTGGTTCCTTGTGAACAGGTCACCCCGGGTCCCACACTCGGTGCGCCGGACACGGTCGCGACCGTCCATGGTTCTGGGCCCTGGGGCGGAATACCTTTCCCCGCCGGGCTCCGGCGCGGCCGCGCAACTGCCTTGTGGACCCCCGGCCCGGAGGGGCAGGCCCGCTCTAGCCGAGGTTTCCCAACCGGGTCCTCAACCGGGCGAAGACGTCCTCCGACGTGGCCTGCGCCTGCAGCTCCGCCCACTCCACGGCTTCCCTGAAATCGCGGTCCCATGCGGCCTTGTCTTGGGATACGACCCACTTGCGGGTCCCGTCCCACTTCCGCCAGATCTCTGGCGTGTCGGGGGCCCGGGGCTTCGCCTGCGGCGTTGGCCGTACCTCGACGGGCTTTGGCGCCGGCTTCGGCTCCAGCAGCGCCCTCTTCCTCTCGGCGACCACGGCACGCCTGATCAGGATGATAACCGCCGCAAGGACGAGCGCGGCCAGGATGTACTGCCAAAAAGCGACCACCAGCAGGACGATTACGATCACGACGCCGCCCATCCCGGAGCCTCCTGAATGGGTCTTTCTCGATGAAGCCACTGCCCCCTCCGACTCAACGGTGTGTTATGGAGCCAGTGTCTCACCTTGAGCCGGTCGCCCGGTAGGGCCCTAGTCCCTGATCGACTCAACGAACGTCGTCGTCCTGATCGTCCACACACCATCGTTGGGAATATCGACCAATACTTCGAAGCGGTCATGCTCCACCAGTGCAATCCACGTATAGGTTTTGACGTCCGACGCTAGAGTGCAGGGCTGCTTACACCACGGGCAGCCCGGACATAGCTGAGCCACAGCGCAGGAAAATGACTCGCACTGCTTGGATCAGTCAGCGGGATGGTTCGGCAGGCGTTCGGGATGCTGGGGGTCCTTGCCGCGTTCCCTCCAGTATTCGTCCCGTTGCCACAACGAAAACCGAGTGGCCCATACGGTCAGAATGATGGTTCCAGTAGCGAG
This sequence comes from Arthrobacter sp. TB 26, assembly GCF_000427315.1. Taxonomy (GTDB): domain Bacteria; phylum Actinomycetota; class Actinomycetes; order Actinomycetales; family Micrococcaceae; genus Arthrobacter. Next base: position 1,379 of record NZ_AUPJ01000470.1, read on the forward strand.
GATGGCCACTTTGATCCACACCCACGGTTCGGTATCTATCGGCAGAAGGGTCAGGATCACCATGGCCGGCGTGAAGACCATCATGTAGCGAGTGAGTGGCTGAATCTCCGCTGCACTTCTTCGGACACTGGTGTTGAGGATTGACCCCAAACACGTCGGGCTCCTGGTGACATATATGAACTGCACCATTAACAGCACCAATCCGTAAGCCCCTAGTGCGAGGCACTTTCCAGCCCGGTCCTCGCTGCGGTTCACGCCCCAAAATTGCCTACTTACCGGGGAGCCCAACTATTGAGCGCGATGACCGGCCAAAGCTTGGGAGTGCCTGGCGGCACGCCTGAGTCTTACGCGAGGAGGCCGATCTTCTGCGTCTGGAATTCCTCCTCGGTAAGGATTCCCTGAGTACGAAGGGCCGCGAGGCGCTCCAGCTGGCCGATCAGATCCTGCTGGGGCGGTGCTGCCGCCGGCAGCACCGGCGCTGGTGCTGAAGCAGCCTTCGCTGTGCGGATGGCCAGTGCCAGGGCGTCCCCGCTGCCATGCGCAATCCTTGTCATAACGGAGGTCATCCCGTTGTACGTGATTGTCAGCGACTCCCCGGAAGTGGACTTGGCGAGGTCCACCGCCTGGATAACTTCCAAATCGAACGTCGTCAGGGAATCCCGGTAGGTGGCCACTCCCATTTCCAAAAACATCACCCGGCGGTTAGTGACCGCGGCAAGTGCTTTTTTGTCCGCGATTTTCCCGACGCCCATGGCAAGCACTGTTTCCCCGTGCTCAATGAGGTTCGGCAAATGGCCGATTTCAACGGCGGCAAAGATAAAGCCCGGAGTCTGCAGCATGAGGTCTTTGATGCCGTGGTCATAGTGCAGGCCGGCAGGGAGTCCCTTGGAAATTTTGGCCAGGTGCTCGTAATGCCTGTCCCCCATTGCCTCGACCCGCCAGTCGATGCGTGTCGTGTCGCCGTCAGCAGAAATCGTCCCAGTGATCTCGGCTGCCCACCGGTCCCGCAGGATCGCCCGCGGAACATCGATGATCACCTTATCTGGGTTTGAGGACTGCAGCGTGAACTTGGCCTTTTCGACAGCTGGCGACAAGGCCTGCAGCGCTTTTGTACGGTCGGCGAGCAGAGTCCACTGGACGGTTCTGGTAATCCTCATGACTGCACTGTAAATCAAAAACGCCCGACCGGATTATATTCGCAATACGTGGCGTCAGGCCGGAGAAGGCCGCTGCCACCTCCGGCCACATAGATTACGTCTATCGGCGCCCGTCGATCTGCTTCCCACCGGTGGCAAGGAAATCGGCACTCTGGTCGAGCGGACGACACGGTTCAAGATGCTGATCCGCCTACTCTGCGAAGAGGTATACGGCGGAGTCCCACGGACAAAGAACACCACGCCGCATATGCCCTTGGCCACAACAGTTTGTGGCAGGAAATACCTCTGCACGTTGATTGCCAATAGCTACGGCAGACGTCTACTCTCTAGCTGTTGGCTCGTTGCGCATGATGCATATGGGGCAGGCCGACAATGCATACCTATTCTGCTACTTATGTATCGGCCCTCGGGGCCAGTGCTCTATATGCGGCGCTTGGCCTATTTTGTCGGTTGTGTCGGTTAAGGTTCCGGCATGGAGATGAAAAAGGATGCCGAAGGTTGGAACCTGTGCAGCGCCCTCCCCGATTATGGGTGCGAGCGTCGCACTCGGAGCAAGGGCGGCAAGTACTGCGTTTCGCACGCCCTCCAAATGAACCGAGGTGAAGAGTTCAGAGCTCTTCAATCCTGGGGCGTGGGCCATGGACTGACCTGCTCGGGGCCGGGGCGCAACGGGGAACCCTGCGACCGATTAGTGACTCAGGTCAATCTTCCCCCAGGGCCACTCTGCAAAGGGCATGCAACGCAGCTTGAACGAGACGGGGCGATGTGGCAGTTTCCACCGAAAGGGGACGAATGGAACGATTGCGCCGCCCTCGACTACGGCTGCGGACGTAAGGCGGTAACAAAGGGTTCGCGGTTCTGCGGCACCCACTATAACCAGTACTACCGCGGGGACCTGACCCCCATCAAGCGGAAGGCGCCCAACGGCACAAGGTGCGTGGGCCCCGGCCCTGACGGCACCGAATGCGGACGGAAGGACATGCACCAGCATGATCCCATTCCGTTGTGCAAAGCCCACACTGCCCAGTACAAGGACACGGGCGCTATGCAAGTGATTGTCCCCCGCTACAAGCACGCGTCTTTGCAGAGGGACGACGATGGCAACAAGCGATGCACGGCGTGTCTACAATGGCTGCCCGAAGACAACTTCGGAAAGGGCAGTTCGGGCGACGGGCTGTCATCCCGCTGCCTACGGTGCGCTAATGATGCCTCCCGTGCGAGGAAGTTTGGGATTACTCGGGAGACGTACGATGCCCTCCTATCCTTCCAAGGCGGCGTCTGTTGGATATGTAAGCAGCCCCCGGACTTCGGTCGGAATTCGCTGAGCGTGGATCACGATCACAACTGTTGCCCCGACAAATACGAAACATGCGGCAGCTGCATACGCGGGCTAGTCTGCGGAGCATGCAACCTTGCCCTCGGACTGTTTGATCACAAGCCCGAGCGGCTGGAAGCGGGCTTCAAATATCTGGTAGAAGGAGTGCCGCACGTCTTGGCGTATCTGCGGTCGAGAGCGGATGTTGCAGCCTTGCACACAAACGGAGACCGACGGCAGGGACTTGCTGACTCCGTTTAGGTGATGCCTGAAATCTTCCCGTTGGGGCCGCCAGCGGCAGGCAGGATCGGACAGGCGTTGGGTGCAGTGAGATCTGCTTAGGAATCTCGCCTTGTATTCGCGGTCCAAAGCGCGGTCATGGACCGTGCATGAACGCTGTCCGGGAGCCCGGAATTCAGGGAAAGGAGCATTTTCAGGCTCTCGGCCTCCTGGACCTCGCCCACGACCAGCCGGTCGGGGCGCATGCGAGAGCCTCCCTGACCAGCCGGCGCATGGCTTTCACCTTCGCCCTCAACGTTCGGCTGCCGGCACTGCAGCCCCCACGACGTCCCGTAGCGGAAACTGCAGCTCGAAGATCTCCTCAACGGTGATGACGCGCTCGCGGGTTTCCATGCTGGCCGCCAGACAGTTGAGCATGGTGGTCCTCACCGAACGCCCGGCCTGGAGGGCATGACTCCGCAGGCCGTCCTGGCTGCAACACCCGTGTTGGCACCCTATGTCCAACGAAATCCTGACTCAGGTAGACGGCCGCTCCATAAAGTGAACGCACTTCAGGCAGTCCACCGCCTCAGTAACGCTGGTGACCATGATCTGCTCGCGTTGGCCGCACAACGGGTGCAGGTCGCTGCCGAATCCGCTCCAGACCCCTTTAACCTCTGGGTCATTGTGCATTTGGTGCTTGCGAATCTGATCTGTCATGGCTGGGATCCCTTTCCGTGTCGAGGTCAAGTGCAACGCGTGTGCAAAGCGTACCCCTCCTCCGCATCAGCGCAAGCAACTAGGGGACGGAAGCTGCAGTGTGGGCCTAGTGAAGCCGCAAAGGCCCCAGGCAGCGGCGCCGAGGCCCCAGTGCGTACCCCAGTCATGGTAGGTACGCCGCGGCTCGTTGGCCGGGGCCGCTCGAGGCACTCAGAGGTCCGCAGAGGCCCGACGGCCGGGCGGCGGATGCATGGGTGTCTTGCGTTTGAGCAATATTGGGCAGCCCGCCCATGTGGGCAATCAGCACCCCCATCCACCAGCGAAGCGGGCCTTTCTCCCCTTGGCCAGTCCCCTCGACCAGCGTGTACTGAACCCAGGACCCGTTCACCCGCAGGAGGCACCCCATGAACGTCCCCATCATTCTGGCGCTCGCCGCGGTCGTTGTGATCGCCGTCGTGCTGGGCGTTGTCTTCGCGCGGGAGAAGGATCCGCAGCGCCGGGCCGCGGCGCTGAAACGGACCGGGGCGGCCATCATGGCGGTGTTCACTGTTCTCGGCGGAATTTTCGTCGGAGGCTATGCGCTGCAGGATCCGGGTGGAAGTGCCGGGCTGCTGATGACCCTCGCCTGGGTGCTGCCGATGCTGATTCTTGCGGTGGCGGCCTGGTTCTGGCCGGCTGTGACTGCTCCCCTGCTGCTCGCCCTCACTTCCGCCTTTATCGCGGCGTGCGTGTGGCTCGCCTTCGACCCCGCAGCCCTGCGCAGCTTCATCAGCGACAACGGACCCGTGATCGCCGTCAGCGTCGTCGCCCTGTCGTTCCCGGCCGCCGTGCTGGGCCTGAAGCGGACCGCATTGGCCGGCTGGCTGCTCGTGGCCCTGGGCGTGCTGCCGCTCCTGATCACGCTTATCAGCAGGTCGGGCCCGATCGCATCGCTCACCGCGGCAAGCGTGGTCCCCTTGATCGCCGGAATCGCCTTTCTCGTCTCCGCCCGGATGGCGCACGGAAGCACCACCGCCGGTAACCAACGGGCTGCGGCTGCCTAGCGGATAGGCGCAAGGTCTGTTCTGGTCGGGACCCGGCCGTTAGTCTTCGCACATGGCGAACCCACAGAGTAGCTGGAGCCATCGACTCTTAGCCGTCAGCGTTGCGGTATTGACCATGGTGGTTGTTGCGGCCGTGGGCGTCTGGATATTCCAGCCAGGCTTGTTCGGGACGCTCACCGGCACGGCCAGCGCGCAGACGCCGTCGGCTTCGGTCGATAACCCGCCTTCCACGGCAGCGGTTCCCTCGCCCGTCGTTACGACGCCGACACCCAGCCCGACGCCGACGCCAACGACACCCCCAACGCCGACTCCCAACCCGGCGCTTCTGCTGGATGAACTCCAGACCGCGGAGATCATCACCAATGGGTTCTGGACGCGCCATTGGGCCGACTATTTCCCGGGCGCCTACAGTCCGCCCAAAGTCCTCGGGCTGTACGACGGAAACTCCGCGAGTGTCCCGCTGTGCGGGCAAACCCCGCTTTCGGCCGACAATGCCTTCTACTGTCGACCGGCAGACTTCGTCGCGTGGGACAAGGGCCTCATGGAGAAGGGCTACGCCAACGGTGACACCTGGCCCTATCTGGTGATCGCGCACGAGTGGGGGCATGCCATCCAGGCCCGGCTCGGCGACTCGCTGACCGAGAAGGCCTCCGAGTTGCAGGCAGATTGCCTGGCGGGCGCGGCCCTGTTCGGCGCCGCAGCGGACGGGGAACTCATCCTGGAAACGGGCGACCAGAAGGAACTGGCCGCGGGCCTCAATGTACTGGGCGACGAAACGCCGTGGACCGCCAGCGCCGATCATGGCGATTCGTTTGAACGTATCCGGTCTTTCGACGAGGGCCGCCTCCATGGCATTGCCCGCTGCGTCCCGGGAATGAAGTTCGGCGGCTGGAACGGCGCGCTCGTCTACCGGAGCGGGATTGAAGTTTCCGTTAGCCCGCTGGGATACAAAAACGTTGAAGGGCCGTTGCCCTCGACCGCGATGCCAACTCCGACCGGGACCGCGGCACCCGGCAGCACGGTACGCGTGGCTGCGGTCTTCGAGATCACGGTGAAGAACGGCAGCCCGGCGGCCTTCGATGCCACCGGAATGGGTAACCCGATCGTCCGCTACGGCGAACGCGGCCTGCTTGCCGAGACCGTTCCGGCCGCCGCGACCGATACGCCTGCATCGTTGGGGATCCTGCAACCGGGCCAGACCAAAAGGATCAAAGTCAGCGCCATCATTCCCGCCGGCCAACTGACAGTCCGGGTGGCGGTCCCCGGACCCAACCCGGCGGTGGACTGGGCGGCATCCTTCGAAGGGGAACTGCCGCCCCGGTGACACTGCGGCCTGTTCCGGCCCGGCACCTCCGCGTAACGCGAATCGGGCACGGAACGGATGGCGGGTAGCATCGGTGCCATGAGCGCCGACGACGACGACATCACCGAAGAACTCCTGGCCGACGCCGACAAGCTGACGGGGCTGAGCCTCGAGCTGCTGGGCCTCGACCCCCACCCGGACGGCATGACCCCGGAACAGCGGCTCCAGTTCGATCCGGAGGATCTGGCCGAAATGGCCGCAGTCTCCCCGGAGGACCGCCAGCAAGCCGTGACGCAGACCCGCCTGCTGGCCGGCCTGCTGTGGAACTCGTCGAGTATCCTCATTGACCAGCTCTTCCGCGATCTGGGCACCCTGAGCAAACTGGAGACCGTCACCCCGTCCGACATCGCCGGGACCTCGGTGCTGTCCTCGCTGCCGCCCCAGTTCGCGTCCAATTTCGACTCGAAATTCACCCAGAAGTTCATCGTCGTCGCCGCCGACGTCACGGCGTCCCTGGTCCGCGGCTGGACCGCCCCCGGATGCCTCGCCGCCGAACTCGCCGTGCGCTGCCTGCTCGACCAGGCGGAAATCACCGAGGACATCTACGAACTCGACCTCCCGGAGGACTGGCGGGCACAGGTTGAAGAAGTCCTGCTGGAGGACGCGGACAGTGAAGCGCTGTTCTCGGACAGCCTTGACGTCCTTGAGGACGACGCCGACAGGCTGGGCTTCGAATACTGGTTCAAGCCCTACAACGCCTGGGACACGGTTCCGCCCTACGCCCGCTCCTGAGCCCTAAGCCTGCGCCTGACGCGGCGGGGCAGTAAATCCCGCCAGGAAGTCTTCGGTGAACCGCCGCACGCCGTCCCACTCGGTATAGACGTAGTCGCGGCCCGTATCCAGGTCCGGGGACCCCTTGTCCTTAGTGATCTTCTTCATCAGCTGGCGTGTGATGAAGTTGTAGTGGGTGTAGAGCAGGGCGCCGGCGAACATTCCGACATGGGCAGGATGCCAGCCGGTTTCCTCCTCGAACTTCTCAACGTAACCCTCTGCGCTCTGCTCGTCGCCGTGGGCGGCCAGGCTGACCGAAATCAGGGCGGACGGGAGACGCTCCAGCTCACCGCGGTTTTTCCGGACGAAGTCGGCCACAAACTTCTCATGCTTGCCCATATGCACCGAGGCTGCAACGATGACGCCGTCGTAGCCGCCCGGAAAGGTGTCCCCGGAGCGTTTGAGGTCCGCTGCCTCTGCCTGGTGCCCGTGGGCCCGGATCAGCTCGGCGATGTATTCCGCAATCTGGGCTGTCTGTCCTTCAACGCTCCCGTATGGGAGATAGATCTTGGCCATGTTCCACTGTGTCCTCGCGGCGCTGGCAACAGATAGGGCCGAACGCCCCCGCCGTCTCGAAAGCGCACCGCGCCCTTGACGGCCGCGGCCCGGCGGCATGTGATGTACAAAGGCCCCGGTCCGGATCACACTCGGCCGGCCGGTGCGGTATGTATCCCCCACGAAAGGACAGGACATGTCCCTGCTCGATGCCTCCCTCTGGGAGGGCAAGATCTATGTCAACGGCTGGCGCCCGGGCGGCGGCGGGACAGCCGACGCCGTCGAGCCCGCCACCGGCGAAACGCTGGGCAGCTATGGGCTGGCGTCCGTGGACGACGTCCGTGAAGCCGCCACGACGGCGGCAGCCGCCCAGAAGGACTGGGCGAAAGTGAACCCCGAGGACCGCGCCGCCGTACTGCGCCGCGCCGGGCTGCTCTGGGAGGAGCACGCCGCCGAGATCCAGGACTGGATCGTGCGCGAGTCCGGCGGCATTCCGCCCAAGGCGGGACTGGAAACGCACATCGCCGCCAACGAATGCTACGACGCGTCGGCGCTGCCCTCCCTCCCCGCAGGGGACGTGCTGACCTCGAACGAGAACCGCTGGTCCTTCGCCCGCCGGCGGCCCGTCGGCGTCGTGTCCGTGATTGCGCCGTTCAACTTCCCGCTGATCCTCTCAATCCGGGCCGTCGCCCCCGCGCTGGCGCTGGGCAACGCCGTGCTGCTCAAGCCGGATCCGCGGACCGCGGTCTGCGGCGGGGTCACGCTGGTGCGGATCTTCGAGGAAGCCGGACTCCCGCCCGGACTCCTGTCACTGCTGCCGGGCGGGGCCGACATCGGCGCCGCCGTCGTCGAGGCACCCGAGGTCAGGGTCATCGCCTTCACCGGCTCGACGGCGGNCGGCCGGCCGGAAGATCGGCGAGACGGCCGGGCGGCTGCTCAAGCGCGCTCACCTGGAACTCGGCGGGAACAACGCGCTCATCGTGCTGCCGGGCGCGGACCTGCCCAAGGCCGCCTCCGCGGCGGCCTTCGGGTCCTTTATGCACCAGGGCCAGATCTGCATGGCCGCCGGGCGCCACATCGTCCACGAGGACATCTACGACGACTATGTCAGCGCCCTCGCGGAGAAGGCCGCGCATCTTCCGGTCGGCGATCCGAAGAGCGGGACCGTGGCCTTGGGCCCCATCATCGACGAGAAGCAGTTGCACCGGGTCGATTCGATCGTCCAGGATGCGGTGCAGGGCGGGGCACGGCTGGCCGCCGGCGGCACACACGACGGCAGGTTCTACCAGCCCACCGTCCTCGCCGACCTGGACGTGGCCAGCCCGGCGTGGAAAGACGAGATCTTCGGCCCCGTGGCGCCGGTCATGAAGTTCTCCACCGTGGAGGAAGCCGTGGCACTGGCCAACGGCAACGAGTACGGCCTCTCCATCGGCATCCTGGGCGACGTCGGCATGGCGATGACCATCGCCGACCAGCTGGACTCCGGCAAGGTCCACATCAACGAACAGACCGTGTCCGACGAGGCGAACTCACCGTTCGGCGGGATGAAGAGCTCGGGCAACGGTTCCCGGATCGGCGGACACCACGCCAACATGGAATCCTTCACGGAAATCCAGTGGCTCACCGTCCGGCCGGACATCGCCCCGTACCCGTTCTAAGGCCGACCCGTTCCAGCTGGAAGACAGGAGGACCCGGCGGCCGCTGCCGGCGGGNGTCCTCCCCGTCCTGACCTGACGCGGTTCAGTGCTCCGCGGCGAGGTGCGCGGCTGGGTCGAAGGGCTCGAACACTGAGGAGCCCATCATGAAGATGCCGCGCTGCGGGATCCAGAAGTCCCCGAGCCGGTCCTGGACGGGCAGTGCCGAAACCTGCCCCAGGTTGTGCCCCTGCAAGTGCGCATTGCTCTCCCGGACAAACCACATCTGCCGCGGGCGCGCACCAAAGGTCTGGCCGTTGGGCACCCTGCCCGTCAGCCCGATGTGCCCTGCCCCCAGCACCGGGCCGGCGACAGCCCCCATGGCGCGCAGGAACGTCCGGTTCCGCCACAGCTGCTCGGGGACCGACCCGGCCACCGCCGACATGAGCCGGGTGATCGGCGTTGCGGCCAGCGTTATGTCCCAGCTCAGGTCCACCCCGTCACCGACCTCCACGCTGAAGGAATACCCGTCGCGCCACCGGAGGGAGATCCCGCCCGTCGACGCCGATCCAAGGGCGCTGCCGAAGTAGCGGGGACAGGAGGACCCGGGGTCCGTGGTGCTGTGCATCGTCCAGACGCCGGCAGGATCGCGGATCCAGACCGAGGTGTAGCCCGGGCCGACGGAGGAGGCAGCAAAACGCCGCAGGGCCAGGATGTGGCCGGAGCTGAAGGGAACCCCCATCACGCCGAAGCCGGCAAAGCGTTCCTCCGGGCCGGAGGGCAGCACGGGATGGTGTTCCACGGACTCAACCAGGGTGCGAGGACTCTGCATGGCTACGGCCTCCGGTGTTTGTTACATGTGGACGTGCAGGCGCCGGGCCGCTTCGGAGATCGAGCCGCTCAGCGACGGGTACACCGTGAAGGTGCTGGCGACGTCGTCGACGTGCAGTTTCTGGGTGACCGCGAGGGAGATCGCGAAAATCAGCTCGGAGGCGTTCGGACCCACCACGACCCCGCCGATCACGGTGCCGGAGCCCTTGCGGGCGAAGATCTTGATGAAGCCGTCGCGGTGGTTGCGCATCTTGGCGCGGGCGTTGCTGCGCAGCGAGAGCTTTACGATATCGGCCTGGTACTTGCCGGATTCGATCTCGGCCTCGGAGACGCCCACGTTCGCGATCTCGGGCGAGGTGAAGATGTTGGACGCGACCTGGTGCAGCTTGAGCGGCGTCACACTGTCGCCCAGGAAGTGGGCGATCGCGATCCGGCCCTGCATCGCGGCCACGGAGGCGAGCGCCAGCACGCCGGTGCAGTCGCCGGCGGCGTAGATGTTCGGCGCGGTGGTGCGGGAGACGCCGTCGACCTTGATGTGCCCGCTCTCGGTGAGCGCCACACCGGCCTCCTCGAGGCCGATTCCGGCGGTGTTCGGGATGGAGCCGACGGCGACCAGGCAGTGGCTGCCGGTGACCTTGGACCCGTCGCCGAGGGTGACAATGACGCCGTCCTCGGTGCGCTCGACGGTCTCGGCGCGGGCGCGGGAGAGCACCTTCACGCCGCGGCGTTCGAAGACGCCCTCCAGGACCTCGGCAGCGTCGGTGTCCGAGCCGGGCAGCACCCGGTCGCGGCTGGAAATCAGGGTGACCCTGGACCCGAGGCCGTTGTAGGCGGAGGCGAACTCGGCGCCGGTCACGCCGGAGCCGACCACGATCAGGTCCTCGGGGAGTTCGTCCATGTTGTAGATCTGCGCCCAGTTCAGGATCCGGACGCCGTCCGGGCGGGCGGTGGGCAGCTCGCGCGGGTGGGCGCCGACTGCCAGCAGGATCGCGTCCGCCTCAATGATTTCCGTGCCGTCGGCGGTGAGGACCGCGATGGTGTGGCTGTCCAGCATCCTGCCGGAGCCGAGCATGATCCGGACGCCCTGGTTCTCCAGGCCCTTCTGGATGTCGGAGGACTGCTGCCGGGCCAGGCGCAGCAGGCGGTCGTTGATGTGTTTGAGGTCCGCGCGCATCGTCGGGTTGCAGTCGCCGCCGTCGAGGTCGAACTTCACGCCCAGCTCGCCGGCCTCGCCGACGCGGGTCATCAGGTCCGCCGTCGCAATCAGGGTCTTGGACGGGACGACGTCGGTCAGCACCGCGGAGCCGCCGAGCCCCGCCCGTTCGATGATGGTGACCTTCGCGCCAAGCGACGCGGCGACCATGGCAGCTTCGTAGCCGCCGGGCCCTCCGCCCAGAATTGCGATGCGGGGTGAGCTGAAATCGGGATGCGTAGTCACAATCAGCCATTGTCCACCATCCGGACCGGCACCACCAAGAATCCGGGCCCGCACCCGCGCCGGCCCGGTGCTGGGGAACGGGCTGGGCAGCACGCCGCCGGCACGATAACTTGTACCGGTGAGTACAACAGAATTCCTGAACACGGACCCCTTCGACGCCGCCCGCGCCGCCGCCGACTACATCGCCGAAGAGACAGGCATCGACGCGCACGACGTCGCCCTGGTGCTCGGCTCGGGCTGGGGCGACGCCGCCGAACTGATCGGCGAAACCACCGCCACCCTCTCCGCGGACGAGGTCCCCGGTTTCTCCTCCCCCTCGGTGGTGGGACACGTCGGCACCATCCGCTCCGTGCTGACCAAGGAGGGCAAGCGCGCCCTGGTCCTGGGCGCCCGCACCCACTACTACGAGGGCAAAGGCGTCCGCGCCGTCGTCCACGGTGTGCGCACCGCCGCGGCGGCCGGCTGCAAGACCCTCGTCCTGACCAACGGGTGCGGCGGCCTCAACGAGGACTGGACGCCCGGCACCCCCGTGCTGATCAGCGACCACATCAACCTCACCGCCACCTCACCGCTCGAAGGCGCCACTTTCGTGGACCTCACCGACCTGTACTCCTCACGGATCCGCGGCCTGGCCCGCGAAGTCGACCCCACACTGGACGAAGGCATCTACGCCCAGTTCACCGGCCCGCACTACGAAACCCCGGCGGAGGTGCAGTACGCCAAACGGATCGGCGCGTCCCTGGTGGGCATGTCCACCGCGCTCGAGGCCATCGCCGGCCGCCACGCGGGCATGGAGGTCTTCGGCATTTCGCTCGTGACCAACCTCGCCGCCGGCATCAGCCCGGTGCCGCTGAGCCACGAGGAAGTCCTCGGAGCCGGCCAGGCCGCGGGGCCGCGCATCTCCAAGCTGCTCGCCGGGATCATCGCCAAGCTCTAACGGCCTAGCTCCCGGGGGCGAGGTAGCGCACCGCTTTCGCCCTGTCCTGCGGGAACCGCCGCTCCATCGAGTCCGCGATCCCGGCGATGGTCTGCCGGGCCAGCGCCTGCCGCCAGGCGAGTTCGGCCTGTCGCATGGTCTGGGAGATCAGGCAGGTCCGGACGAAGTTGTGCTCCGTGTCGGCATCGGGAACGTTGCCCAGGATGCCCTCGCAGCGGAACACCGGTTCGGGGCCTTCCAGTGCCAGGACAATATCCAGGACGGTCACGTGTTCCGGCCGGCGCGCCAGGTGGAACCCGCCGCGCGGGCCGGACACGGAGCCGAGGATCCCGGCGCGGACCAGCGCCTGAAGCTGCTTGTTGAGGTAGGCCCCCGGGAGCTTGTAGTACTCCGCCAGCCGGGCACTGTTGACCGCCTCGCCGGCCGGTGTCCACGCCATGTTGACGCAGCTGTGCACAGCCCATTCCACCCCACGGCCCATCTTCATATTCCAGACGCTACGTGTCCGGAAAAATGGCTGTCAAGGGCTGGAGAACAAGACGGTTGTGATCGATCTGTCAGGCGCACTCTCGCTTGTCGGGCAGGCATCCGCGGCGATTGGCGCTAGTTTGGTTCTTATGACGTCTTTTGATGCCGAACTCGCCCGCCTGCTGAGCGACGCCCGGACCTGGGCCGCCCAGGACCCGGATCCCGCCACCGCCGCCGCCCTGACCGAACTGGTCCGGCTCGCTGACGACGGCGCCGCCTCGGCCCGCCAGGAGCTCGCCGACAGTTTCAGCGGCACCCTGCAGTTCGGCACCGCGGGCCTGCGCGCGGCCCTCGGCCCCGGCCCGAACCGGATGAACCGGGTGGTGGTGCGCCGCGCCGCCGCGGGATTCACGGCTTTCCTCACCGACGCCGTCGCCCAGGCCGCCCCCGGCACCCGGCCGCGCGCCGTCGTCGGCTATGACGCCAGGCACAACTCGGATATCTTCGCGGAAGAAACCGCCGCCATCCTCACCGCCGCCGGTGTCGAGACCTTCCTGATGCCGTCCGCCCTGCCCACCCCGCTGCTCGCGTATGCGGTGCGGGCGCTGGAGTGCGACGGCGGCGTGATGGTCACCGCCAGCCACAACCCGCCGCAGGACAACGGCTACAAGGTCTACCTCGGCCGGCACGCGGTCGAGGAGAGCGGCCGCGGCGCGCAGATCGTGGCGCCGTACGATGCCCTCATCGCGGCGAAAATCGACACCGTCGGTGAGCTGTCCGGCGTCGCCCTGGCCACGGAGGGCTGGACCGTGCTGGATCCGTCCATCGCCGCCGACTACGAGGCCGCCGTGGCGGCCCTCGCCATCCCGGAGCATTTCCCGGCCCGCGACCTCAAGATCGTCCTGACGCCCCTGCACGGAGTGGGCGGCGAAACCGCCGTGGCGGTGCTGCACGCGGCAGGCTTTGCCGACGTCACCCTGGTGAGCGAGCAGGCCGAACCGGACCCCGACTTCCCCACCGTGAACTTCCCCAACCCCGAAGAGCCGGGCGCCCTGGACCTGGCCCTCGACACCGCGGCCCGGGTGGACGCGGATATCGTGATCGCCAACGACCCCGACGCGGACCGCGCCGCGGTTGCCGCGAAGGATCCGGACACCGGTTCGTGGCGCATGCTGCGCGGCGACGAGGTCGGCGCCCTGCTCGGCGCGCACATCGTGGCGCGGCTGGCGGCCGGCAGCGGAGAAACCACAGCGGGGGTCTTCGCGAATTCGATCGTGTCCTCGCGGCTGCTCGCGCGGATCGCTGCCGCGGCAGGCTACGCCCACGAGGAAACCCTCACCGGGTTCAAGTGGATCGCCCGCGTTCCCGGGCTGTTGTACGGCTACGAAGAGGCCCTGGGGTACTGTGTCGCCCCCTCCCTGGTCCGGGACAAGGACGGGATTTCCGCGGCGGTGCTGATCGCGGAATTCGCGGCAGCAGCAAAGGCCGAGGGCAAAACCATCTTCGACACGCTCGATGAGCTGTACCTGGTCCACGGGCTGCACGCCAGCGACCAGCTCAGCATCCGGGTCGCGGACCTGGGGCTGCTGGACGCCATGATGAACCGGCTGCGCGTCAGCCCGCCGGAATCCTTTGGCGGCTCCGCCGTCGAAACCGTCACGGACCTCGCCGAGGGCAGCGCCCAGCTGCCGCCCACCGACGGCCTGCTGTACCTGACGAAGGATCTCAGCCGCATCATCATCCGCCCCAGCGGTACGGAGCCGAAACTCAAGTGCTACCTGGAGGTCATCCGCAACGTCGGATCGGCCGCCGAGCTGCCGGCGGCGCGGCACGAGGCACGCGCCGCGCTCGACGGCGTCCTGGCGGATGTCCGCGAGGCGCTCGGGCTGTAACGCCGGTGCTGCAACCTCTGGCTTCAGCCCCTAAAGCTCGACCTCAATGTACCCGCCCACAATCCGGGTACCGAAGGTCGGGAGCCGGAGTCCCGGCGTGCCAAGGCACTCCCCTGTTCCAAGGTCATAGACCTCCTTGTGCAGCGGCGAGGCGAGCGTTGGGCGCGTCCCGCGGGAACCCGTGATGCCCCGGGCCATGACGTGCGCCCCGGTCGCCGGATCCTCCTGGGCCACGGCAAAAACCTCACCGGACACCGTGCGGAACAACGCCACCTGGCGTCCGGCGATCAGCGCGGCCTCGCCCCATGCAGGCTCCAGGTCTTCCACGGCGCACACGCGGTGCCAGCCGGTCCCGTAGCTGGGGTGTTCAACAAAGCTCCGTGCTGCGCTCTCAAGTACGGCAGTCATTCCGGCCCCTCTCTGGTACATCTTTCCCGGGCTCAGCCGCTCGTGCGGCCACATACCCAAGCTAGGTCCGGGGTGTAACAGCCGCGTGCAGTTAATGTGTCCGGCGGGTAAAAGAGACCTCACGCAGCCGGAAACGCATCCGTGATGCAGAAGTTAAGATCACGAAACATAAGGGAAACTGAAGCGAAACTGCGCTTACCTAGTCTGGGTGGACACCTCGATTGAGAAGGCCGCAACGCACCGCCTGCGGCCCATGCGAAAGGCCCACCGTGACCGGACAGACTTCAAGCCCCCAGAACCAGGGCGCAGAGCGCGCCACAGCACCGCGCCGCGTCGTGGTTGCGGGCGGCGGCCCTGCCGCCCACCGTTTCGCCGACGCCATGCACGCCCGGGGCCTCGAGGGCTGGAACGTCACCGTCCTCACCGAGGAAGCACACCTCCCCTACGACCGCGTCGCGCTAAGCAAAGCCCTCACCGACGCAGGCGTCGACCTCACCCTGGGCAGCGCCTCGATGTGGGACCACGAGGCGCTCACCTTGCAGACCGGCGAGCGCGTCACCAGCATCGACATCGCGGGCAAGACCGTCAGCACCGCGGCTGGACCAGGTCGCCAAGGCGGACGTCACCGTGGTCGGCGTGCCCTTCGATTCGGGCGTCTCTTACCGCCCCGGTGCCCGCTTCGGGTCCAACCACATCCGCGAGGCCAGCCGGCTGCTGCGCCCGTACAACCCGGCCTGGGATGTCAGCCCCTTCGAAAACATCCAGGTGGCCGACGCCGGCGACATGGCCGTCAACCCCTTCAACATCAACGACGCGATCGAGACCATCCAGCAGAACGCCCTGGACCTGACCGCCTCCGGCAGCAAGCTGCTGACCCTCGGCGGGGACCACACCATCGCGCTGCCGCTGCTCCGCGCCGCCGCCGAACGCGCCGGCCAGCCCGTCGCCATGCTGCACTTCGACGCCCACCTGGACACGTGGGACACCTACTTCGGCGCCGAGTACACCCACGGTACCCCGTTCCGCCGCGCCGTCGAGGAAGGCATCCTGGACACCGAGGCCATCAGCCACATCGGCACCCGCGGCCCGCTCTACGGCAAGAAGGACCTCGACGACGACCACCGCTTCGGCTTCGGCATCGTCACCTCTGCCGACGTCTACTACCAGGGCGTCCTGGAAACCGTCGCCAAGGTCCGCGACCGGATCGGCAACCGTCCGCTCTACATCTCCGTGGACATCGACGTGCTGGATCCCGCCCACGCGCCCGGCACCGGAACCCCGGAAGCCGGCGGCATCACCAGCCGCGAGCTGCTGGAAATCATCCGTGGCTTCCGCGGCATGAACCTGGTCGGGGCCGACGTCGTCGAGGTCGCCCCCGCGTACGACCACGCGGACATCACCGGCGTGGCCGCCAGCCACGTGGCCTACGAACTGGTCACCCTGATGGCGGACCGTGCCGTGGACGGCGACCGCTTCGGGGCGGCCAACGGCTACGCCGCCCAGACGCTCGGCCAGGAATCCCGCCGCCCGGCCGGCTTCGCCACACCGGCGGCCCAGCACATCCAGAGCGGAGCCTCCCAGTGACCGGGGTGCGCAACGGCGGCGACCTCGTCGTCGAGACCCTCGAAGCGCTCGGCGCCAAAACCGTCTTCGGCATCCCGGGCCAGCATGCCCTGGGCTTGTTCGACGCGATGGGCCGCGGCAACCTGCATTTCGTCTCCTCCCGGGTGGAGAACAACTCGGCCTTCGCCGCGGACGGCTACTCACGTGCCACCGGCGAAGTCGGTGTCCTCTTCCTCTCCACTGGTCCCGGCGCGCTGACGTCGCTGGCCGGGCTGCAGGAGGCCTATGCCACCGGCGTTCCCATGGTGGTCATCGCAAGCCAGATTCCGCTGGAGGGCCTCGGCGCGCGCCGCAAGGGAATGCTCCACCAGCTCGATGACCAGAAGGCCTCGGCCGCGAACGTCACCAAGAGCCAGCGGTTGATCCAGCACGCCTCCGGCATCCCCTCCGCCATCCAGGACGCCTGGACCGAGGCGATCTCCTCGCCGCAGGGCCCCGTGTGGCTGGAAATTCCGCAGAACGTGCTGCTGGACCCCATCATGGTGCCCCCGGTGGAGGACGCCCTCGCCGAAGCGGCAGACAACCCGCCCCGCATCGAGCTGGTCCGCGAAGCCGTCAAATGGCTCGCGGCGG
>NZ_AUPJ01000471.1 GCF_000427315.1 Arthrobacter sp. TB 26
CCCGCCGCGGCCGGGCCGAGAAATCGCTGCTCTCCATCGCGGAGAAGCTGCGGGCCCCGGTCATCTGCACCCCCGGCGGCAACGGCGCGTTCCCGTGGAACCATGAGCTCTCGCTGCAGTCCTGGATCGAGGACCAGCACATGACGGAGCTGCTCGAGGACGCCGACGTGCTGATCGTCATCGGATCCTCGCTGGGCGAAGTCACCTCCAACTACTTCACCTTTGAGCCGCGCGGCCGGATCATCCAGATCGACGCCGAACCCCGCGTCCTGGAATCCAACCGCCCCGGCCTGGGCATCCGGGCCGACGCCGGCCAGGCGCTCGCCGCCCTGGACGCCGCGCTCGACACAGCCCTCGACGCCGCCATGACGGAGCCGCACGGAGAGCGCGCGGGCTGGCACGGCACCCCGCCTGAGACCGTGGTCAAGGACACCCTGGCCAAGGTCAAGTCCCGGCTGGAATCCCAGGATCTCGGCAAGGAACTGAAGTTCATGGCGGACATCCGGGCGGCCGTTCCCCCGGCCATGCAGACGTTCTGGGACATGACCATCTCCGCGTACTGGGCCTGGAGCTGCTGGGACGCCCGCGAGGGCCAGTTCCACTCCGCACAGGGCGCCGGCGGGCTCGGCTTCGGCTTCCCCGCGGCGATCGGCGGCGCCGTCGGCCTGGAAACCACCGGCAAGTCCGGGGCTTCAGCCCGGGTGCTCGCCGTCTCCGGCGACGGCTCGGCAATGTACTCCATCTCTGAACTGGCCACGGCCAAGCAGCACAATGTGCCGGTCACCTGGCTGATCGTGGACGACGGCGGCTACGGCATCCTGCGCGAATACATGGTCGGCGCCTTCGGCAAGGCCACCGCCACGGAACTCGCCCGCCCCGATTTCGTCAAGCTGGCCGAGGCCTTCGGAGTCCCGGCCGTCCGGGTCGCCCCCGAGGACATCGGGGACGCACTCAAGGCGGGATTTGCCGCGGACGGGCCGAACGTCGTCGTCGTCGAAACCCTGCTCAAGATGTTCGCCCCCACCCACATGGAGGCCTGAGCACCACGCTCGACTCCCTCCTCAAAATGCTCAGCGCGG
>NZ_AUPJ01000472.1 GCF_000427315.1 Arthrobacter sp. TB 26
CGCTTGGCGTTTAAGCCGGTCCCCCTCAGGAAAAGGGTTAGTTTCCCAAAGTAACTAAATTTCTGATACATTGTTGCCTTAGGCAAACATAAGGGGTTTTCCATGGCAGTAGAGCCGGATACCGCGGCCAGACTCGTCCACCAGATTTTCGATTTGCAGCGCGCCGTTCGTTGTGTCGCCGCGATCAAGCTTCGAGGGGAGGACACCGGGGTGGCGCTCCAGGGCGTCCTGCGTTTCGTGGGGGAGGGGGAAACCCGCGCCACCGGACTCGCAGAGCGGCTCGGAGTCAGCGCCCCCGTCCTCAGTCGGCACATTGCCGAACTGGAAGAACAGGGCTATGTGGTCCGCCGTCCCGACCCGCTGGACGGGCGGGCTCAATTGATTGCCCTCTCCGCTTCAGGGGTCGGGAAACTCCGCTCCATCGAGTACCAGCGCACTGTCACACTCCTTGGCTTCCTGCAGGACTGGAGCGAGCAGGACGTCGAAGAGACAACGAAGACCTTGCAGAAACTTGCTGAGTCCCTCAGGACTTCAGCCCGGGCAACGACGGCCGGATCCAGCAATACGACCGAAATTGTTTAAGGAGCGCCCCATGGCAGCAACGACAGAAATGCCCCCCGCCCCTGCGGTGGTGATGACCCACCGCCAGATCATGGAAGCCCTCACCGGCCTCCTGGCCGCGTTCTTCACCGCGATTATCAGCAGCACGATCGTCGCGAACGCCCTGCCCACGATCATGTCCGAGCTCAACGGAACCCAGACTGACTTCGCCTGGGTGATCACCGCGGCCCTGCTGGCCAACGCCGCGACCACCCCCATCTGGGGTAAGCTCGCCGACCTCTTCAACAAGAAGGTCCTGGTCCAGCTCAGCATCGTGATCTTCGTGGCCGGCTCCGTCATGGCGGGCCTGTCCGAGACGATCCCGCTGCTGCTGACCGCCCGCGTGATCCAGGGCGTCGCCATGGGCGGGCTCACCGCCCTGGCAATGGCCATCATTGGCTCCATCATCCCGCCCCGCGACCGGGGCAAGTACTCCGGTTACATGGGTGCCGTGATGGCCGTGGGCACCGCCGGCGGCCCGCTGCTGGGGGGCTTCATCGTGGACAGCCCGCTGGGCTGGCGCTGGACCTTCTTCGTCTGTGTTCCGCTGGCCATCATTGCCCTCATCCTGCTCCAGGTCACCCTCAAGCTGCCGCACGTCAGGCGCCCTGCCAAGATCGACTGGCTCGGCTCCATCCTGCTGACCTCCGGCGTGAGCCTGCTGCTCATCTGGGTGTCCTTCGCTGGCAACCCGGACTACTACGACTGGTGGTCCTGGCAGACGGCGGCCATGGTCGGCGGCGGCGTTGCCCTGCTGGCACTGCTGGTCCTGGTGGAATCCAAGGTGTCGCAGCCCATCATTCCGCTGAAGATCATCTCCCAGCGCACCACAGCCCTCGCCATCCTGGCCTCGATCGCCGTCGGCGTCGGGATGTTCGGTTCTTCCGCCTTCCTTGGCCAGTACTTCCAGGTGGCGCGCGGCGCATCACCGACCGAAGCCGGGCTCCTGACCCTGCCGATGATCGCCGGCAACCTGATCGGTTCCGTCGTCTCGGGACAGCTGATCAGCCGGACCGGAAAGTGGAAGCGGTACCTGGTGGCGGGCTCCATCCTGCTGATCAGCGGCCTCGGATTGACCGGAACCATCGACCACACCACCGCACTCTGGCAGACCGGTGTCTACACCGCGATCCTCGGCATCGGCCTGGGCCTGCTGATGCAGAACCTCGTCCTGGCCGTGCAGAACACCGTGCGGGCCAGCGACATCGGAACCGCCAGCGCCTCCGTGGCATTCTTCCGTTCGGTGGGCGGCGCCATCGGCGTCTCCGTGCTGGGCGCGATCATGGGCAACCGGGTCAAGGAACTCGCCACCGAGGGCCTCGCCGCCGCGGGGATTCCCACCACCGGCGGCGCCGGCGCCAGCATGGACCTCAAGGACCTGCCGGAGCCCGTCCGCGAAATCATGCGGGCCGCTTACGGTGACGCTACGGCCCAGATCTTTATGGTCTCCGCCATCATCGGTGTGGTCGCCCTGGTTGCGATCCTCTTCATCAAGGAAGAACCGCTGCGGCGCACCGTGGACATCGTCAGCCCCGCCGCAAAGAACGACGACGGCGGCAGCCCGGCCGCGACTGCGGCGATCAACCCGTCCGCACCTGCCGCGGCCGCGACTGCGGTTGCTTCCGCCGGACCCGTGGCCGGGACCGGAATCGTGGACCTCGACCGGGAATTCGTTGAGGTGCTCAGCCAGCAGCGCGAAAGCCAGCGCCGGGGCGACTAAGCGCACCGTCGGCACGCAAGCGCGCCGCGGCCATCCCGACTAACGGGGCGGCCGCGGTGCCGCGCTGCTTTGTTCACGGTCCGGGAAAGTACGCCGTTTGGATGATTTTCCGTCTCCAATGTTCCGCGCGGGCACGTCGTTTCGTAGAGTTGGATGGCTATGGCTGTCAGCCCCCTCTGCTAAGACTGGGAGCATCGGTTGCTGTTCCCTTCCCAGGCTGTCCTCCAGCCTCATCTACTCGGTATTTCCTAAGGACTCGTGGGCATGCTTGTCACCCTCATACGGCGCTATTCGAAGCCGTATCTGCCATACATCGGTGCCGTCATTTTCTTCCAGCTCGCCTCCACCATCGCGGCACTGTATCTTCCCAGCCTGAACGCCCAGATCATCGACGAGGGCGTCTCCCGCGGCGACACGGACTACATCTGGCGGACCGGCGGGGTGATGCTCGGCGTCGCCCTGGTGCAGGTCGCCACCGCGATCGCCGGGGTCTACTTCGGGTCCAAGGCCGCGATGGCGTTCGGCCGCGACCTGCGCCGCGGGGTCTTCCGCAAGGTCACCAGCTTCTCCGCGAAGGACGTCAACGTTTTCGGCGCCCCCACCCTGATCACGCGCGGCACCAACGATGTCCAGCAGGTGCAGATGCTCATGCTGATGGGGCTGAACTTCATGGTCGCCACGCCCATCATGTGCATCGGCGGCATCTTTATGGCCCTCCGCGAGGACCTCAACCTGTCCTGGCTGGTCTGGGTGTCCGTTCCGGTACTCGTGGTGGTCGTGGGCTACCTCGTGGTCCGCCTGATGCCGCTCTTCCGTTCCATGCAGAAGAAGATCGACCGGCTCAACGGCATCCTCCGCGAGCAGATCATCGGTATCCGCGTCGTCCGCGCCTTCGTGCGCGAGCCGCACGAGGCGGAACGCTTCGGCGCCGCGAACAAGGAACTCACCGACGTCTCGCTGAAGATCGGCGCCCTGTTCGTCCTGATGTTCCCCGCCATCGGCATGATCCTGCACATCTCCACCGCGGCCGTGCTGTGGTTCGGCGGGCAGCGCGTCGACGCCGGGGAAATGCAGGTCGGCTCGCTGACGGCGTTCCTGCAGTACCTGCTGCAGATCCTGATGGCCGTCATGATGGGCACGTTCATGGCGATGATGATTCCCCGCGCCTCCGTGTGCGCGGACCGCATTGGTGAGGTGCTCGACGTCGAACCCTCCATCCACGAGGCCCGCACCCCGGTGACGCCGGCCAGGAAAGCCGGCCGCGTCGAGTTCCGGAACGTATCCTTCGCCTACCCCGGCGCCGAAGCGCCGGTACTGAGCGACATCAGCTTCACCGCCGAGCCCGGCCAGACGGTGGCGATCATCGGCTCCACCGGCGCCGGCAAAACCAGCCTGCTATCCCTGCTGCCCCGCCTCTACGACGCAGAATCGGGGGAGGTGCTGCTCGACGGCGTCCCCGTCACCAACCTGGACCGGGCCGAGATCACCCAGCGCGTGGCCATGGTTCCGCAGCGGCCGTACCTGTTCTCCGGAACGATCGAGCACAACCTGCGCTTCGGCAAGCCCGAGGCCACGGACGAGCAGCTCTGGGACGCTTTGACGGTGGCCCAGGCAGCCGACTTTGTGCGCGAGAAGAAGAACGGACTCGGCTCACGGATTTCCCAGGGCGGCACCAACGTCTCGGGCGGCCAGCGCCAGCGCCTCTGCATTGCCCGTGCCCTCGTCACGGAGCCCAAGGTGTTCCTGTTTGACGACTCCTTCTCCGCCCTCGACGTCGCCACCGACGCCAGGCTCCGCCGCGCCCTCAAGGCGAAAACCGCTGACGCCACCGTGATCATTGTCGGCCAGCGCGTCTCCACGATCGCCGACGCCGACCAGATCCTGGTGCTCGACAACGGACGGATCGTGGACCGCGGCACGCATGAGGAACTGTTGCAGAGCTCCGGCACCTACCAGGAAATTGTCGAATCCCAGCTGACCGCGGAGGCCGTGGCATGAGCACCAACGAAAAGGCCAACGTCCCGCCCGCGGACACCGAGGTCTCCGCCACCGATGTTGCGGCCGCCGATCCCTCGGCCGCTGAGCCGGACGACGACTTCCACGAAGAGGAATACACCCCCGGCGAGGCCGACGGCGGCATGTTCGGCGACCGGCCGGCAAAGAAAGCCCAGCACTTCTGGCCCTCCGCGAAACGGCTGATGGGCCTGCTGAAGCCCGAACGGGCCGGCATCATCGCCGTGCTCGCAATGGTGACGGTCGCCGTCGTCCTCAACGTGGTGGCACCCCGGATCCTCGGCCAGGCGATGGACGTGATCTTCGGCGGAGTCGTTGGCAAACAGCTGCCCGCCGGCGGCACGAAGGAGCAGTTCGTCGCAGGCCTGCGCGCCCAGGGCCAGGACAACTTCGCGGACATGCTCGCCAAAATGGACGTCATCCCCGGCGTCGGCATCGACTTCCAGAAGCTCGCGTTCCTGATCAGCGTGGTGCTGGTGATGTACTTTGTCGCCAACATTTTCCTCTGGCTGCAGGGCTACGTCCTGAACATCCTGGTCATGCGGGTGGTCCGCAAATTACGCGACGACACCGAGAAGAAGCTCAACAGGCTTCCGCTGAACTACTTCGACACCCGCCAGCGCGGCGACATCCTCTCCCGCGTCACCAACGACGTCGACAACATCCAACAGGCGCTGCAGCAGGCCTTCGCGCAGCTCGTGAACTCGGCGCTGACGGTGATCGGCATCGTCATCATGATGTTCATCGTGTCCTGGCAGCTGGCCCTCATCGCCCTCGTGGCGCTGCCGCTCTCTGCCGTGGCCGCCGGCATCATCGGGTCCCGCAGCCAGAAGCTCTTCGCAGCCCAGTGGAAGAACACCGGCGAGCTCAACGGCCAGATCGAAGAGTCCTTCTCCGGCCATGACCTCGTCAGGGTCTTCGGTCGCGACGCCGACATGCTGGAGCGCTTTGACGAGCGGAACGAGGCCCTCTACAAGGCCAGCTTCGGCGCACAGTTCGTTTCCGGCATGATCATGCCGGTCATGCAGTTCGTGTCCTACCTCAGCTACGTCGGCATCGCCGTCGTCGGCGGACTGCGCGTTGCCTCCGGCGGAATGAGCCTGGGCGACGCCACCGCGTTCATCCAGTACTCGCGCGAGTTCACCCAGCCGCTGGGCCAGATGGCGGGCATGGCCAACATGCTGCAGTCCGGCGTCGCCTCCGCGGAACGGGTCTTTGAATTCCTCGACGCCGACGAACAGGACGCCGAGACCGCCACGGAGCAGCTGCCGGCCAAGACGGACGGGCACGTCGAGTTCCGGCACGTCACCTTCAGCTACACCCCGGACAAGCCGCTGATCGAGGACCTGTCGTTCACCGCGGAGCCCGGGCACACCGTGGCGATCGTCGGCCCCACCGGCGCGGGCAAGACCACCCTGGTGAACCTCGTGATGCGCTTCTATGAGCTCCAGGGCGGCAGCATCACCCTGGACGGGGTCGACATCACCCATCTGGGCCGTGCGGCGCTGCGGGCCAAGGTGGGCATGGTGCTGCAGGACGCCTGGCTGTTCGGTGGGACCATCTACGACAACATCCGCTACGGAAAGCTGGACGCCACCGAGGAACAGGTGATGGAGGCGGCGAAAGCCACCTTCGTGGACCGCTTCGTCCGCGCCCTGCCGGAGGGCTACAACACCATCATCGACGAGGAAGGCAACAACGTCAGCGCCGGCGAGAAGCAGCTGATCACCATTGCCCGTGCCTTCGTGGCCAACCCCTCGCTGCTGATCCTGGACGAGGCCACCAGCTCCGTGGACACCCGCACCGAGGTGCTCGTCCAAAAGGCCATGGCCGCCTTGCGCACCGATCGCACGAGCTTCGTGATCGCCCACCGGCTCTCCACCATCCGCGACGCCGACACCATCCTGGTGATGGAGGCCGGCCGGATCGTGGAGCAGGGTGCGCACGCCCAGCTGCTGGACCTCAAGGGCGCCTACTACCGCCTGTACATGTCGCAGTTCGCCGGCGAAGACGCGGAGACGGCCTTTTCGGAAAACACGGCCGACGACGCGACGGCGGTGCGCAGCTGAGCGCCGCCGGCGCGGCTCCAGCGTCCCGGCGCATCGAGGTGCAGATCCCGATGCGCTGGGGAGACATGGATGCCTACGGCCACATCAACAACGTCCAGATTGTCCGGATCCTGGAGGAAGCCCGCATCGCGGCCTTCGGGCCGCCGCGCGGACCGGGGCTGCCCGGCATCGAGCCCCCGGTGTCCCTCTTCAACGACATCCCGGAGGGGACCCTGGCGCTGATCGTCGAGCACAAGATCCGCTACGTCCGGACCCTCGAATACCGCAACGTGCCGGCTGTCGTGCAGCTGTGGATCGGCGCGATCAAGGGTGCCAGTTTTGACATCCACTACCTCGTCCAGGACCCCGTGACCCGGGAGGACTGCGTCCGCGCCACCAGCCACCTGGCCTTCGTGGACGAGGCCACCGGGCGGGTGCTGCGGCTGACGGCTGAACAGAAGGAGAAGCTCGACCGCTTCACTCCCGTTCCCGCTGAAGCCGCCAAACCGGTCCCATAGCCTCTATCTCGGGCCACGGATCGTCCCTAGAATAAACAACCCGCGGGCAGTCAGCCCGGAAGCCAAGGAGCCCAGATCATGGTGAACAAACGAGGACAGATGATGGCGAACAAGCGCAAGAGGAACGCCCGGAAGAAGTCCTGGAAGGAACTCTCGCCGATGGCGAAGTTCGGAACCATCACTGCCGCCGTCGTTCAGCTCTCGTTGCTGGTCGCCGCCCAGCGGGACATCTCACGCCGCCCGGCTGAGGAGATCCGCGGCAGCAAGACGTTGTGGCGGCTGGCGACTCTGGTGAACTTCGTCGGCCCGGGCAGCTATTTCACCTTCGGCGTCAAGCGCCCGGCGGCCAAGTAGCAGCCGGTTCCGGCACCGCGCGGAGCTACCGGTCAGTAGATTCGGGGCGCCGCCATGATGCGGGCGTTCAGCTTAAGCCTGTAAATTGAAGGCATGACCCCATCCAAAAAGCCTGCCATGCACCGCGCCCTCGGCATCTCCAAGGAGATTGAGGACGCGGCCTGGTTTGTCCTGGGGCCAGGGCTGCTGGGCAAAGCGTCAGCCTTGGACGGCCGCACCAAAACCTGGTCGGTGCAGGCCGCCGCGGAGCTGCTCGACCGCCTCGACCGCGGGGTGCCGGATCCCAAGGCGCCCATGATGACCAACCTGCGTCAGAATCTGGAGGGCGCCTCCCGGGGTGCCAAGCAGCTGGCCGTCGAGCTGCTCTTCCTGCAGTCCCTGCCGTTGGCCCACGAGGTGAAGTCGCTCAAGGTCAAGCGCGCACGGGTGGCTGAAGCTGCAACCTGGCTGGAGCCGCCCCTGGAACTGCCGGACGAGCTTTATGCGGGCATGACGGACCACGGTGTCATCCGTGACCGCACCGCCGAATTCAACTGGACCATCTGGGACCACCTGAAATGGCTCTGCCGCTTTGTGCAGCACGTCGCACGGCGTCCGGCCGGGGAAGTCGCGGCCGCCGTCAAGGATCCGCTGGCCTTCCACCTGCTGGTGGCAGGCACGCGCGATGACCAGCCGGCCATCCGCCGCAGCATCGAATTCCTGGTCTGGCCCAGCTACTTCGAACCCGTCGTGGCCGACGTCGAACGCCAGGAGATCCGCGACGCGTTTGCCTCCCTCGTGGGTGGCGCCAAGGGCGACAGCGACGAAGAAATTTCCGCGGATATCCACCGCATCCGGCTGCACCTCGACGAACAGGCCGGCCAGCGGATCGACTGGTACTCCCGGCAACTGGTGAGCCAGTGGCGCAAGGTGGGGGATCCCGGCCGGCGCGCCTGGCTGCTGCGCACCCACCACGACAACGCCGAGTTGCTCAGCGCCTGGGAGGCCGAGGAATCGGTAACGCTCGACGTCGAGCACCTGCGCCTGCTGGACCCGGGCGTCACTGCCGGGCTGGTCCAGCACGCCGTCGATGAGGACTACAAGCACCTCGGCTACGTGGAACGCGAGGACACCAAGACCGCCGTTTTCGCTTTCCTGACCGTTATGAAGCCCGGTGACCTGACCCTGTACCAGAGCGCCGGCACCGTCCGGGTGGGCGTGGTCCTCGGTGAGCCTGAGCACCGCGAGGACAACCGCCGGCTCCGCCGGAAGGTCCGCTGGTTCGACGAGGCGCACACCATGACCGAGCTGCCCCGCCACGTGCAGCGGCAGCTGGCCACCTCCGGCATCGTCGTGGACGTCACCCGCGTCATCCAGGCACTGGAATCGCTGCTGCCCGCCGAAGCGGAAGCCGAGCCCGACGACGGCACCGAGCCGGCCGCCGTCGTCGAACCTGCCTGTGAAGGGTTCCGCCCGCTGACGGAGGAGTTCGCCGCGTCGTTGCACATGGACCTGGAGCCGCTGCAGGAGATCGCCGAACTGTTGGAGGAGAACCGCCAGCTGGTGCTGTACGGCCCGCCCGGCACCGGCAAGACGTACCTGGCCAAGCATCTCGCCGCCCAGCTCGCCGGCGACACCACGGACGAACGCGTCAAGCTGGTCCAGTTCCACCCCTCCTACGCCTATGAGGACTTCTTCGAGGGTTTCCGCCCGGACAAGACCGAGGAAGGCCAGGTGTCCTTCAAGCTCGTGGCCGGGCCACTGCGGCGGATAGCCGAGGAAGCCGCCAAGCCCGGAAACGAGAGCAAGCCGTACTTCCTGATCATCGATGAGATGAACCGGGCCAACCTGGCGAAGGTGTTCGGCGAGCTGTACTTCCTGCTCGAATACCGCGACGACCGGATCTACCTGCAGTACAGCCCGAACGAGCCCTTCACGCTGCCGGACAACCTCTACATCATCGGCACCATGAACACTGCGGACCGCTCCATTGCGATGATGGACGCGGCCATTCGCCGCCGCTTCTCCTTCATCGAACTGCACCCCAAAACCGAACCGGTGAAGGGTTCGCTGCTGCGGTTCCTGCAGGCCCGGGACCTGGACACGACGCCGGCTGCGCTGATGGACGCGCTCAACGATGCCATCGACGAATGGGACCGGGACCTGATGATCGGCCCGTCCTACTTCATGAAGCCGTCCGCGCAGACGCCCAAGGGCCTGCGCCGGATCTGGAAGTACGAGCTCATGCCGCTGCTGGAGGAGCACTACCACGGCCAGTTGAACCGCGCGCAGCTCGAGGAGCGGTTTGGACTGGACCAACTGCTCGACCGCCTTGCGCGCGTCTAGCCAACCCCGGCCGGCCGGCCAGCACGGAGCGTCGGGTTCACAGCCGGTCCGCCGGGTGGTCCTCGACGAACTTTCCGGCGGCACCGTCGAACGGCTCGACCCTGCCAGCGCGGCCTATGTCAACGGCAGCGGCCTGGCGAATGCCTCGCCCCTGGGCATGGGCATGTACCGCATCGAGCCGGTCGGGAAGGTCGGCGCAGTGCGCACCCCGACAGTGCAGCTCGAAGTCCGGCCCAAGGAACGCCTCGGCCTGGCCCGGCTCCTGTTCCTGCTGGGCTACGCCGGGGACCAGGGGTTCCGGGAGGATTCCGTCGCCGCGGTCGAGGAAGCGGATCTGTGGAGTGCGCTGGCCGAGTCGCTGGCCCAGCTCTCGGACCGGGCGCTCAGCCGCGGTGTGCTGCAGGGCTACCTGAATGTCGACGAATCGCTCCGGACGGTCAAGGGCCGGATCCGCATTTCGGACCAGATCTCGCGGCGGCCCGGCATGCTGGTTCCCCTTGAGGTTTCCTATGACGAGTTCACCGAGGACATCGCGGAGAACCGCATCCTGCGGGCGGCGCTGGAACGGATGTCCCAGGTCCCGGGCGTACGGCCTGAGGTGCTGAGCCGGCTCCGCCAGCTCAAGGGCAAGCTCGCGGCCGTGACCCGGCTGCAGTCCGGCGCGCCCCTGCCGNNGTGTGGCGGGCCAGCCGGATGAACACCCGCTACCAGGCCGCCCTGCGGCTCGCCGAGGTGATCCTGCGCCATTCTTCGGCGGAGGCCGGCGACGGCACGCAGCAGTCGGCGTCGTTTGTGGTGGACATGTCCGTGGTGTTCGAGGACTTCGTTGGAACTGCGCTCCGCGAGGCCATGGCGGCACACCCGGGGGAGATGCGGCTGCGGTACAACGCCCTGCTCAATGAGGCCGTCCGCGACTCGGACCGGATCGTGGTGCAGCCCGGCGCCGTCCACCTGCTGGGCGGGCGGCCGGTGATGGTCTACGACGCCAAGTACCAGGCCGCTGCCGACGCCGGGGCGTCCCTGTCGGGGGACCACTACCGGATGCTGGCGTACTGCACGTCATTGCGGGTGCCGACGGCCTGGCTGGTGTATCCCGGGGCAGGGGAAATCAAACTGCGCCGGATCCTCAACACGGACATCGATGTGGTGGAGTTCCCGCTGGACCTGTCGCGGCCGCCGTCGGAAATCCTGGCCTCCGTAGCGGACCTTGCGCAACAGTCGTGGGGCGAAGTGGTGCGTCAGGCGACCATCAGCCGCTGACGTACCCCCGGAAGTTTCCGCTAGCCGGCTTCCTGCGACACGGATACGGACAACAGATGGCTCAAGAGGGCTTTCTCTGGCTGGCCGGGGTTATTGGCGACATGCCAGCGAAGCTTTTCGCGCACCTCCGCCTCTTCGGGCTTACTGTCGGAGAGAATCGCATCAATGATTGCGGATACCTGCAGGCGCAAGGGTCCAAGATCGGAATCGACCTCGGGGGACCTCCGGTACTCCTGCGGCCGGGAATCCCGGGAAGACTTCGATTGCCGGGTTGTGGTTTTCAGCGACGTGGTGGACATCAGCAAGTTCGGCATCTGGCGCTCTCCCGTGGAGTAGTAGTACGAGTAAGTGCGGGCCCGGTAGGGTCCTTGTCCCCAGATTCGGATATTACCCGAGGCGGAACCGTCTGTCTCGTATGAACGCCAAGAGATTCTTATGTCGCTCTCAGCTACGGCGGCCGGCCGGGCCCGTCAAATGGTCGGTTGGCTGATCGACCACCACCGGGTCTAGCTGTCCGTGGCGGCGGTTGGTGGGTCTGCGGCGGGACGTGCTGTGCCGGGGTGTGGGTCGCCGGCCAGCAGGAAGTCGTCCAGTTGCTTTTCCAGCGCCGAAAGGTCCTTGAGCTCGCACTCCCAGACGGTGAGGACGTCCCAGCCGGAACGTTCAAGCTGATGGCGCTGTTCGGCGTCGCGGTTCCGCGTCCGGGTGCGTTTGGTTTCCCAGAACTCTGCGTTGGCCTTGGGTGCGTGCTGCCCCACCCGGCAGTCATGAAAGTGCCAGAAGCAGCCGTTGACGAAGATGACTTTGTGGCGGCCGGCGAAGACCAGATCGGGATTGCCAGGCAGCCGACCCCCGCGGGCGGTGCCGTGAAGCCGGTAGCGGTAGCCCTTGGCATGGAGCAATTTCCGGACCAGCAGTTCAGGCTTGGTGTTCTTCCCGCGGATGCGGGACATGTTCCAGCTGCGCCGCTCCGGGGTCAGCTTGTCCGCCATGGTTTAAGTCTAGGCGGCCACCAGGTGCCCAGCGGTCCCCGGCCGTTCGGCCGGTGGCCACCGGCGTTGAGCTGCTGCTAAATCTCCCGCTCCGGATGCTCGCCAAACTGGAAGTGGCGACCGCTGACCGCGGTTGGCTCGATCTCGACGTAGAAGTCCTTCAGGGTGGGCACCCACGGTTTGAGCCCCAAGGCCTCTGCCGCTGCGATATCGGCGGACTGGTCCAACACCCGGGCCGTGCCGCGAAGAACAATCGACCAGGCCTCATCGGAGAGGATGCCATCCGTCTCGAACAGCACCTTGGAATTGATGGTCACTTCCGCGAGTTTGTTGCCGGGGGCCGTCCGGAGAAAGAGCTTTCGGCCGCTCACGGCATAGTTCACCGGAAAGATATCGGGTTCGCCGCCCACGATGACCACGAGCCTGCCGTGTTTGGTGCCCTCAATCAGCTTCCAGCACTGATCGTCGTCAAGGACCAGGATGGGGTTTTCGTCTGCATGTTCGAACATCATGGGTTCATTGTTCTGGCCTCTGTAGAAAAACGCCAGAGGCTAACGCGGGTAAGTCGGTGTGAGTCGGCAGGGACCGGTGCATTTGCGGGGAGCGGTTGCGCGGCGGCAAATTGTCGGACCTCGCCCATAGCCTGATGCTGTTCGCCCCGTGCCGGTAGCCCGGGTGGTGAAGCGAGCGCCTGTGGATAACTTGGATGTCCAAAATGTGATGTCGGTTACCCTTAAGTCATTGTTTGGCTCCAGGCGTCTTGATTTCTATCGGGGGGAATAGCTGACCATGACATCTCGCACTTCATTCTTCGTCCGCCGCAGACGTGTGTGCGCCGTCCTGGTCGCGCTGACCCTGTTGCCGATCACTGCCTGCACCGGCGGCGGAACAACGCCAGGAGCAACGGCCGCCCCCGAGCCTTCAAGTCCGACGGCGTCGCTGACGCCGACTCCCAGCCCCACGCCAACGCCCAGCTACAAACCGGCCGATGCCTCGGGGAGAGCCCAGAACGTGCCAGTTCCGGTGCTTCCGGAAGCTGCGAAAGCGGAGACGAAGGAAGGTGCAATCGCTTTCGCGTCCTACTGGTTTAGCGTGCTCAGCGACGGATATGAGACTGGAGAGTTGGCGGAATTTGAAGCGATTACGGCACCGGCTTGTGAGCCATGTGCAAAGGCAAAGAGCGTTATCAACGCCTGGCACACAGAAGGACGGTGGTTGGTAGGGGGAAAGATCACCACACCATCGCTAAGTAGTGAATTTGTCCCCGATGCCGAGGCAACCTACCAGGTAGTGGTTCAGGCGCAGCAAACGCCGCTCACCTACATGCGACAGGATGCAAGCGTTGCGCGGAGTGATCCTCAGCCGGATGATACTGGGAATCTGTTGTTCATAAATTTCAGCGGCGGGAAATGGACCGTCGTAAATGTCGGCAGAATCGTCGGCTAAGTCATGCGATTCGTGAGCGCTGGCCGCACTCTGAGCGCATGGATCGTCGCGGCGGCGATAGTTGTGTTCGTCGCACCCGCGTTCGCTCAAGCAGAGCCACCCGATATCTTCAGTGATTGGAAGCCGGACAGCGTCAATGTAGGCGGTTGGCGCTTGGATCCAGCGACTGGGAAGTTTGTTGCGCTTCAACCGGGCGTCCCTCATACCGATCCGTTCCAGTACAAGTACGAACTCCAATGCCACTTGGGCGGTGGCGACTTTGACACGGAGTGCCTCGCCGTCCTCGTGGATTGCAAGAACGGTCCTGACGGAAAGGACGGAATTCCCGTCGTGTGGCGGAAAGCCCCGGCCGGCGTGCCTAATCCAACCTGGACCTTTCACTCCGGACCCACGTGTCTCTTTGACCCGAGACCAGAGGACTTGCTGCCTAGGATCGCCGCCATGATCCAAACGGAGTTCCAGAGACTGCCAGTCTCTCCGGGCTCAGTCACGGCCCAACCCAGTCCGCACACACTCCGGGGAGCCGAGACTAATTTCTTCGCAGACGCGGATGAGCAGCAATTCGACATCACGATATTGGGCCAGAAAGTGCACGTCGTCGCCAAGCCCGTCCAGTACACCTGGAGCTACGGCGACGGGACCTCGCTGGGGCCGCAGACTGCAGCCGGAGGATCCCTCCCGCAGAACCGCTGGGGCGAAAAGACCGCAACCAGCCACGTCTACACCCAGACCGGCGACTTCCCGGTGGTGCTGACAACCCATTTCCAGGGCACGTACTCAGTCAACGGCGGGCCGCCCTTGCCCATCCCGGGCCAGGGGCAATTCAGTGCGCCGCCGCAGACCGTGAGCGTCTGGCGCTCCATCACCCGGAACTACGCAGACGACTGCCTCCGCAACCCACACGGCCAGGGTTGCCCCGGCGTCGTTCCTCCTGCGCCGTAGCGTTCGGACCCGCTTCCGGACAAAGGGCCGGGACCAACGGACCGCGACGCGACAGTCCGCCTACGCCCGCAGTTCCCGATCGACCCGTTCCATCCGGGCGGTCACCAGCTGGCCGCGCGGATCAAGCGGGCCCATCAGTGTGGCGGCAGTGGCCGCAGCGGCCGTGTCCGAGGAGCCCATATCGCTGGTGCACCACTGCAGCATCAACCGGGCATCACCGCTGGCCCGCACGGAGGCGCCGACGGCTTCATTGAGCTCGTCGCGCATGAAGCCGATAGCGAGGTTGTTCGAACGGTTGAGGAACTTGGCCGGATAAGCCGCAAATGCCTCCGCAACCCGGCCGTCCCGCAAATGGCCAGCCACCACCGAGGCATCCGTCACCACCCTGACCGTGGACGGGAAGCGGTAGGGGTTCGCTTCCACCACGTTGCCCAGGAGGCTGCGGATCCGGTGCATCTCGGTCCTGATCGCCGAAGCGGTGCCCGCGTCGCCGTGGATCTCGTAGGCAAGCTCATCGGCGCTCCAGCCCTGGGTGCGGGAGGCCAGCAGGGCCAGGATCTCGGCCCGGCGCAGCGTCAGCGGGCGACGGGTGCCGCCGTCGAGCGCCGCAGTCGGCGCGTCACCCAGCAGCCGCAGCATCAGCTGTGCCTGGGCCCCGGCGTCGGCCCGTCCCGAGGTGTCAAACCCTGAGGCATTCCCGGTCCTGCGGTCGGTGACTACGGGCGGGGCAGCAGATTTCAGCAGCTCCTCGGCCAGCCGCACCCCGCAGCGCACCAGGCGAAGGCTGTCCGGCGTTACGGATTCGAACGGACCGGACACGTCCAGGACACCGAGGACTTCCCCCGTCAAAGGGTCGCGAATCGGTGATGCCGTGCACGCCCAGTCGTGATGCGTCCGCACGAGGTGCTCGGCCGAGAAGAGCTGAGCCGGCGCACCTGTCACCAGGGCCTCGCTGATGGCGTTGGTCCCGACCCCGGATTCGGACCAGTCGGCCCCCTCCACGAACTCCAGGGAGTCGGCAAGCTTCAATGCCTGTTTGCTGCCAACGCGCCACAGCACTTCGCCCACATGATCGGTCACGATCAACAGGTGGCGCCCGGTCGCGGTCTCATCGGCCAGCAATTGTGAAAGTGCCGGCATCACGGCGGCCAGCCGGTGGCCGGCACTGAGCGAGCGTGCCTCGGAGACTTCATGCCGGTGGAGCGGCCGGTGCTGGTCCGGATTGATGCCCATCGCGAGGGAGCGCTGCCAGGACTTGACGAGGGACGGCGACAAATGCGGACTGGGAGCGCCGGAAACCGTGGCCTCATGCGCCTTCCGGAGGGCTCGCGCATACTCCGCCGGAGCGGAAAACCTCAGGTCCGAGAGCTGCGTGATGGAGCGACTGCCCGGCCGCATGCTCATGTTCCCAACTCGCCCTCGAATCGTCGCACTCGTCCTGCTACCGCCAACCCCGGACCAGCGGAAGCGCGGGACAAGGGCGTGAGAGCTCTGTGTAACCCGATTGTAACCCCCGGCGAACTGTACTTGTGATGCGGGTCACTGCGTGGACTGGACGCCATGCAGCGGGAACGGCCCACACTAAGCAACGGAAAGAGGAAACATGCCTGAGACTCCAAACGGCGTGGTCGAGGCGTGGCTGGCGCAGTTCGATGAGGCGCTGCGCAGCCACAAGACGGACGACGTGCTTGAACTGTTCGACGACGATTCGTACTGGCGCGATTTCGTCTCCTTTACCTGGAACCTCAAGACGCTGGAGGGCAAAGAGGACATCCGACGCATGCTCGATGCGACCCTCGACGAGGTGCAGCCCAGCAACTGGACCCTGGCCGAGGACGCCACCGGGGACGCTGCCAACGCTGAGGCGTGGGTCAATTTCGAGACCGCCCAGGCCCGGGGCTACGCCCATCTGCGCCTCCGGAACGGCAAATGCTGGACCCTGCTCACCACCATGCAGGAGCTCAAGGGCTTCGAGGAGAAGAAGGGCGCCAACCGGGAGAAAGGTGTCGCCCACGAGATCACCAAGGGCCGCAAGTCCTGGCTGGAACTGAAAGAGGAACAGGAAGCCAGGCTCGGCTACGAAGACCAGCCCTACACCGTCATCGTCGGCGGCGGCCAGGGCGGGATCGGACTCGGGGCACGGCTGCGCAGGCTCGGCGTGCCCACCATCATCATCGAGAAGAACGACCGCCCGGGCGACTCCTGGCGGAACCGCTACAAGTCCCTCCACCTCCACGATCCGGTCTGGTACGACCACCTGCCCTACATCAAGTTCCCCGACGACTGGCCGGTTTTCGCGGCCAAGGACAAGATCGGCGACTGGCTGGAGAACTACACCCGGATCATGGAGCTGAACTACTGGTCCAAGACCGAATGCACCAGCGCCCGCTTCGACGAATCCTCGCAGGAATGGATCGTGGAGGTGGTGCGCGACGGCGAACCGGTCACCCTGCGCCCCAAGCAGCTGGTGTTCGCCTTGGGTGTCTCGGGATACCCCAGCGTCCCCACGTTCGACGGCGCCGAATCTTTCCTGGGCGAGCAGTACCACTCGTCCAAGCACCCGGGCGGCGGAGACTGGACCGGAAAGAAGGCCGTGGTCATCGGCTCCAACAACTCGGCCCACGACATCTGCGCGGACCTCTGGGAACACGGCGCGGACGTCACCATGGTCCAGCGGTCCTCCACGCACATCGCCCGGAGCGAGTCCCTCATGGACCTCGCCCTCGGCGGCCTGTACTCGGAGAAAGCACTCGCCAACGGGGTGACCACCGAGAAAGCCGACCTGCTGTTTGCCTCGTTGCCCTACCGGATCCTGCCGGAAGCCCAGATCCCGGTCTACGCGGAGATGGCCGAGCGGGACGCCGAGTTCTACTCCCAGCTGGAGGCCGCCGGCTTTGACCTGGACTTCGGCGTCGACGGCTCCGGCCTCTTCCTGAAGTACCTGAGGCGCGGCTCCGGCTACTACATCGACGTCGGCGCCTCGCAGCTGATCATCGACGGCCGGGTCAAGCTCGCCAACGGCGAGGTCGGCAAGATCACCGGGAACGCCGTCGTGATGGCCAACGGAGCGGAGCTGGAGGCGGATGCCATCATCTACGCCACCGGCTACGGATCCATGAACGGCTGGCTGGCCGATCTGGTCTCACCCGAGGTGGCCGACGCCGTCGGCAAGTGCTGGGGATTTGGTTCGGACACGCCCAAGGATCCGGGGCCGTGGGAGGGCGAACTGCGCAATATGTGGAAGCCCACCAACGTGGACAACCTCTGGATCCACGGCGGCAATCTGCACCAAAGCCGCCACTACTCCAACTATCTGGCGCTGCAGCTCAAGGCCAGGATGGAAGGGCTGGCGACGCCGGTCTTCGAGCGCCAGCCCACGCACCACACGCGCTGACCCGGACGGGCCGTGACAATCACAGCCCCGGGAACCAC
This sequence comes from Arthrobacter sp. TB 26, assembly GCF_000427315.1. Classification (GTDB taxonomy): domain Bacteria; phylum Actinomycetota; class Actinomycetes; order Actinomycetales; family Micrococcaceae; genus Arthrobacter. Next base: position 17,651 of record NZ_AUPJ01000472.1, read on the forward strand.
ACTGGGGTGACGGCCTCCGTTGTGATAATCCAACGACGTGCCGTGG
>NZ_AUPJ01000473.1 GCF_000427315.1 Arthrobacter sp. TB 26
ATCCACGGCCCGCAATGCGAAGGAAAACACCATGAAAGCAGCACGATTCCATGCCCGCGAAGTCCTCCGGATCGAAGACATTCCGGAGCCGGAGCTGCGCCCCGGAGCAGTGAAGATCGCCGTCGCCTGGTGCGGGATCTGCGGGACCGACCTCCACGAATTCCTGGAAGGGCCAATCTTCACCCCGCCGCCCGGCCACCCCCATCCGATTTCCCACGAGGAAGCCCCGGTTACCCTGGGGCACGAATTTTCCGGCACCGTCGAGGAACTCGGGGAGGGTGTGACCGGACTCGCCGTCGGAGACAGCGTGGTGGTGGAGCCGTATATCGTCTGCAACGAATGCGGCCCGTGCCTCAGCGGCCACTACAACCTGTGCACCAAGCTCGGCTTCATCGGCCTGGCGGGCGGCGGCGGGGGCCTGAGTGAGAAGGTCGTCGTCGACACGCGGTGGGTCCACCCCGTCGGGGACATCCCGCTGGACGAAGCCGCACTCATCGAACCGCTCGCCGTGGCGTACCACGCCGTCGGCCGGAGCGACGTCAAGGCCGGGGACGTCGCCGTCGTCGGCGGTGCGGGCCCCATTGGTCTGCTGACCGCGGCGGTCCTGAAGGGCCTTGGCGTCACCACAATCATCACCGAGCTGTCGACTGCCCGGAAGGAGAAAGCGGTTTCCTCGGGGGTCGCGGATCATGTGTTGGACCCAAGCTCCGACGACGTCAAGGCCCGGGTGCTGGAACTGACCGAAGGCCTGGGGGCAGATGCAGCGTTTGAATGTGCGGGAGTGAACGCCGTGCTGGACACCATGCTCGACGTCGTGAAGCCCGCGGGCGTTGTGGTCAACGTGTCGATCTGGGGACGTCCTGCCACCGTGGACATGCAAAAGGTCGTCCTGAAGGAAATCGACCTCCGCGGCACCATTGCCTATTGCGGCGATCACCCGGCCGCGATCAAACTCGTCCAGGAGGGAAAGGTCGACCTGAAACCCTTCATCACGGGACGAATCGCCCTCGATGATCTCGTGGACAAAGGCTTCGACACCCTGATCCACCACAACGACACCGCCGTGAAGATCATCGTCCACCCCTAGTGATCCGGGTCTCATCAGGAATAGTTGCAGACGCCCCGCAGTTGCCGCCAGTGAACCCAATCCCTGGTGAAAGGAACTGCGCATGCTGTTTTCCCCGATGACTCTCGGCGAGCTGGAACTGCCCAACCGACTCGTGATGGCGCCGTTGACCCGCGTCCGCTCCGGCACGGAAGGCATCCCCGGACCCCTCGTCGTCGAGCACTACCGGCAGCGGGCATCCCTCGGCCTGATCGTCAGCGAGGGTACGTACCCCAGCCGGGCCGGCCGGGGGTTCCCGGGCCAGCCCGGCCTGGTGACCGAAGCTCAGCTTGAGGGCTGGGCCAAGGTCACCTCCGCCGTGCACGCCGAGGGCGGCCGCATCTTCGCCCAGGTCATGCACGCCGGACGGGTTACCCATGCAGACACCACCGGCGGTCACCAGGTGGTTGCGCCCAGCGCCATCGCGATCGACGGCGAGACCCGCACCTACGCGGGCAAGCAGGCATTCCCCGTTCCGCATGCCCTGACCACCGACGAACTGCCGGGTATCGTGCAGGAGTTCGTCACCGCGTCCCGCAACGCGATCGGTGCAGGGTTCGACGGAGTTGAGCTGCACTCAGCCAACGGCTACCTGCTGCACGAATTCCTCGCCCCGTCCGCCAACCAGCGCGACGACATCTACGGCGGCTCGCCGGAGAACCGTGCGCGCTTCGTTATCGAAGTGACCCGGGCCGTGGTCGATGCCGTTGGCGCAGACCGCGTCGGCATCCGTATCTCGCCCGAACACAACGTCCAGGGAGCCCTGGAGCTTGACGCGGCAGACGTCCGTGAAACCTACGGCATCCTCGTGGATGCCCTGGCGCCCCTCAAGCTCGCCTACCTGAGCGTCCTGCACAAGGAGCCGACGAGCGAACTGGTCCAGGATCTGCGCACCCGTTTCGGCGGAAACTTCCTGCTGAACACGGGCTTCGGCGTCATCACCACCCGCGAGGAAGCCACCGCGATTGTTGCGGACGGCCACGCCGACGCCGTGGTCGTCGGACGCCCCGCGATCGCCAACCCGGACCTGGTCCGCCGCTGGCGCGAGGGGCTCCCGGTCAACGAGCCCGACCAGTCCACCTTCTACACCGAAGGCGCGAAGGGCTACACGGACTACCCGGCGTACCAGAACTAAGCCAGCAGCACCGAAGGTCGCCACTGGACATGTCCAGCGGTGGTCACGCTCGCCACTGGACATGTCCAGTCACGGCCGCGAACAGTGGGCAGAATGCCATTCTGCCCACTGTTCGCGTTTAACAATGAGCATGTCCCGCGGGCGGAAGGACGAAGAATGAGCATGTCCCGTGGTGTGGGGAAGAAGCTGGGCATGTCCCGTGGGCTCGAGCACGAAGAATGAGCATGTCCCGTGTTAGCTGGTCGCGACCGACCGCTGGCACAGGCCGATGAACCCGCCCAGCTGCTCCAGGCCTTCGGGGTGGGTGGGGAGGTAGTTGGTCAGCTCCGGTGCGCGGATCACGACGGCGCGCCACTGGCCGCGGGACACCGCCACGTTGATCCGGTTGCGTGAGAGCAGGAATTCCATGCCGCGCGGTGCTTCCGCCACCGCCGAACACGCCATGGACACGATCACGACGGCGGCCTCCTGGCCCTGGAACTTGTCGACGGTTCCCACACGGACCCCGGCCAGGGACGCGGCATCCAAGGCCTCGCGGATCACGTTGACCTGGGCGTTGTAGGCAGCCACCACCAGGATGTCCGCGAAGTCCAGGGGCCGGGTGCCGTCCTCCGTATGCCAGCTGAGGCCGAGATGACGCCGCACCTGCCGGACGGCTTCGGCGGCTTCCTCGCGCGAGGACGTGATGTTCCCGCTGTGCTCCACCAGCACGGTCTCGATCCCGGCGGGGACTCCCTCGAGCCTCCGGAGGTCAGCGGCCGGGGCTGAACGCAGCTTGCCCTCGTAGGAGAGTTCGGAGACGGCCCGGCACAGCTCCGAGGTCATCCGCCACGAGTCGGCCAGGAAATAGCCCAGCTCCGGCGGCAGCGTGGCATGGCCGGCCGATACCCAGCCCAGAGCCGATTCGTCCACCGGTTCAGGGTGGGAGCCCTGGCTGACCTGTGGCAACTGCTGCGGATCGCCGAGCAACAGCAGCCGGCTGCTGGACTGCGCCACGGCAAGGGTGTTCGCCAGGGAGAACTGGCCGGCCTCGTCGATCACCAGCAGGTCCAGCGATCCGGCCGGGACGTTGGCTCCTGTCATGGTCCAGGCTGTCCCGCCAATGAGCGCCCCACCCGGGGAACCGAGCAGGCGCGCCACGTCCGACGCCGAGCGCTGCCCCCAGGGGAGCGGTTCCCTGTGCTTCACGTCTTTGGCCACGCGGAGCGGATCGACGCCGGCCTTGGTCACGGCTGTCTTGAGCAGGTTTTCCACCACGGCATGGGACTGGCCGACGACGCCGACTTTCCAGCCCCGTGCCACCAGCCGGGCGATGACGTGGGAGCCCACATGGGTCTTGCCCGTCCCGGGCGGCCCCTGGACCGCGACATAGGAGTGGTCCAAAGCGCCGACCGCCTCCGTGATCGCGTCGACGAACCGGTCCGGCCCCCCGCCGGGCACGGGCAGGGCCGCACCCGAGGCCAGCCGCGGCGGAACCCGGCGGACCAGATCCAACGCCGGATGACGCGGGAAAACGGGCGGATGGGACTGCAATGCCGCGGCGACGCTGCACGCCAGGGCCGCCAGCGCGTCCTCAAGGCCCTTGGTCGGGATGGGCTGGTCTTCGGTCAGCGCGACGGGGACGTGGCTGTACGGCTCGATGGTCTTCCGGAGCTTGTCCCGGATGATGACGGTGTCCTTGCCGTCCTCGTGGCCCAGCTCCAGAACCTCGGTGCCGAACCAGCCGTTGCGCCCGGTCCCGTTGATCCCCGTGCCTTCAAGTCCGGCCGGAAGCGGCGGCTCATACATCCGGAACCAGGTGCTGCCCTCACGCAGGTCCGAGCCCGGGCTGACCGTGCCGATCAGCTTCACCCGCCGCTCCGGGAGCTTGGCGCCGTCCTTCCACCAGTCCTCAAGCACTTCCGCATCCTCGACGAGGAAGACGTTGCGGTCCTGCTGGTGATGCGTGTCGGGACCGTTCTCGCAGCGGTCGAAGTGCGCCCACCAGAACGCCTTGCGCTCCCTGCGGTGGTAGCTGACCGCCGCCGCCAGCATCGAAACCGCCTTCCGGTCGCCCTGGGACAGCCCGACGCCGTGATCCGCCAGTTCTGCCAGGGCCACTTCCAGCGGGTCCAGGTCAGCGGTGTCCGGCGCGGAGCCCATGCTTGTGCCAGCGGCCGTGGATGAGGCTGAGCCGGGTGCGCCGTCGCCGTCCGGCGTGATGCCGCGCTCCCGGGCCAGGCCCAGGAGCCAGGTCCGCAGCTCCAGTGTGGAGAGGCAGTCGTATTCGTTGTAGTCGGAGATCCCGGCGAGGATGGTGGCGGCTTCCTCGGCCCGGCCGTCGTCGCGTGCGTCGCAGTAGTGGGCGTAGGCCACCACCGAGGCGCCGGCGTCTTTCACGTCCCCGGAACGCAGGTTTGTCCCCATGTAGAGCGGCTCAAGTTTCTTGATGCTGTAGGAATTCTCGGAGATGCGGATGCTGTTCCGGACCGTCTGGTAGAGGTCCACCAGGAGCCCCTCGCGCAGCCAGCGGTCGACGGTATTTTCGCCGGCAACGTGCATCACGGAGAGCTTCCGGAGGGCAGTTTTCTCGTAGGCGGCGTAGTGGTAGACGTGCATGTCCGGGTGGTCCTGCCGGCGCTTCTCCACATAGTCGAGGAAATCGAGGAACGCCTGTTTCTCCGCCTCGCGGTTGTGCGCCCAGAACGGCCTGAATGACCCGGGGTCCCCGGGTCCGGTCGGTGCTTCGATGACGCCGAACAGGTACTCCAGTCCCCAGATGCCGGTGGCGCTTTCCTGCCACAGCGGGTCACCCTCGAAGTCGAAGAAAATGTCGCCCGCGCTGGGCTGCGGCAGCTCCGCGAGCGTGTTTTCCGGGACGACCCGGTAGCTGAGGGTGTGTTCCGTTCCGTCCTTGCGGTACCGGACGCCGCCGTCGGACGCGCCCACCCCGCTCTGCATCCGGGCCTGGTCCTGCAGGCGCAGCAGTGCGCTGTTCGCGCCAGGAAGGTGTGCTTCCGCGAACTCCTTGACCGTGAAAATCTTCCGTTCGTGGAGTGCTTTGCGCTGTGCCGAATTCATCCGCGCCACCAGCAGCAGATCATCGGTGGCCACCACCTGCTCCCGGCAGTAGTCACAGCGGCCACATGCGCTGAGTCCGCGGGCTCCCCACTGCACGGTGTGGGGCTGCGCTGCATGCGAAGCGGTCAGCGCCACGAACCGGTCCCGCCGTTCGCGGAAGACAGGCAGGATTTCCGCCAGTTTGTGGTGGCTGCGGACGTAATCGAAGCCGCCGTCCGGGAGCTGGACGGTGGCGCCGAGGACCAGTGTCACGGCCGGGTCCGGCGTGATCCCGGCCTTCAGCAACTGGTCCCCATAGGCGGCAAGCTGGAGCAGCGCGGTGACCTTCGCATGGCGGGCCAGCTTGGTGTCGAACACCGCGTAGCTGCCGTCGGCCTGGCGGACCAGGAAGTCGGAGCGGCCATGGAACTGGCCGTCGAAGAAGGCCGCCTGGAACACGACGTCGGCGCCCGAGCGCAGGGCCTCGATGGACTCACGGTGCTTGGCCAGCAGCGTGGCGCGGTCCATCGCCTCGGCCGGCACGACGTCGTACACGCCGCGCCCGGCGGCCGGATCCCAGGGGCCGAACTCCTCGACGAAACCATCGAGGACCTTGCGCTCGTGGCGGTCACCCAGCACGGCCGCGTGCTGGAGCATTTCGTCGGCGTCGAAGACCGCTTTGGGGGAGCGGCCCAGCTTCTCATCGAGCTTGCGCAGCAACTGATACTCACAACTCGCAGCGGTCACCAGGTCGCTCGCGGAGAAAACCAGGTCCGGTGCGGAACCCGGCACTTCCGGTTCAAGAAAAAACACTGTGCCCCCGATGTCGATGCGCTGCGGAAATTCGGGCTGCGCCGTCTTGGACGTCCGTGCAGCCTGGTCCTCTGTTCTTCAAGCTATCAAAGCGCTCCGACAATCCGGCGAGCACCCGGGTGGAACGGGCTGGTTCCTGTCGGAGACCCGGCGTATGGTCTGAAGACGATGACTGAACAGCAGCCCTTCGAGTTGGTCCAGCGCTACCCGGATTTCGAGTTGCGCCGCTATCCCGCGCATGTGGTGGCCGAAGTGCAGGTCAACGCGACGTTTGACCGGGCCGGCAATGCAGCCTTCCGCTACCTCTTCAATTACATCAGCGGCAACAACACTGCCCGGCAAGCGGTGGCCATGACAGCCCCGGTTGTCCAGGGGTTCGGGCCGCCACAGAAGCTGGCCATGACGGCCCCGGTTCTGCAAAGCGGATTCCTGACCGGGGGAGAGGAGACCACCGATTTCGTCGTGGCCTTCGTCTTGCCGGCGGGGATGACGGCGGAGACCGCCCCGGTACCGACCAATCCGGACGTCAGGATCCGGACCGTGCCGGGCTCCCTTGCCGCTGCCCTTAGCTTTTCCGGTGGCGGATCGAAGAGTGCGTTCGGGAAACGGAACCAGGAACTGCAGGCCGCGCTGGTCGCGGCCGGCCTGACCGCCGTCGGACTCCCACGGTTCGCCCGCTTTGATCCGCCCTTCAAGCCCTGGTTCCTCCGCCGCAACGAGGTCCTTCAGGACGTCGAACAGCCCTAGTCCGCTGCCCGCGCCCCCCGGGCGAAGAGCCCGGTAAGGCAAAATGGCAGGGTGACCCAACTCCCGCAGCGCCCGTCCCCATCAGCCAAGACCCCGTCTTTTAAGACCGCGTCGCCCAAGACCCAGGCTCCGCACACCCAGGAGTCCGGCATCGCCGCCCAGATCGCCGAGGAGCTCGGTGTGCTGGCCTGGCAGGTGAAGGCGGCCGTGGACCTGCTTGACGCCGGGTCCACTGTGCCGTTCATCGCCCGGTACCGCAAGGAAGCCACCGGGACGCTCGATGACACCCAGCTCCGCGACCTGGAGGAGCGGCTGCGCTACCTCCGCGAGCTGGAGGACCGCCGTCGGACCATCCTGGAAGCGATCGCCGCGCAGGGTGCGCTGACTCCGGAACTGCAGGCCGCCGTCGTCGGCGCCGACACGAAGTCGCGGCTGGAGGACATCTACCTTCCGTTCAAAACGAAGCGGCGCACCAAGGCGCAGATCGCCCGCGAGGCCGGGCTGGAGCCGCTTGCCGACGCACTGCTGAAGCGGCCCGAACTCGATCCGGAACGCGAAGCCGCCCGCTACCTCAACGCCGAGCACTCCATCGGCGACACCGCGGCGGCGCTCGCCGGTGCCCGCTCCATCCTGGTGGAACGCGTCGCCCAGGACGCCGACCTCGCCGCCACGCTGCGGGAGCGGCTTTGGACGCAGGGCCGGATGGTCTCCCGGGTCAAGAAGGGCAAGGACGCCGAGGGCCAGAAGTTCAAGGATTACTTCGAGTTCTCCCAGCAGCCGGCCGGGATGCCGTCGCACCGCGTCCTGGCGTTGCTGCGCGGCGAGAAGGATGGGGTGCTGG
>NZ_AUPJ01000474.1 GCF_000427315.1 Arthrobacter sp. TB 26
CTGACCCGGCACGCCGACACCCTCCGCAACGCCGGGGACCCCCGCACGCGCGGGCAGCTCATGGCCGATACCCTCGTCGAACGCACCACAGGCACCCCCGGCGGGATCAGCGGCATCGAAATCCAGCTCGTCATGACCGACCGCACCCTCTTCCATGGCGACAGCGAACCCGCCCGCCTCCCCGGCTACGGCATCGTCCCCGCCGGCTGGGCCCGCGGGATGCTCATACACGCCGGACAGAACGCGGGACCAGATGAAGGTACGGAGGGACTGGCCACTGGAGCCGGGGACACGGACCTGAATGTGTGGCTCCGCCGGCTCTACGCTGCCCCCGGCACCGGCGAGCTCACCGCGATGGACTCCCGGGCGCGCCTCTTCCCGCCCGGACTCCGCCGCTTCCTGACCGCCCGCGACGACACCTGCCGCACCCCTTACTGCGACGCCCCCATCAGACACTTCGACCACATCATCCCCTGGCACCACGGCGGCCCAACGACCCAGAACAACGGCGCCGGGCTCTGCGAAGCCTGCAACCACACCAAAGAAATCCCCGGCTGGTCCTCCCGACCACGCCCCGGACCCAGACACACCCTCGACATCACCACCCCCACCGGCCACACCTACCAATCCACCGCCCCGCCGCTGCCCGGAACAAGTGACGGAAGAGCTATCGCCCCAAGGGAGCTGGATTTGGCTGCGGCGAAGAGCCGCAACCATCGCAGAGAGCGCCGCCGCAGAGCCCAGACGCTCCTACGTGCCCGGGCAAAAGACCGGTTCGCGGCCTGAACGAACGACCCGTACTACTGCGCGGAACTGCCGTCTGCGTACGACGTATCCCCGGTCACTACCGGGTTCGCGGCGTTGTTGGACCATTCCGAGAACGACCCCGGGTAAAGTGCCGCGGGGAATCCGGCGATTTCGAGGGCCGCAATTTCGTGGGCCGCGGTGACGCCGGAGCCGCAGTAGACGGCGGTGGGAACGCCAGCGCGCACGCCCAGGCCCGTGAAGCGCTCCCGCAAAGTGGCCGGGGAGAGGAACCGGCCATCCGCACCGAGGTTGGCAGTGGTGGGGGCACTCACGGCCCCCGGGATATGGCCGGCACGCGGATCCACCGGCTCGAACTCGCCGCGGTACCGCTCCCCCGCCCTGGCGTCCAGCAGCAGTCCCTGGCGGCCCCAGGAAGCCGCCTGCCCGGCATCGATCACGGGCATGGCGCCACCCGCCAGCTCAACGTCCCCCGGCTCCGGCTCCGGTTCGCCGCTTTCGACGGCGAAGCCGGCGTCCCGCCAGGCGGCCAGTCCGCCGTCGAGCAGGTAAACGTCGGGAAAACCGGCATCCCGCAGCATCCACCAAAGCCTGGCGGCGGCAAGGTTGCCGCTGTCGTCGTAGGCCACCACGACGTCGCCGCTGCGGACTCCCCAGGCGCGCACAGACGCCTGGAACTGTTCAAGGGCCGGGAGCGGGTGGCGGCCGCGGAATGGGTCGGCGGGTCCAGCCAGTTCAGTGGCGAGGTCCACAAAGACGGCACCGGGGAGGTGTGCCGCGAGGTAGTGTTCCCGGCCGTGCGGGTCGCCGAGCGCCCAGCGCACATCCAGCAACACGGTCCGCCGGTCGGTGCTGCCCGCACCGACCAGGTCCTTCAGGGTGGCGACATCCATGAGGGTCTGCATCCGCCAACTCTATCCATGGGAATCGGCCGCCGCCGGTAGGCTGGTGCGGTGATCAAAGCGCGACAGCAGGACCGGGCATGGGCCGACGAGGCCATCCGCAGAATCAATGCAGAGAACAACCGGTCCGCGGACACCCATTTGTACTCCGTCCCGCTGCCGGAGCGGTGGGGCGTCCAGTTGTACCTCAAGGACGAGTCAACGCACCGGACGGGAAGCCTCAAGCACCGTCTGGCCCGCTCGCTGTTCCTGTTCGGGCTGGTGAACGGCTGGATCGCTGAGGGCACCACCATCGTTGAGGCCTCCAGCGGCAGCACGGCCGTCTCGGAAGCCTATTTCGCCCGGTTGCTGGGGCTGCCGTTCATTGCGGTGATGGCACGGACCACCAGCCGTGAGAAAATCGCCTTGATCGAGCAGTTTGGCGGCTCCTGCCTGCTGGTGGACCACGCCTCGGAGGTTTACGGGGCCGCCGCGGAACTCGCACAGCGCACCAACGGCCACTACATGGACCAGTTCACCTACGCCGAACGGGCCACTGACTGGCGCGGCAACAACAACATTGCCGAGTCGATCTTCGACCAGCTCGCCCTGGAGGAGCACCCGGTCCCCCGCTGGATCGTGGTGGGCGCCGGCACCGGCGGCACCAGCGCCACCATCGGCCGATACCTCCGCTACCACCAGCACGTGACGGAACTCGCCGTGGTGGATCCGGAAAACTCCGCGTTCTACCCCGGCTGGCTGGAAGGCCGTGGAACTCCCGCCGGCGGCCCCCCGGCCGACGCATCCCCCGACGCCGCTGTAAACGGCGG
>NZ_AUPJ01000475.1 GCF_000427315.1 Arthrobacter sp. TB 26
ATCGGCCGGGCGCGGCTGGAACCCAGCTTCGTCCCGGCCGTCATCGACCACATGATCCAGGTCCCGGACGCGGCCTCGGTAGCCGCGATGCGTCATCTGCTCGACTATGCCGGTCTGCACGCCGGCCCGTCCACCGGCACCAATCTGTGGGGCGTCTGGCAACTCATCGCGGGGATGATCGCCGACGGCCGCCGCGGCAGTGTGGTGTCGCTGATGTGCGACGGCGGGGACCGCTACGCCGGTAACTACTACAGCCCGGAGTGGCTGCGGTCCCAGAACCTGGACCCCCAACCGCATGAAGCGGCCATCCGGGAATTCTTCGCCAGCGGGTTCTGGCCGCGGTAGCTGCCTAGACCTCCACGGAGTCCCCGGTCGCAAGGTGCTGGTAGTCAGTACCGTACCTGGCTCCGAACCGGGTCACATGCCCTTCCACCAGTCCGCGCCCGGTGTCATTGAGCAGGGCATCGTGGATGGGGAAGGCAATCGGCGCACGGACGCCGATCACGAAGTCAACCACCTCCCCCACCTTGTTCCAGGGTGCATGGATCGGCACCAGCAGGGTCCGGACCTCCACGCCGTCGGGCACTATGAAGGAATCGCCCGGGTGGTAGACGTTGGAGTCCACGAAGTAGCCGATATTGGCCACCACCGGAATCTGCGGGTGGATCAGCGCGTGCTGCCCGCCGAAAGTCCGGACGGAGAACCCGGCCGTTTCGAAGTCCTCGCCGGGGGTCACGGCGTGGATCCTCGGCCCGGCGTCGGGCGCCTTTTCCCGCAGTTGCGCTGCGACCCCGGCCGGCGCGAAAAGCTGCAGGGAAACGCCGCCCAGCAGCGCGGCCGCCACGGCCTCGACGTCGATATGATCGGCATGTTCGTGGGTGACCAGCACGGCATCGGCGCCGGCAAGGGCCTGATCCGTCTCCGAGAAGTTCCCCGGGTCGAAGACCAGCACTTTGCCATCCTTCTCGAGCCGGACACAGGCATGGGTGAACTTAGTCAGCAACATCCGGCCAGCCTAAGGTCCTGCCCCGGCGGTGTCCACGTGCCTGCTGGTAATCTGGGACCTTGCCACCACCCGTATCAAGACCACCAGCGAAGCGAGTTTCACGATGTCCCACGGCGCCAACGCCGACGGCGGCCGGGCAACCGTGCCAGCCCCTGCCGCGGCCAAGGAGCAGCGTGTCACCAAGCAGCGCCTCGCTGTCAGCGCCGTCCTTGACGAACTGACGGACTTCGTCAGCACCCAGGAGCTGCACCGCATCCTGCAGGACCGCGGAACCTCCGTGTCCCTCGCCACCTCGTACCGGATCCTGCAGTCCCTCGCGGATGAGGGCCTGGCGGACGTCCTCCGGAATGCCGACGGCGAGGCCGTGTACCGGCGCTGCGCCGTCACCGGCCATCATCACCATCTGCTGTGCCGCAACTGCGGCAAGGCCGTCGAAGTCGAGGCGCCCGCGGTCGAGGCCTGGGCCGCCCGGACGGCAACCGAGCACGGCTTCACCGCAGTGGAACACACCGTGGAGATCTTCGGCCTTTGCCCGGACTGCACCGCCCGCGCTGCCGGCCTCTAGCCAAAAAAGTACACCGCGGGCCGGGTTGCAGTAGCTGCAGCCCGGCCCGCGGTCGTGCGGGATTTTCGCCGGTTACTTTCTCGGCCCGGAGACCGGGGCGAAGGCCTCGTCGTCGGCGTCGTCGGCCGTGATCAGGATGTTGCCTTCCGAAATGGATTCGGAGAGCACATCGTGCTCAATGGCGGTGGCCAGCGGCTTCTGCTTGACGAAGCACATCAGCACGGCCGCGACCAGCGCCAGCGGAACCATCCAGATGAAGATGGGCGTCAGCGCGTCGTTGTAGGAGGAGATGATGGCCTCCTTGATGGGCGCCGGCAGGTCGCTGACCACTGCCGGAGTCAGTGAGTTCGATCCTCCCGGTGCGCCGCCGGTTGCCGCGGCCGGCAGGCGCTGGGCGAGCAACTCGGCCAGCCGGCTCGCAAAGAGGCTTCCCACCACGGCGGAGCCCAGGGTGGCCCCGATCTGCCGGAAGAAGTTGTTCGACGCCGTTGCGGTGCCGACTTCGCGCAGCGGGAAGGAGTTCTGCACGATGAGCACCATGATCTGCATGCTCAGGCCCAGACCGAGGCCCATCACGGCCAGGTAGGCGCAGATTTCCCAGAGCGGAGCTTCGGGCTTGAGCGTGGAGAGCAGCACGAGGGCGATGGCAACCAGCACGCCGCCCGCGATCGGCATCCACTTGTAGCGACCGGTCCTGCTGACGAGCTGGCCGGAGACCACCGAGGCCACCAGCAGGGCGCCCATCATCGGAATCATCAGCAGCCCGGATTCGGTGGCGTTGACGCTGAAAGCCATCTGGAGATAGGTGGGCAGGTAGCCGATGGCGCCGAACATGGCCACGCCGATCAGCAGGCCGGCGACAGTGGAAAGGTTGAAGTTGCGGTCCTTGAACAGGTGCAGCGGAATGATCGGCTCGGCCGTCCGGCGCTCCACCAGAACGAAGGCAACGGCGCTGAGCACCGTGCCGGCGATCAGTCCGAGGATGATCGGATCGCTCCATTCGTACTTGCCGCCGCCCCAGGTCGCGAAGAGCACGAGGCAGGTGGTCGCGATGGCGAGCAACACCATGCCGCCGAGGTCCAGGCGCGGTTTGCCGCTGTGCTTGGGTAGCTTCAGGAAGAACACGGCTCCGGCCAGCGCGAGCAGGCCCAGGGGGATGTTGATCCAGAACACCCAGCGCCACCCGGGTCCTTCGGTGAACCAGCCGCCCAGCAGCGGACCGGCGACGGAGGCGATGGCGAAGACGCCGCCCATCATGCCCATGTACTTGCCGCGTTCGCGGGCCGGTACGACGTCGGCGATGACTGCCTGCGAAAGGATCATCAGACCGCCGCCGCCGAGGCCCTGGACAACGCGGGCAATGATGAGCACACCCATGTCGTTTGCCAGGCCGCCGATGACGGACCCGATCATGAACAGGATAATGGCGGCCATCAGCAGGGATTTGCGTCCCATCAGGTCGCCGAGTTTGCCGTAGATGGGCATGGTGATGGTGGAGGCGAGAATAAAGGCGGTGATGACCCAGAGCATGTCGCTGACGCCGTGGAGTTCGCCGACGATCGTGGGCAGTGCCGTGCTGAGCACCGTCTGGTTCAGTGCTGCGAGGAGCATCGAGAGCATCAGGCCCACGAAAAGCAGCACCATGTGCTGCTTTCCCTCGGCCGGTCCCACGGCGGGGACAGCGTGCTTGGTCATGAAAGTTTCCTTAATAAATGGTGGAGCAGTGTCAATGACGGATCGAGGGTCTCCTCGGAGATTCCCTCGACGGGGTCGTAGTCAGCTGAGGAAAGATTGAAGCGGATGGGGACGCCCGCGATCATGACCAGCATGCGCGCGGCTTCCTCCGGGCCGAAGCCCTCGGCCCCGACCGACCATGCGGGATCCTGGGCCAGCAACCCGGCGATCCCCTCGGTGACCAGCCTCTCGGCCTTGACCATATAGTCCATATGGCGGCGGCCCAGGTTGGGGTACTGGGCAATCAGCAGCCGGCGCCGGGCGCGGTCAGTGCCACCGATCGCCGTCCAGGCAACGGCCATCAGCAGCCGCGACACCTGCCCCACCAGATCATCTGCCGTGACGGAGATCCCGGACAGTTTCGACGCTTCAAGGACAGGTTCACGCAACCCCACGATGGCGTCTTCCTTCACCTCGAAATAGTTGAAGAAGGTCCGTGGGGACACGCCGGCACTGGAGGCGATGGCTTCCACCGTGGTGTGGTCAACGCCGCGCTCCAGGGCCAGCGACGCGGCCGCTTCGTGAAGGGCCGCCCAGGTCTCAGCTTTTTTGCGCTCGCGAAGGGGCAGCGCGGCAGCAGAAGTCATTCGTCAATAATTGCACAACTGCAATTCATGCACAAGTGCATACTTGCACTGATGCATATTTGCAGCGGCGCCGCAGAGCCTGCTCAGGCGGCCGGCGCTTCCGTGGTCCGCAGCACCCGGCCATTGAGTCCGCGCTTGGCCCGGACCCCGCCGACCACCCGGCACACGACGTAGATCAGGAAAGACAGCGTGGTGACGTAGGGGCTGATCGGAATCCGGCCGCCGAGGGCCAGCAGGATGCCCCCGACCGTGGCCGTCATGGCGAACGCCACGCTGAGCATCACCACCAGCCGGGGCGAGGACGTCACCCGCATGGCCGCTGCCGCGGGAGTGATGAGCAGTGCCAGCACCAGCAGGGCGCCAACAATCTGGATGGAGAGGGCGACGCTGACGCCGAGCAGAAGCATGAACCCGAGGGCGAGCGCCCGGACGGGCACGCCGCGGGCCGAGGCGACATCGGGGTCCACGCTGGCGAAGGTCAGCGGACGCCAGATGGCCACCAGGGCGAGCATCACAACGACGGCGGCGACGGCCAGCACCTGGAGCTGGACGGTGCCGACCGAGACAATCTGCCCGGTGAGCAGACCGAATTTGTTGGCCGCGCGCCCCTCATAGAGGGAGAGGAACAGGATGCCCAGGCCCAATCCGAACGGCATGATGACGCCGATGATCGAGTTCTTGTCCCTGGCGCGGACGCCCAGCAGACCCAGCAGCAGGGCCGCCACGACGGATCCCACCAGGGAGCCCAGGACGATGTCCGCCCCGATGAGCAGGGCAAAGGCGGCGCCGGCAAAGGAGAGTTCGGAGATCCCATGGACGGCGAACGCCAGGTCCCGCTTCATCACGAAGGTTCCCATCAGGCCGCCGAGCAGGCCCAGTACAGCGCCTGCCCAGAGGGAGTTCTGGACCAGCACCAGCAGTTCGCCGTAGTTCTCGAAATTGAAGATTGACTTGAGCAGGGTGTCCAGGTCCACCTAGCCCACCTCCCCTGCCACTGCGTGGGCGTCCTCGTGGTGGTGCGTCGTGGCATCCGGCAATCCGACGACGATCAGCCGTCCGTTGGCGTGGATCACTTCCACATGGCTGCCGTAGAGATCGGACAGGACCTCGGTGGTCATGACTTCCGCCGGCGTTCCCACCCGGAATCGTCCGCCGGCCAGGTACAGGACGCGATCCACATAGTCCATGATCGGGTTGATCTCGTGCGTCACAAACACCACGGCACTGTCCTGGTCGTGGCACTGCTTGTTGATCAGCGCGCTGACGGCCTGCTGGTGATGGAGGTCGAGGGACAGGAGGGGTTCGTCGCAGAGCAAAACCTTAGGGTCGGCGGCAAGCGCCTGCGCTACCCGCAACCGCTGCTGCTCGCCGCCGGAGAGCTGACCCACGGGAACCTTCGCGTAATCGGCGGCCCCCACCAGGTCCAGCAGCTCATCGATTCTGCGGTTCACTTTCGCCGCGCCGAGCCGGAGCCCCCAGCGGTGGCCGTCAACGCCAAGCCCGACGAGGTCGCGGGCACGCAGCGGCGTGTCAGGGTCAAAGGACTTTTGCTGCGGGACATAGCCGATCCCCCGGCTGCCCCGCGCCACGGGCCGTCCCGCGAGCGTCGCCGAGCCGGAGCTCAACTCCTGCAGCCCAAGGAGGACTTTGAGGAACGTGGTTTTGCCACTGCCGTTGGGACCGAGGACAGCGAAGAATTCACCCGGGTTGATGTCCAGGTCCAGGCCCTCCCACAATGTCCGTTTGCCGAACGTCAGGGAGGCTCCACGGAGGCTCACTACGGGTGTCAACTTGGATTCCTCGAATTCTGCGCAAGCCGTTGGCTCGCGTTCTTTGCCTGGTCCGTCGGACCGGGCTGTCTGGCTGGCTGGCTGGGCTCTCTCCGGCGGGGGGTGTCTGCTAATCCTAGGCCAGGGCCCCGGCGATGTTGTCGACGTTCCCGGTCATCCACTGCAGGTAGGTCCTGCCCTCGGGCAGGGTCTCGCTGAAATTCACCACCGGGACCCCGGCAGCTGCCGCCGCGTCCTTGACGGCCACCGTTTGCGGGCCTTCGGTCTGCTGGTTGTAGGCCAGGAGCCTGATGCCGCCCGACCGCATGAGGTCGGTGGTGGCCTTGAGCACAGCAGGCGGCACATCCGCGTCTTCTTCGATTGCGGCGGTATATTCGCCCGGGGTCTGGTTTTCCAGGCCGGCGGCTTCGAGCAGGTAGAGCGGCACCGGCTCCGTGACGGCGACGGGCGCCGACCCGGAGGACGCCTTGATTCCGGCCAGCTTCGCGTCAAGGCCGCCGAGCGAATCCTTGAACGCCGCGGCATTACTGCGGAAAGTCCCGGCGGAGGACGGTTCAAGCTCGCCCAGCTTGGCGGCGACCGCGTCGGCCACCCGGGCCATGGCGGGCAGGCTGTACCAGACGTGCTCGTTGAAGCCGGCGGGGCTGTGGCCGTGCCCGTCGGCGGCAGCGGACGCGCCGGCAGGCTCTTCCGGGGCCAGCCCGGAGAGCTCCACGGCATTCAGGACGCTGCCGTGGTCGAGTCCCGTGTCGTCCGCGAGCTTGTGGATGAAGTCGTCATAACCACCGCCATTCTCCACCACCAGCTCGGCCTTGGAAACCGCCAGCTTGTCCTGCGTGGTGGCCTCGTAGCTGTGCGGGTCCTGGCTGGTGCGGGTGATGATGGAGGTGACCCGCACCTTGTCTCCGCCGATGGTGCCTACGATGTCGCCATAAACGCTCGTGGAGGCAACGACGTCGACAACTCCGTCGCCGGCACCCGGCGCCGGGTTCCCCGGCGTCGGCGAGCAGGCCGTCAGCAGCAGGGTGGCGCCGGCAAAGGCGGCAACGACGGCACGGGCAGCAGGACGACGCACGGGGGACCTCGGATCTGTTATTGAGAATCAGCAGCAATAGCAACAGTTCGAGTGTAGCCCTAAATGGGAATGATTCCTATTTAGGGCTACACCCCTGACGTTGCGGCTGGCAGTGTTACTGCTGGTCCTGGCCGAGCCTCCGGTAGCCGGTCGCCTGCGTGGCGTCCCGGATCTCCCCGACAAGCTGTTCGATGACGTCCTCGAGGAACAAGACGCCCTGGGTGAGGCCGTCCGGGCCGATCACGCGGGCCAGGTGCGAGCCGGTCCGCTGCATGACGGACATGGCCTTCTCAATTTCGTCGCCCATGGCGAGGTTCGCCAGGGAGCGGATGTGGCTTTCCGCGATGGGCTGGTGGTACGCGGCGTCCGGGATGGAGAGCACGTCCTTGATGTGCAGATAGCCGGAGAGCATCCCGTCGTCGTCGAGCATCGGAAAGCGGGAGAATCCGGTGCGGCTCACGGCCTTCTCGAACTCCACCGGAGTGGTGTTCGCTTTCAGCATCACCAGTTTGTCGAGCGGGACCATCACATCGGAGGCCGTGTGTTCGGAGAACTCCAGGGCTCCGGTGATGAGTCCGGCGTCGTCGTCCACGAGACCGTGGCGGGTGGATTCCTGCACGATCGACTGGACTTCCTCAAGGGTGAAGGACGACGTGACCTCGTCCTTCGGCTCGATCCGCATCAGTTTCAGGATGTGGTTCGCGGCCCAGTTGAGCGCCACGATCACCGGCTTCACCAGCCGGGCGACGAACATCAGCGGCGGAGCCAGCAACAGGGCTGCCTTGTCCGCCACGGAGACCGAAATGTTCTTCGGGACCATCTCACCGATCGTGACGTGCAGGAAGGTGACCACCAGCAGGGCGACGGCGAACGCGGCGATGTCGGCGATCTCCACCGGGATGCCCACAGCCTCCAGCGGCACGGCCATCAGGTGGTGGATTGCCGGCTCCGCCACCTGCAGGATCAGCAGCGAACACACGGTGATGCCGAGCTGCGCGCAGGCGAGCATCAACGAGACGTTTTCCATGGCGCGCAGAGTGGTCTGCGCCCGCTTTGATCCCGCCTCGGCGAGCGGCTCGATCTGGCTCCGGCGGGCCGACATGACCGCAAACTCGGCACCAACGAAGAAGGCGTTGCCGAGCAGCAGGACGACAAGCCAGAGGATTCCTGCCCAGTCGCTCATGCGGCACCGACCTGGCCGTTGGAGTGCTCGTTATGGTGCGCGCGGACGGGCTTGAAGCAGATCCGGTCGATCCTGCGTCCGTCCATGCGGGTGACAGCCAGGGTGCCGCCAACGACGTCGACGGTATCCCCCACGGAGGCAATCCGGCCCAGCTTGCTCATGACGTAACCTCCCACCGTTTCGTAGGCAGACTCATCGGGCACGGTCAGGCCCGGGATCTGTTCGGAGAGTTCATCGGGCCGCAGCAGGCCCGGGAAGTACCAGTCGCCCGAGGCGCTCTGCAGCAGCCCGGGCCGGACCTTGTCATGTTCATCGGCCACTTCCCCGACGATTTCCTCGACAAGATCCTCCAGGGTGGCGATGCCGGCGGTTCCGCCGTACTCGTCCAGGACGACGGCGAGCTGCAGGTTGCCTTCGCGCAGTTCGGCCAGCAGGGCGTCCAGGTGAATGGTTTCCGGAACCCGGAGCACATCGGTCATGATGGCGCCGGCCTCCAGCTTGGCGCGCCGGTCCGAGGGGACGGCGATGGCCTTCTTGATGTGCACCACGCCGCGGATGTCGTCCGAGGACTCCCCGATGACGGGGAACCGCGAATAGCCGGTGCGGCGTGCGGCCTCGACAATGTCGGATACCGGCTGGTCGCCGTCGATAGTCTCGACCCGGATGCGGGGCGTCATGACGTCCGCCGCTGTCCGTCCCGAGAACTTGAGCGTCCGGGCGATGAAGTTGGCGGTGCCGGCGTCGAGGGTCCCCATCGCCGCCGAGCGGCGCACGAGTGAGGCCAGCTCGGCCGGGGTCCGCGCGCCCGAAATCTCTTCCTTGGCTTCCAGCCCGAAGATATTGAGCACCTTGTTGGAGAAGCCGTTGAGCACCACGATGGCGGGTTTGAAGATCGCCGTGAAGATCAGCTGCGGACGGGCCAGGGCCTTGCCGACCTGGAAGGACAGGGCAATCGCCATGTTCTTCGGGACCAGCTCGCCGATCAGCATGGACAGGAGCGTCGCGAGGGCCATCGCCAGGACCAGAGATACGGAGGAAACCGCGGCTGCCGGCAATCCCAGCGCGGCCAACGGCCCCTCGAGCAGTTTGCCGACCGAGGGCTCCATGACGTAGCCGGTCAGCAGGGTGGTAATGGTGATGCCCAGCTGGCAGCTGGAGAGCTGCGTGGACAGGGACTTGAGGCATTTGAGCAGGGGTGCGGCGGCGGTATCGCCGTCGTCCACGGCCCGCTGGACCGAGGCCTGGTCCAGGGCAACGAGGGAGAATTCAACGGCTACGAAGAAGCCGGTTCCGAGGATGAGCAGCAGGCCTGCTCCGAGAAGTAGCCACTCCATTTAGCGGCCTGCTTCCGGGGCGGCGCGGCGGCTGCCCGGCGGAGGATGGTCAGACGAGGCCGACCCTGTTTCCTGGAAGGCTCCGGTTTTCTGATAGGCACCTGGCTGGCGTGCCGCCGGAGAATGATGGGCGCGTGAACGGGGTTTGCCGGCTCTTCGGGTGGACTGCGCGGGAAGGATTTCCATCCCCCGCTGACAGCCCCCAGGCCGGCACCTAGATTTACTGTCCATAAGAGTTTCAGTCTACAGGAGCAGCGGCGGCCGCTTCCGCCGGCGGCGCGGGCTACCAGCTCTGCGGGACCGGGCGGCCTTCCTCGTAGCCGGCCGCGGACTGGATCCCGGCCACGGCACGTTCCCGGAACGAGGCAAGATCCGCAGCGCCGGCGTAGCTCATCGAGCTGCGCAGCCCGGCGGTGATCATGTCCAGCAGATCCTCGACGCCGGGGCGCGCCGGATCGATGAACATCCGGGACGTGGAGATCCCTTCCTCGAAGAGGGCCTTGCGGTCCTTTTCGAAGGCGCCTTCGCGCTGGTTGCGGTTCTGCACGGCCCGGGCGGAGGCCATGCCGAAGCTTTCCTTGAAGTGCCGCCCGCCGGCGTCCTGCTGCAGGTCCCCGGGGCTCTCGTGCGTGCCGGCGAACCAGGAACCGATCATGACCTGGCTGGCTCCGGCAGCCAGGGCAAGCGCCACATCGCGCGGGTAGCGGACGCCGCCGGCAGCCCGTGCGGCGGCCGAGCACTCCAGCACGGCGGAGAACTGCGGCCGGCCCACGGCCGTCATCATGCGCGTGGTGCACATGGCACCGGGTCCCACCCCGACCTTGACGATGTCGGCCCCGGCCTGGATGAGTTCGCGGGTCGCCTCCGCCGTGACCACGTTGCCGGCCACCACGGGCACGCCGGGGTTGAGGCCTTTCACGGCGGCCAGGGCATCGAACATCTTCTGCTGGTGGCCGTGCGCGGTGTCGAGGACCAGCACGTTGACGCCGGCGGCGAGAAGTTCCGCGGCACGCCCGGCGACGTCCCCGTTGATCCCGACGGCGGCCGCCACTTTGAGCCTGCCGGCGGTGTCCAGCGAGGGCCGGTACAGGGTCGAGCGCAGGGCGCCCTTGCGGGTGAGGACACCGGCCAGGACTCCGTCGCGCTGCACGGGCGTGAAGTCGGTCCCCGCAGCGTCCATCGCCTCAAAGGCCCGGCGCAGGCCGGCGACTGATCCGGTGCCCGATCCTGTGCTGCTGGCGCGCGCGTCCGCCAGCAGTTCCGCGTCCAGCACCAGCGGCTGGACGCGCATCACCGAGGCGAGGGAAGCGAAACGGTCCTGGCCTTCGCAGTCGGCGGCCCGGACGATGCCGGCCACGGCGCCGGCGTCGTCCACGACCATGATGGCCCCGTGTGGACGCTTGCCCATCAGGTGCAGGGCATCAATGACGGTGCTGGCCGGCGAGAGCGTGACCGGTGTTTCCAGGACGGGGTGGCGGGTCTTGATCCAGGCCGTCACGTCGCGGATCACGTCGAGCGGGACGTCCTGCGGCAAGACCGCCAGTCCGCCGCGCCGGGCCATGGTCTCGGCCATGCGCTTGCCGGTCACCGCCGTCATGTTGGCAGCGACCAGGGGAATCGCGGAGCCCGTCCCGTCGTCGGCCGCCAGGTCCACATCCAGCCGGGAGGTGACGTCGGATCGGGACGGTACGAGGAAGAGGTCCGAATAGGTCAGGTCGGTGGTGGGCTCGGTCAGGAAACGCACGGCTGCTCCTTAAATAGGCACTCCGGTGCTCAACAGGTTCTCCGTGCGATTCTAGCGAGGCTTTCCATGGGCCGCGGACCCGCCCGGCCGTTGACCCCGGCAGCCTCCCGTCGCCGTTCGGCGNCGGCCGCTCCGGCTGCTGCTCGAATGGCCTCCGAAGGACCGGATCGGGTGCCGCGCCGGCGCGTTGAGGCGACTTGATGATTTGAGTCACCCTTATTGGCGGTTTAGCAAGAATCGTCACTAGACTGGCATGGGTCTGGGTTCACTGGACGCGGAGACTGGTTCAATCGTCGTGCTGAGGCACCGTGAAACCAGTGGGAATCAAACTCATGGAAGAGGCGTAATTCAAGTGCCAGAGCAGCCTAGCCACCGTCTACCAGAGGAATTTGGCGGAAACGAGTGGCTCGTTGACGAACTGTACGAGCGTTATCAGCAGGACAAGAACACGGTGGACGCGAAGTGGTGGCCCTTGTTCGAATCCTTTGACGCCGGAGACAGTTCCTCCACCAACGGAGCCTCAGGCGCAGCGGCAGTTGCGCGCCCCGCCACCCGCGAACTTCCTGTTGTAGCTCCGGTTGCCGCGGCGGCAGCGCAGCCGCCCGCGCCCGCTCCGGCTGCAGCGCCCGCACCTGCCGCAGCTCCTGCTGCCGCGAAGAAGGCCCCGGCCACCGTTGCCCGCGACGGCTCCAAGACCTCGGAAGCCGGTCCCGGCACCACGCCGATCCCGGCCCAGCTGCCCAAGAACATCAAGGCGCCGACGGCCCCTGAGGAAGACGTCGTATCCGTCCTCCGCGGCCCGGCCAAGGCCATCGCCACCAACATGATCACCAGCCTGGAGGTGCCTACCGCCACCAGCGTGCGGGCGATCCCTGCAAAGCTCCTGATCGACAACCGTGTGGTCATCAACTCCAACCTCGCCCGCGCCCGCGGCGGCAAGGTTTCCTTTACGCACCTGATCGGCTACGCCGTCATCCGCGCTCTGGCCCAGTTCCCCTCGATGAACGTGTACTACGACGAGGTCGACGGCAAGCCTGTCGCAGTCCAGCCGGCGCACGTGAACTTCGGCATCGCCATCGACATGCCCAAGCCCGACGGCACCCGTCTGCTCATGGTGCCGAACATCAAGAAGGCGGAGACCCTCAACTTCTCCGAGTTCTGGCACACCTATGAGGACCTGATCAAGCGTGCCCGTGCCGGCAAGCTGACCGCTGACGACCACTCCGGCACGACGGTGTCGCTCACCAACCCGGGCGGCATCGGAACCGTACACTCGGTGCCGCGCCTGTCCAAGGGCCAGGCCGCCATCATCGGCGTCGGCGCACTGGACTACCCGGCGGAATTCCAGGGGGCCAGCGCGAAGATCATCGCGCAGAATGCCATCAGCAAGGTCCTCACGCTGACGTCCACGTACGATCACCGCGTCATCCAGGGTGCCGGCAGCGGCGAGTTCCTGAAGCTCGTGCACCAGCTCCTGCTCGGCGCGCAGAACTTCTACGACGAGATCTTCGAGTCCCTGCGCATCCCGTACGAGCCCGTGCGCTGGAGCCCGGACCTGCAGGTGGACCCGGCCGACGAAATCAACAAGGTCGCCCGGATCCAGCAGCTCATCCACGCCTACCGTGTCCGCGGCCACCTGATGGCAGACACCGATCCGCTGGAATACGTCCAGCGCAAGCACCCGGACCTCGATGTCCTGACGTACGGCCTCACGCTGTGGGACCTGGACCGCGAATGGCCCACCGGCGGCTTTGGCGGCAAGCCGATGCTCGCCTTCCGTGACATCCTCGGCGTGCTCCGCGATGCCTACTGCCGCACCGCGGGTATCGAATACATGCACATCCAGGACCCGGCGGAGCGCAAGTGGTTCCAGGACCAGATCGAGCACCCGTACTCCAAGCCGAGCCGTGACGAGCAGCTGCGCATCGTTTCCAAGCTCAACGCCGCCGAGGCCTTCGAGACCTTCCTGCAGACGAAGTTCGTCGGCCAGAAGCGCTTCTCGCTCGAGGGCGGCGAATCCCTGATCCCGCTGCTGGACGCCATCATCTCCAACGCGGCCGACGACGAGCTCGACGAAGTGGCGATCGGCATGGCCCACCGCGGCCGGCTCAACGTCCTCACGAACATCGCCGGCAAGACCTATGCCCAGGTCTTCCGCGAATTCGAAGGCACCCAGGACCCGCGCTCGGTACAGGGCTCCGGTGACGTGAAGTACCACCTCGGCACCGAGGGCACCTTCACCTCGGACAACGGCAAGGAGACCAAGGTCTACCTCGCCGCCAACCCGTCCCACCTCGAGGCCGTGGACTCCGTCCTCGAAGGCATCGTCCGCGCCAAGCAGGACCGCCTGGACCAGGGCGAATCCTTCCCCGTGCTGCCGATCATGGTGCACGGCGACGCCGCTTTCGCCGGCCAGGGTGTTGTCGCGGAAACGCTCAACCTCTCCCAGCTGCGCGGCTACCGCACCGGCGGCACCATCCACATCGTGGTCAACAACCAGGTCGGCTTCACCACCGCCCCGTCGTCGTCACGTTCGTCCACCTACTCCACGGACGTCGCCAAGATGATCCAGGCGCCGGTGTTCCACGTGAACGGCGATGACCCGGAGGCCGTGGTCCGCATCGGGCAGCTCGCCTACGACTTCCGCCAGCGGTTCCACAAGGACGTTGTCATCGACATGGTCTGCTACCGCCGCCGCGGCCACAACGAGGGCGACGACCCTTCGATGACCCAGCCGCTGATGTACAACCTGATCGAAGCCAAGCGTTCGGTCCGCAAGCTGTACACCGAATCCCTGATCGGCCGCGGTGACATCACCGAGGAAGAAGCCGAACAGCTGCTGCGCGACTACCAGGAACGGCTGGAGCGGGTCTTCGCCGAAACCCATGCCGCGCAGACCTCCCCGATCCCCATCATCACGGCGGATTCCGCCGCGGTCTCGGACCTGGAGCGCCCGCTCGCCCAGCAGACCGACCTGGGTGTCAGCGCCCCGGCGTCGACGGCGATTTCCGCCGGGACACTGGCACGCATCGGCAAGGCCCACACCGACATCCCCGAGGGCTTCACGGTCCACGCCAAGCTCAAGCAGCTGCTGGAAAAGCGTGAAGTGATGTCCCGTGAAGGCGGCATCGACTGGGGCTTCGGCGAGCTTGCCGCGTTCGGCTCGCTCATCATGGAAGGTGTTCCCGTCCGGCTTGCCGGCCAGGACTCGCGCCGCGGCACCTTCGTGCAGCGGCACGCAGTCTTCCACGACCGCGCCAACGGCGATGAGTGGCTGCCCCTGGCACACCTCTCCGATGACCAGGCCAAGCTGTGGATCTACGATTCCCTGCTGTCGGAATACGCGGCCATGGGCTTTGAGTACGGCTACTCGGTGGAGCGCCCGGATGCCCTCGTGCTCTGGGAAGCGCAGTTCGGTGACTTCGTCAACGGCGCGCAGACCATCATCGACGAGTTCATCTCATCGGCCGAGCAGAAGTGGGGCCAGCGCTCCTCGCTCGTGCTCATGCTGCCGCACGGCTACGAAGGCCAGGGGCCGGACCACTCCTCCGCCCGGATCGAGCGCTTCCTGCAGATGTGCGCCGAAGAGAACATGATCGTGGCCAACCCCACGACGTCGGCATCGCACTTCCACCTGCTGCGCCGGCAGGCGTACAGCCGGCCGCGCAAGCCGCTGATCATCTTCACGCCGAAGCAGCTGCTCCGCCTCAAGGCCGCAGCGTCTTCCGTGGAGGATTTCACCACCGGCACCTTCCGGCCCGTCATCCCCGAGCACGAGCAGCTGCAGGGGGACGCCGTCGAGCGTGTCCTGCTGGTGTCAGGCCGCCTGTACTACGATCTGCTGTCCACCCGGCAGAAGACCGGAGACAAGACCACGGCGATCGTCCGGGTCGAGCAGCTTTACCCGCTGCCGGCCGCCGAGATTGCCGCTGAGCTTGCCAAGTACCCGAACGCCGAAGTTGTGTGGGCGCAGGACGAACCCGCCAACCAGGGCCCGTGGCCGTTCATTGGCCTCAACCTTCCGGACGCACTGGACCGCCGGGTCCGCCTCGTTTCCCGTCCCGCCTCGGCTTCCACCGCGGCAGGATCGATGAAGCGCCACGCGGCCGAGCAGGACGCGCTGCTCAAGCAGGCATTCGCACGTAAGTAAGGTCAACGCAGCCCGGCCGGAGATGGAAACACGCAACTCCGGCCGGGCACCGTTGTTTAACCGGCTTTGTTCCCCACCGTCGTTGATGGTCCCGGGGAACGGTTTAATGGACACCCTGGAGTGAAGAGGTAGTCGTGGAAGATCGAAAGCTGCGGATCGCAGCCGTGGGCGATGAAATGCTGGCCGGCCTGGGTGATCCCCGCGCCCTGGGCTGGCTGGGCCGGGTCCTGGCGCGCACGCCGCAGGACGGCCTGTCCCTGGAGTGCTATTCGCTCCCCTGCCCGGAGGAAGGCACGGAGGGTCTCGCGGCCCGCTGGCTCGAGGAAGCCGGCCGGCGCTTCAATGACCACTCCGAGAACCGGCTGGTGATCGGCCTCTCCGGCCGCGATATCGAGTTTGGACTCTCCACTGCCCGCAGCCGGCTCAACCTCGCCAACATCCTCGACTCCGCGTCGCAGAACAAGATCGAGGTGTTCGTCGTGGGCCCGCCGCCGACCCTCGACCCCACCCAGAACCGCCGGCTCGGCGAGCTGAACACGGCCTTCGCTGACGTCACCACCCGGCGCAAACACCTCTACGTCGACACCTTCTCGCCGCTGCTGAACCACGAGCAGTGGCGCCAGGACCTGGCAGCCAACGGCGGCACCCCCGGCCAGGCCGGCTATGGACTGATGGCGTGGCTCGTGCTGCACCGCGGCTGGTTCCAGTGGCTGGGGATGGACGCCCCGGAATAGACGGGCCGAGCCTCCGGCGCCCGGGACTTACGCGATATATCTTGACCGTGCAAATTCGGCGATATATCGTGACTTCATAGTCACGATATATCGCATCCCATCGCACAAAGTATCGCCCTCCTGGAGGAGCCATGTCAGAGAACTACATGACAGAGAATAACTGGACCGTCACCGGCCCGCAGACGATCGACGTCGACGGCGTCACCTCGCTCAAACTCGGCATCGTCCGGGGCCGCTTCGACATCGTCACCCATGATGAGGCCGTCGCCCGGATCGAAGTGTCCGAGGTCCACGGCGACCCGCTGGCGATCAGCCTGGTCAACGGACGCCTGGAGGTCCGGCACCAGCTGCACGGGCCGCAGGGCTGGTTCAAGAACCTGATGGACACCGTCATCAACACCAGCAACAACTCGGTGGTCATCAGCATCGCCCTCCCGGCAGGCGTCGAGGTCGAGGCAGGCACCGTCAGTGGCGACGGTATGGTGTCCGGAATCAGCGGGCACACCCGGCTCAACACCGTCTCGGGTTCCGTCCTGGCTGACGGCACCTCCGGAGATCTCTCCGTCAACACCGTCAGCGGCGAGGTGATTGCCCGCAACCACCACGGCGTGCTAACGGCGAAGAGCGTTTCAGGCGAGGTCACGGCCTCTGGCGATTTCAGCCACATCCGTGCCAACACGGTGAGCGGAGACCTGAGCTTCGACCTGCAGGGCTTCACCCAGGACTTCGGCGCCAATTCAGTGTCGGGCGACGTGACCATCCGCCTGCCGCACGACGTCGGTGTGGACATCATCGCGAAGTCCGCCAGCGGCGCCGTCGTCATTGGCGACACGAAATACGTTCAGCCCGGCGGATCCGTGCAGACCATCGCCGGACCCGATACCCAGCTCATGCTGGTCCGCACCAACTCCGTCTCGGGAAAAACGTCGATCTTCCACCGCCCGCCAACTGCGGACAACGAAACGGAACGCTGATGCCTCCGGTCTTCGCCCACGGGGCGCTGAGGCTCTATCTGCTCGCGCTGCTGGAGTCGGGTCCGAAGCACGGCTATGAACTCATCAAGGCGCTGAGCGAACGCTTCGGCGGCACCTACTCCCCCAGCGCCGGAACCATCTATCCGCGGCTCGCGAAGCTCGAGGAGGAAGGGCTCGTGGCCACCCAGACCGAGGGACGCCGGACCTACTACAGCATCACCCCGGCCGGACTCGTGGAGCTGAACAGCCGGCGGGACGAACTGGCCGGGGTGGAGAATGACATCTCCGCGTCGGTCCGGCGCCTCGCCGACAACCTGCGGCAGGACATCAGGACCAACATGCGGGGCCTTCGGGCGGACCTGGCCGCAACGGCCGAGGCCGCGCGCTCCTCGGCGCGTGCGGCCGGCTCAACTGTGGCCTCGCTGGCAGGCCAGCGCTACTCGCAGGAGGGCGACAACCGGCTGCGGGAGGCGGAGATGCTGGTGCAGGCCTTCCGCGACGACATCCGTGTGGAACTGCGGCGCCACGGCGGCCGGCGCCCCATCACTCCCGTGACGCTGGAGACGGTCAAGACCGTGCTGGACCAGGCACGGATCTCCATCCGGAATTCGCTGGACTGATTCACCCCTGCGATTCACACTGTGATTCACCCGCTGTGATTCACCCGCTGTGATTCACCCG
>NZ_AUPJ01000476.1 GCF_000427315.1 Arthrobacter sp. TB 26
CGGGTGCCCTGATGTGGGAGACTTGAGGGCAGCTCTTTTGAGTACCAAAAATTAAGGAGGCCAGCTATGAGCAAGCGTGCACGTAAACGTCGTGACCGTAAGCGTGGCGGCGCGAACCACGGCAAGCGCCCCAACGCCTAAGCAAAGCTTGGAATGACAGCTTTAGACGAATGACCCCGGAACCTCACGGTTTCCGGGGTCATTCGTTGTTGGCGGCCAGGACTGCTTTTACGGGCAGGACGGCGCCGCTGCGTCAGGCTTCGACCGGGTTGCTGGAGTGGATCCGGTCCAGGATTGAATTCTTGAGGTTTTCCGGGGCGGCCTCGGTGCAGGAACGCTTCACCATAACGCGGATGACACATTCGAGGTCGTACTGCTCGAAGCATTCCGGGCACCCGTCCAGGTGGTCCTTGATCTCGGCGATGTCCTCGTGCGTGAGGGCACCATCCAGGTACTCGTAAATACGTTGCATCCGGGCGTCGTCGCAATCGCCCAGTCCCTGGCAGTCGCTCATTTCCTGTTCTCCTGTTTGTTGCTTCCGGCTGCAGCGGTGGCATCTGCGGCCTTGAATCCGCGCTCGGCGGCATAGTCGGCGAGCATGTCCCGCAGCATCTTCCGGCCCCGGTGCAGACGGGACATGACCGTCCCGATCGGGGTGTTCATGATGTCTGAAATTTCCTTGTACGCGAATCCCTCGACGTCAGCGAAGTAGACCGCCAGCCGGAATTCCTCCGGAATGGACTGCAGGGCACGCTTCACATCCGAGTCCGGCAGGTGGTCGAGCGCCTCCGCCTCCGCCGACCGGAGTCCCGACGAGGTGTGCGACTCGGCCCGCGCCAGTTGCCAGTCCTCGATGGTGTCAGAGTTCGACTGCAACGGCTCGCGCTGGCGTTTGCGGTAAAGGTTGATGTAGGTATTCGTCAGGATGCGGTACAGCCAGGCCTTCAGGTTGGTGCCGGGCTTGTACTGGTGGAACGCGGAGAACGCCTTCGTGTACGCCTCCTGCACCAGGTCCTCGGCATCAGCGGGATTCCGGGCCATCCTCATGGCCGCGGAGTACAACTGGTCCACGTACTGCATGGCGTCGCGTTCGAAGCGTACCCGGCGCTCTTGCGTGGTTTCAGTCGCCACATCCAGCACCTGCCCGTCCACGATCGTCTCGCGGGCGGCAGCCTCCTGAACGGCGCCAGGCTCCGGGACGGAGCCGGATTCCGGGACGGAGCCGGAGTCCGGGGCAGGGCCAGAATGCGCGCCGGTGGGGCCGGCAGCAGGTGACTTAGCGGGAGTGGCGCCGTTTCCGGCCACCTCGTGCATGGCCGCAACGGCCGGATCCATGGTGCTCATTGCCCTCAAGTCTACTGGCACGTTCCGGCGGGCGTCCGAAATTGCCGGCCCGGTTCCATCCCGCAGTGCCACGGCCCACAACTCCGCGGGCATGTCCTTCACCAGAACCAAATCTCCGCCTCCCTGCGCCACGACGGAGTGCTCCAGCCGTGCCACTGTGTTCCGGCCCGTTGTCCGGGCTGGTCTGACTCATCATCAAGCTCAACATCCAGCCGTAAATAAGCAGCTGGAACCTGTCATTCACAACCCCGCCCGGCGGGCAAATATTCCACAAAAGTGCAAGACTAGAACCGGTTCTCCCGCATTGATTCCGCGGCTCGTCCAACCAGGAGGAAATTCATGTCCTTTGTCCGCTTTCTCGCCCGGCCCATGCTCGCCTCCAGTTTCGTCCTTGCAGGCATGGACAAGCTCAAGAACGCGGATGACACTGCGACGCAGCTCTCACCCCTGCTGCGCCGCGCGGCTGAATCCCTGCCGTTCCAGACCAACGAAAAGGTCTTGGCCCGCGTTATCGGCGGTACCCAGGTCGGAGCCGGCGTCCTCTTCGCGCTGGGCAAGTCGGCCCGCCTCGCCGCCACCATCCTTGCCGTCATCTCCGCGCTCAACAGCTACGTTGAATGGCGCAGCGCGGACATCACGTCCAAGGAGGGCCGCGACGCCCGCCGCAAGCAGCTGCTCAAGAACGTCTCACTGACCGGCGGCGTGCTGCTGGCCGCCGTCGACACGAACGGCCGCCCCAGCCTTGCATGGCGCGCCGAGCACCTCGCCGCGGACGCCAGGAAGAACGCCGGCCACCTCGCCGCTGACGTCAAGAAGACCACCGGGAAGCAGCTGAAGAAGGCCGACAAAGCCGTCCGCAAAGCCGTTGACCACAACGTCGGAGCCTAAAGCAGCAATGACAGGCACCACCCCCACCGCAGCTTCGCCCTC
>NZ_AUPJ01000477.1 GCF_000427315.1 Arthrobacter sp. TB 26
CGAGCCGGTCGATGCGACGGTCACCGTCCCGGGCTCAAAGTCCCTGACCAACCGGTACCTCGTGCTGGCCGCCCTCGCCGACGGGACCTCACGGTTGCGGGCTCCCTTGCACTCCCGGGACTCCGCACTCATGATCGAGGCGCTGCGGCACCTCGGGGCCACCATCACGGAGGTTCCGGGCGACGGCGGCTTCGGTCCCGACCTCGAAATCGTCCCGATCAGCATGGACGCCGCCGGCACGGACACGGCGATCGACTGCGGCCTGGCCGGAACCGTCATGCGGTTTGTCCCGCCCGTCGCGGCCCTGCGCCGCGGAGTGACACTGTTCGACGGCGATCCGCACGCGCGCAAGCGCCCGATGGGCCCCATCATCGACGCACTCGGCGGACTGGGCGTGGCCGTCGGCGCGCCCGACGGCGGCCCGGCGTCGTCGTTGCCGTTTACCGTCGACGGCACCGGCACCGTGCGGGGCGGCCACCTCGTCATTGATGCCAGTGCGTCGTCGCAGTTTGTGTCCGCGCTGCTCCTGACCGGCGCCCGCTTCACCGAGGGGCTGCACCTCGAACATCAAAGCGGGGGGCCCGTGCCGAGCCTGGACCACATCAACATGACCGTCGCGGTGCTCCGCGGCGTGGGCGTGGCCGTGGATGATTCCCGCCCGAACCACTGGGTTGTCTCCCCCGGGCCCATCCGCGCCTTTGACCTCAGGATCGAACAGGATCTCTCCAACGCCGGCCCCTTCCTCGCGGCGGCCCTGGCCACCCGCGGCACCGTCCGCATTCCCAACTGGCCGCTCGGGACCACCCAGGTCGGCGATCTGTGGCGCAGCATCCTCACGACGATGGGGGCCACCGTCACGCTCACCGACGGCACCCTGACCGTTACGGGCGGCCCGGACATCAAGGGCGCGGACTTCGACGAGACCAGCGAGCTCGCCCCCACGGTCGCCGCCCTCTGCGCCCTGGCCACCGGGCCATCGCGGCTGAGCGGCATCGCCCACCTGCGCGGGCACGAAACGGACCGGCTGGCCGCCCTCGTGGCCGAGATCAACCGCCTGGGCGGCGACGCCGAGGAGACCTCCGACGGACTCATCATCCGGCCCGCACCGCTGCACGGCGGTGTCGTCCACAGCTACGCGGACCACCGCATGGCCACCGCCGGCGCCATCCTGGGCCTGGCCGTCCCCGGCATCGAGGTCGAGGACATTGCGACCACTGCCAAGACCATGCCCGACTTCCCGCAGCTCTGGGAAGCCATGCTGGCGCAGGGAACCCCCGCAGACAAGGACGCCTCCGGTGGCACGCAGCACTGACTCCTGGGACGAATCCGACGTCCGGATCCGCCCCAACAAGAAAGGCACCCGGCCCCGCACCAAGGACCGGCCCGCCTACGACGACGCCGTCACCGGGCGGATCATCACCGTTGACCGCGGACGCTACACCGCCGTCGTCGCCGAGGGCACCGCCGGGGAACGCAAGATCATCGCCGCCCGTGCCCGGGAACTGCGCCGAAACCCGGTCGTCGCCGGCGACTTCGTCTCCCTTGTCGGGGACGTCAGCGGCGAACCGGACACCCTCGCACGTCTGGTCAAGATCCAGGACCGCAAGACCCTGCTGCGGCGCAGCGCCGACGACACCGACCCGATCGAGCGCGCCGTCGTCGCCAATGCCGACACGCTGGTGATCGTGGTGGCGGCCGCCAATCCTGAGCCCCGGACCGGATTCATCGACCGCGCCCTCGTGGCCGCGTACGACGCCGGCATTGCGCCGCTGCTGCTCGTCACCAAGGCCGACGTCAAGGACCCCGCGGAACTCCTCGCCAACTACCAGCACCTTGACTTCCCGGTCATCATCTCCAAGACGGCGGATTCCGCCGCCTCCGGCATCGATGCCCGCTCGGACGACGGGCTTTCCGCCCGGCTGGACAAGGACGCCGTCTCCCAGCTTCGCGCCCATCTCGATGGGAAGGTCACCGTCATGCTGGGCCACTCCGGCGTCGGCAAGTCCACCATGGTCAACGCCCTCACCGGCGCCGAGCGCGCCACTGGCGGTGTCAACGCCGTGACCGGGCGCGGCCGCCACACCTCCTCCTCCGCGCTGGCCCTCAAGGTCAACGATGCGCCGGCGGGCAGCTGGATCATCGACACCCCGGGCATCCGCTCCTTCGGCCTGGCCCATGTGGACCCGGACCGGATCCTGCGGTCCTTCCCGGATCTTGAGCCCGGCACCGACGACTGCGAGCGGGGCTGCAAGCACGATTCCAGCGCCGTCAACTGCGGCGTGGACGCGTGGGTGGCCGCCGGCCATGCGGGCGAATCCGGCCCGGCCCGGCTCGCCTCACTCCGCCGCCTGCTCGGAACAGATCCCCGCATGGAAGCCCAGGACGTCAAGGAGCTGGGCACCGTCTCCTAACGGGCTGCGGCGCAGCCTACCGCTCCCCCGCCCGCTTTGGCGGTAGTTTGGATCCATGAGTCAACCCGCTTCGAGCTACAACGATGACCTGCGCCTTGCCCATGTACTGGCAGATTCCGTAGATTCCCAGACCATGAGCCGCTTCAAGGCGCTCGATCTTCGGATTGAGACGAAGCCGGACCTGACGCCGGTGACCGACGCCGACAAATCGGCCGAGGAAGCCATCCGCGGCCAGCTGTCCCGGTCCCGGCCGCGCGATGCCGTGCTCGGCGAGGAGTTCGGCAGCTCCGGCCACGGCTCCCGCCGCTGGATCATCGATCCGATTGACGGGACCAAGAACTTTGTCCGCGGCGTCCCCGTCTGGGCCACGCTGATCGCCCTCGTTGACGAGGGTGAGCCGGTCGTCGGCGTCGTGAGTGCCCCGGCACTGGGCAAACGCTGGTGGGCCGCCAAGGGCGCCGGAGCGTACATGGGCCGGTCGCTGGCGGCCGCCACCCGGCTGAAGGTCTCCAACGTCTCCAACCTCGCGGACGCCTCGCTGTCCTACTCCAGCCTGGGCGGCTGGAAGCAGCGCGGCAACCTCGATGAGTTCCTCGGCCTCACCGAGGAAGTCTGGCGCACCCGCGCGTACGGCGACTTCTGGTCCTACTGCCTTGTGGCCGAAGGGGCCGTCGACATCGCCTGCGAGCCGGAACTGAACCTCTACGACATGGCCGCGCTGGTCCCGATCGTCACAGAGGCGGGCGGGCGCTTTACCTCCCTCGAAGGAGAAGACGGCCCGTTCGGCGGCAACGCCCTCGCCACCAACTCCATCCTGCACTCGGAGGTCCTCAAGCGCCTCAACCCGGGGCTCGACGACCTGCTGTAGGGAATTCCGGCGGTGTCCGGCAGTTCGGGACGCGTCCCGTAACAAAGCACTTCACATTCCTGCCCTGCCTTTTCCGCGGCAGCAGGCATGGCCTACGCTCGAAACAGGTCACGAGTGCCAGCGCGAAACCCCGGTTTGCTGGCCGGCAACCCTCCATTCGCGGTGGGGTGCCCCGGGTGACGACCTGGCCGGTCCGGAACGGACCCGGCAAGCGCGGATCCCCGGTACGTGGGGTCCTTTTCGAGCGAGGTCCCATGACGACTGCCACGATTCCTGCCACCCCTGAACTCCAGTCCGGCGCCG
>NZ_AUPJ01000478.1 GCF_000427315.1 Arthrobacter sp. TB 26
CTGACCCGGCACGCCGACACCCTCCGCAACGCCGGGGACCCCCGCACGCGCGGGCAGCTCATGGCCGATACCCTCGTCGAACGCACCACAGGCACCCCCGGCGGGATCAGCGGCATCGAAATCCAGCTCGTCATGACCGACCGCACCCTCTTCCATGGCGACAGCGAACCCGCCCGCCTCCCCGGCTACGGCATCGTCCCCGCCGGCTGGGCCCGCGGGATGCTCACACACGCCGGACAGAACGCGGGAAGAACGGGCCTTCACCACCTGGCTCCGCCGGCTCTACACTGCCCCCGGCACCGGCGAGCTCACCGCCTTGGACTCCCGCGCCCGGTTCTTCCCGCCCGGACTCCG
Source organism: Arthrobacter sp. TB 26 (assembly GCF_000427315.1). Classification (GTDB taxonomy): domain Bacteria; phylum Actinomycetota; class Actinomycetes; order Actinomycetales; family Micrococcaceae; genus Arthrobacter. The sequence goes on from NZ_AUPJ01000478.1 coordinate 355, forward strand.
CCGCTTCCTGAGCGCCCGCGACGACACCTGCCGCACCCCTTACTGCGACGCCCCCATCAGACACTTCGACCACATCATCCCCTGGCACCACGGCGGCCCAACGACCCAGAACAACGGCGCCGGGCTCTGCGAAGCCTGCAACCACACCAAAGAAATCCCCGGCTGGTCCTCCCGACCACGCCCCGGACCCAGACACACCCTCGACATCACCACCCCCACCGGCCACACCTACCACTCCACCGCCCCGCCGCTGCCCGGAACCGGTGCCGGACCACCAGACCCGGACCCGGCCGCGGCCAAGAGCCCCAACCACCGCCGCGAACGCCGCCAACGGGCCCAAACGCTCCTCCGCGCCCGGACAAAAAGCCGCCTCGCAGCCTGAACAAGCCACGGTGAGGATCGCCGTTCAGCGGCTCGTGAGCACCTGCACGTTCGCCGCGGCCAATGGTCCCGCGCGCCGGTCCGGGGGCGGTCCGCGATCCCTTGCTGACACCCCACCGGGCTCCGATAATTGAAGCCGGGGGCTTGAAGGAGGTAAGACCGTGGACGATCTGAACGCATTTCTGGCAGCTGTCATGCCCCGGCTGACAGAGGCCGAAACCGCACTGCACAACGGCGACGCGGAACCACGGAAAGCCATGTGGTCAGGCAATGATCCGGTGACGCTGTTCGGTGCTGTCATGACTAAAATCGGACGCGACCGAGTGGCGCCGGCTTTTGACCATCTGGCATCCCAATTTTCGGACTGCACGTCCTTTGACTACGAAGTCATCGCGGCCGGTGCCAGCGGCGACCTTGGCTACCTTGTGGGCATCGAGCACACGACGGCGTCGATCGGCGGCGCGGAGCCACTGCCCTACGCGCTGAGGGTGACCACCGTGTTCCGGCGCGAGGACGGCGAGTGGAAGGTCATCCACCGGCATGGCGATGCCCTGCCGGACGGTGACAGCGACGCCACCCGCCTCCAGCTCAGCCGGTTCGAAGAGTTGGACAGCAGCCCGGACGACGCCAAATAGCTGGCCGACCTACTGCCCGGGGGCCCGGTAGGACGGGGTCTTCTTTGCTGCTTCGTCAAGGTCCTCCGGCGTCATCAGCGGCTTCAGACGCACGTTGACGGAGCCTGTGGCATTGATCATGAGGGAAAGGGCCGCGGCGTCTGCCGGCCCCGGAACCTCGAAGACCCCCAGCACGTCGGTCTCCCCGAAGGCGTAGTAGAAGCACTCGAGCGAGCCTCCTACGGATTTGAGCGCTTCGACGAGCGCATCGCGGCGCTTCGTGCCACCTTCGCGCATGAGGCCTTTGATGCCCTCTCCCACGTAGTTCGCTTCAAACAGATACTTGGCCATGGTCTTTCCCGTCCCGTACTGTCCAGGACCCGGGCATCGGAAGATGTGTCTGAACCCGTGAGGGCAGGTCCCGGAGTTGGTCCCCAGAGTGGGGCTGCAGCCACATCGTAGGCCGTCCCCCGAAACGTTACAACGGCTGCCGCCCTCACGAGGCCTTGGGGCGGACGACAAGGACGGGGCACGGGGCATGATTGACGATCTGCGTCGCCACCGAGCCCAGGTGCAGACCGGGAAATCCGCCGTGACCGCGCGAACCAACCACCACGAGATCCGCCCCTTGGGCGGCGTCCAGAAGGGCTGACGCCGCCGAATCGTTGTGGACGATCTCGCCGGTGGCAGACACCCCCTCATCCTCAGCGGCCTTCAGTGCCGCAGCCTGCAACGTCTCAGCTGCTTGCCGCGGAGAATCTTCCGTCACGACTTCGCCGGCGGCCGTTTCCAGCAGCGCCGGATACCAGGCGAGCGGCGGTTTGCTCCAGGCCGTGATGAGACGAATCTCGCCGCTGCGCTGTTTGGCCTCGTCAATACCCCACCTCAGGGCATTTCGGGAATTCTCGGAACCGTCAAAACCAACCACAATCACGAACGAACCTGTACTGGTCATTTGTTTTTCCATTCCCTAGCCTCAGTGAGCAGCCTGGACCTTTTAGTGTCTGCGAGCGCGAAAGTCAGTGTCAAGGTGCGCACGATTGCCCCGGCGCTCCTCGTTCCAGGAACCAACGGGGGACGGACCCTATGACAACGCGCCCGGAGCCTCTATTCTCTTGCCATGAGAGTTGGGGGCACCATTCGGCGAGGGAAGTCGCACCGCCCTGGGCGGGATTGCGTGGGCATCGCGGCACCACAGCGTGCGAGCGTCACATGAACGCCGACGGCACCCGGCCTCATGATAACTACGACTCATTCCTGTCGAGGCTGGACGCCGCAACAACAAGCCTGAGCACACGGGCGGGCTCGTTGGACAAGGCCCTGGCTGCCGTATCTTTGCTCGTGGAACCCCACGAATCCGCCGTCCGAGAATGGGAACGACGCCGTCATTACGTCAGTGGGCAGCTCGCCACGCACTCCGGGTCGCCAGAGTCGTACACCGCACTCCGCGAGCTCCACGACATGGCGATTCAGATGGAATCCATGCTTCGCGGCCGCGTCCAGCGCGTCACGGACAAACTTTCGGTCATGCAAGGGCGTCGCGAGGCGATCGACAAGTCGCTGCTGGAGCTTGAACTGAGCCGGGTGAAGTTGAATTCGTCCCGGATGCTTGCCCAGGACCGCGAGAAGTTAAGCAGCATCTTTTCTGCACTCACCGGCGCAACCGTTGCCACCTCAGCACTGCCGGACATGGGCCTGCTGAGCGATCTCAAAGAAGCACGCGAGGCAGTCATCCTGGCCGAAGCACTGATCGAAGTGAAGGGGTACTAACCATGGAAAATCCACTGCACGCCCAGCCCCGCAGGAGCACCGTGGCCCTTGTGCGATGGTCAAAGACGCCGGGCGACAATCCCGTGGTCAGGTTCGTGATCCTCAGTGTCCTGGGTCTGATTCTCTGCCTGTTCCTGATGATCTTTATGTCCGGTCTCAGAAGTTTGAGTGCTGTTGCACTGTTTATGGTCGTGTTTCCGGCCATTCTTACGGTACCCACCGTCTCAAATCAGCGAACCTTCATGCAGGGCCTGACCAAGAGGATTAACGACACCATCGCCGAGGTGACCAACACACGTGACGACCAATTGTCGGTCAAGGAATTGCGGCGACTGGTCAGCAGCGGCGAGCGGCTGCCGCTCGCCGTGAGCGGGGTCCCCGGGCTCAACCTGCACGTGGAACGGGTTGCATCGGTGGCGAAGAATACCCCGGAGAAATGGTTTGCGGTGTTCACCGTCGAGCCTCCGGAGAGCGGGACCGCGAGTTTCGACCGCTTGGTTGCCGCGGCCATTGACGCCGACGCCGGCACTCGCGGCACCGGCGTGCCCTAGTCTGCGCGGGCGGGGTTCAGGCCCCTGGCGTAGGCGGCCTGACCCACGTGCTGGAGGCAATCGGCAATAGTGCTGACCAGCCGCACTCCGAGCGTGACAGGTGGATCCCAGCGGGTGTCGACGATGCGGTCAAAGTCCGCGTCGGCGAGGGTTTCCAGGAACGTCACTGTCTGCCGGTGAACGGCGTCGTAGTATTCGACCAGCAGCTCCGGCGGGACCTTCACAGCGTCCACCTTCTCTGTTGAATGGCCGTAGCCAGTGTCGCGTTCGGGCAACGGCAAATTGAAGCGGCCCGCGAAACCCTGCGCGGTCCAGACCTGTTCCAGGCCGGCGGCGGAGGCGAGCTGCGCGTCCTCCACCCGGCCGAGATGCCAGATCAGCCACGCCATCGAGTTTCCGTTGCCCGCAGGCCGCCGGAGCAGGGTTTCGCCGTCGACCCCGTCAAGAGTGGCGGCCACGGTCTCGCGGATCCGGCCGAAGGCGTCCAGCAGCAGGTCGTTGGATTGCATCGAGTCTCCTCACTCTGCTTTTTCGGTGTGCCCCCATGCTTGCATGGATGCAGCACCACGAGATAGGTCGCTCTCCCGTCTTTGTGAGTCCCGGCACCTGACACTCCCCGGCGCGTTTCATGGCCTCGGCGCCGGGTTGAGTACCATCGCCGATCCGCCGCCGCGTCTCACGGGTTCGGCGGCGGCGACCATTCCGCCGTCGGGCGCGAACTCGATGGCGGTTGCGGCACCGATCTCCGCTGCCGAGGTGAACGCATCACCCGACGCCGTGAACTGATGGCCGTACAGCATTGCCAACTCGGTCCCGTATGCGTCGATGAACGCCGGCTCGGCCGTGACAGTTTTGGTGTTCCGTTGCGACGCACGCGGTGCCGCAATGGCCTCGGAGATGGTCATGCCCATGTCCACCCGGTTCAGGATCGTCTGCAGGACGGTGGTGATGATCGTCGATCCGCCGGGCGAGCCGAGTGCGNGCTTGCCCTCCCTGAGGATGATGGTCGGGGCCATGGACGAGCGCGGACGCTTGCCCGCCTGGATACGGTTCGGGTCCGTCTCGCTATACACGGTGGAGAAGTCGGTGAGTTCGTTATTGAGCAGGAAGCCGCGGCCGGGGACCACCATGCCGGACCCGCCGGTCTGCTCGATCGTGAGCGTGTACTCGACCACGTTCCCCCATTTGTCCGCGACCGTCATATTGGTGGTCGAGATGTTCTCGGTGTCCTTCTCGTCGGCCGGTGCCACGGCGGCAGCCGGGCACACGCCGTCGTACGTTGAGACGTTCCCCGGGGCGACGGGCTTCACCGCCGCGTGCAGCGGGTCGATCCGGCAGGCGCGCTCCTTGCCGAACAGCGGGTCGGTGAGCGCGGCGGTGGGGACGCTGCCGAACGCGGGGTCGCCCACGTACTTGCCGCGGTCCGCGAAGGCCAGCGCGCTCGCCTCAAGGTAGTGATGCAGGGCGCCGGGCGTGGACTGCTCGGAGAGATTGGACGGCGCCAGGATGTTCAGCGCCTCCCCCACCGTGGTGCCGCCGCTGCTGGACGGCGCCATGCCGTAGACGTCCAGGCCTCGGTAGTCCACATGCGTCGGCGCCTGATCCAGGGGACGGTATGCGGCGAGATCCGCCGTCGTCAGGGAACCGGCCGGGACAGGCAGCGGTGTCGTGGCAGTCTTGGGCGGGGCCTGGACCGTAGCCGCGATCTCGGCCGCGAGGGGGCCACCGTAGAAGCTGCCCGTCCCGCTCTTGGCGAGGAGCCGGTAGGTCTCGGCGAGGTCGTGGTTCTGGAAAACACTGCCGACGGCGGGAGCGTCCCCGCCGGGCAGGAAGAGATTGCTCGTCGAGGTGAAGGCCGCGAACCGGGACCTGTTGTCGAGGGTCTGCTGGCGGAACGTCTCGTCGACCACAAAGCCGCGGGTCGCCACCTTGATAGCCGGCTTGAGGGCGTCGCCGAGGCTGACAGTGCCCCACCGGTCGAGGGCCCGCTGCCAGGTGGCCGGTGTGCCGGGGACGCCAACGGAGACGCCGCTCGTGACAAGGTCCGGCGTGAAGGGGTACGGCTGGCTGGTCTCCGGGTCGATGAACGCGTCGTGCTGCATTCCTGCCGGCGCGGTCTCGCGGCCGTCGATGGTGCCCACCTCGCCCGTCTTTGCGTCATAGAACACGAAGTAGCCGCCACCGCCGATCCCGGC
>NZ_AUPJ01000479.1:0-4751 GCF_000427315.1 Arthrobacter sp. TB 26
CGCGGCTGCCGCGACGGCGGCATCCGCCGCATTGCCGCCCTTGCGGAGGACTTCGATCGCCGCAGCGGATGCCTCCGGGTCCACGGTGCTCACGGCACCGCCGTACCCGGTGGCGGTCGAGTCCTGCACCGTTTCCCGCGGATCGGCGAACGCGGGGGCGGCGACGGCTCCGCCCGTCACGGTCAGGGCCAGGACCGCCGTGACGGCCACCAGACCACGTGTCACATATGCCATAACCACTCCCGAGTTTGTGTGATGAATGTTGACAGGTTCCGTCACGCTACTACGCCCACGTGCGACACTCAACACCTGCCGGCGCAGCTGACGCCCGGACCATCCGGTTCGGGTGAGGCGCCGGCTGACGGAACTCCCCTACGGTCAGCGCATGGGACGAACCGGATCGACACTGGGCGCGGCCCTCCGAAGAGTGCTCGGATACTTCACGGTGAGCGCACTCTGCGGCGTACTTGCCGCCAGCCTCCTGGTCCCCGCCGTCGCCGGGGCCGGCGTTGCCCTCAGGGAATCGGTCACGATGTTCAACAACCTGCCCGCGGAACTGACGGTCGATTCGCCGTCGCAGTCCACCACGGTCCTCACCGCGGACGGCAAGACGATCGCCACCTTCTACGCGGAGAACCGGGTGAAAGTCGGGCTGGACCAGATGTCGCCGTACATCAAGGACGCGATTGTCGCCATCGAGGACCGGCGCTTCTACGAACACGGGGGTATCGACGGACAGGGAATCCTGCGCGCCCTCGCGTCGAACCTGACCAGTGGCGGCCGGCAGGGCGCGTCCACCCTGACCCAGCAGTACGTCACCAACGTCCTCAACGAGTCACTGATGTCGGCGGACAAGGGCGATCGGATTGTCCTCAATGGGCAGAAGACCATTGCCGACAAGGTCCGCGAAATGCGGCTCGCCATCGAACTGGAGAAGAAGTACACCAAGGACCAGATCCTTGAGGGTTACCTGAACATCGTGTTTTTCAGCCGGGATGCCTACGGCATTGAGGCGGCGTCGCGCCACTTCTTCAGCACCACTGCCAAGAGCCTGACGCTGCCGCAGGCCGCCCTCCTCGCCGGCCTGGTGAAAAGCCCCAGCTTCTACAACCCGGCAGTCCATCCCGACAACGCCATCCAGCGGCGCAACCAGGTCCTCGACGCCATGCTCACCCTCGGCCGGATCTCCCAGGCTGACTACGACGCCGCCGTCGCTACAGGGGTGGAACTCGCCGTCACGCCTGGGAAGCAGGGCTGTGCCGGCGCGGAGATGGCACCGTACTTCTGCGACTACGTGTCCCACCTGATCCTGAACAACCCGGCGTACGGCGTCGACCTCGCTTCCCGGGTGCGGAAGCTCTACCGCGGCGGCCTGACCATCACCACGACGCTGGATAGCCGGCTGCAGGCGGCCGCGCAGGAACAGGTCGATGCCACGGCCGGGGCCAACCCGGACAAGTGGGGCGCGGCGCTGGTCTCCATCGGACCGGGGACGGGGAAGATCCTGGCCATGGCGCAAAACACCGTGTTCCTCCCCGAACCCGGGAAGTTCGATACCCAGCTGAACTTCAATGTCGATTCGAAGGACGCCAAGGGCAATGACCTGAACGGCGCCGGCGGGTTCCAGCCCGGGTCCACCATGAAACCGTTCACGCTGGCGGAATGGCTCAAGGAGGGCAAATCCCTGGCCGAGACGGTGGACGCCTCCCGGCGGTCGTATCCACTCGATTTCAAGTGGAAATCCAGCTGCGGCAAGGTCCTCGGCGCCTTCAACACGAAGGAGAGGAACCGCGGCGCGGCGGACGACCTACAGAACAACGACGCCGGCTACTACCGCAAGATGCGCGTCGACTACGGGGTCTACAACTCCATCAACACCGCCACCTTCGCGGAGGCCGCCCAGCTTGATTTCTGCGGCATCCAGAAGACGGTGGATGCCGTGGGACTCCACAGCGGCCTTGATAACGCACAGGTCAACATGCATCAACTGGGCAACCTGCTGGGGGCGATTGGTGTGGCACCGCTCATTCTGGCCAACGCGTTTGCGACGTTCGCCAATGACGGCACGTACTGCGAGCCGGTCGCCATTGTGGAAGTGACCGACGCGGCGGGGAAGAATCTTCCGGCCGAGACCACGTCCTGCCGCGATGCCATCAAGCCCAACGTTGCCCGGGGGGTGAACTCCGTTCTGCAGGACGTGCTGAAAAAGGGGTCCGGCGTCTACATTAAACCCAAAGTCCACAGCAGTTTCCCGGTCGCGGCCAAGACGGGCACGTCCAATACCAACGGCGCCACCTGGGTGGTTGGCTACACGTCCGGCATTTCCACGGCGTCGTTCTTCGGCGACGCCCTGGAAGGCCAGAAACGGCCAGGCCAGAACGTCACCGTCAACGGCAAGTTCTACAAGAGCATCGACGGCTACATGCTCGCGGGCCCGCAGTGGGCCAACTACATGCTGCAGGTCGCCGGGCTCTATCCCGCCGCGGAATTCCCGCCGCCGCCGGAGTCCATGACCAAGAAGCCTGATCACAATGAGTAGTCATGCCACGTCCGTCTACGCGGCCGTTCGGCCCGAGTCCGGGAGGCTCCCGATGAGGGTGATGATCAGCGCCAGGTAGGCGATGAAGAACACCACCCACAGGATGAACAAACTAATCCCCACCCAGCCGAGCACCCGCCCTTCCGGCGCAGGCACCCCGAAAGCCTCAGCCTTCTTCGCCCGGGCGATGGCCAGCGGCCCAAACAAGGCCCCCAGGCTGAAGATCGACAGGATGCCAAAAACCGTGGCCAGCCGGGCGTGCCGCATGCCCTCCATGTACCAGCGCAACTGCCCCATCGTCACTGGCTGCAGATCCTGGTTCCGATAGGCATTTTGTGGTCCGTACTGGCTGGTCGACATGGGTCCCCCTGGTTTTTCCGTGGTGCTCGTAATGGTTGCCGTCACAGCATATGGCGTTGGAGTAAGACCTGCCCGCACTGGTGGTCTCGCGAACCATGTTCAGCAGCAAAGAGGGTCACGCCGGAGTGCTCTGTCTGTCCGTTGCGCCTTCGGTCCCGACGGTTTCCGGGGCCGGAGTGCCGTCGTCCTCATAGTGCGAGGCGTTGGCGATGTGCCTCCCGGCGATGTAGCCGAATGTCAGGGCGGGGCCGAGATTGATGCCGCCAGCCGGGTAGTGCCCGCCCATGATTGAGGCCTGGTCATTGCCTGCCACGTAAAGGCCCTTGATGGGCCGGCCAGCGTTGTCCAGCACCCGTGCGCGGGAATCTGCGGCGAGGCCAGCGAAGGTGCCAAACGATCCAGGGACTATTTTTACGGCATAGAACGGTCCCTTCTCCAGGGCGCGCAGTGAGGGGTTGGGCGTGTTCTTCGGGTCACCGCCGTAACGGTTGAATGCGCTGGCGCCGCGGTTGAAGTCGGGATCCACACCCTTACGGGCGTTGTCGTTGAACTCTTCAACGGTGGCAGCCAGGGCACTGGGATCGATGCCGCACGCTTCGGCAAGTTCCTCGAGGGTGTTGCCCTTCTTCAGGTACCCCGAGCGCAGGTAGGGGAAGAGCGGAACCGGAAGCGGCTTGGCCATGCCCAGCGGGAACTTCCGGACGAATGCGGCGTCGGCGATCTGCCAGGCCTCGACCGGTTCGCCCTCAGGGGTGGCTTTGAGCAGTCCCTCGACGTAGTCGTAGTATCCGTTGGCCTCATTGACGAAGCGCTTGCCGTCCCGGCGGACTCCGATGCTGCCGGGCTTGGCCCGGTCCATGATGTGCGGGAATGTTCCGGTGCGTCCTGTCCGGTACGGGACCAGGGAGACCGGGCACCATGCTGCCGGGGACTCCAGATCGGTGTCGAAGCGGGCGCCCACGGCCTGCGCCATGGTGATGCCGTCACCCGTGGTCTCCTTCGGGGCCAGCGTCCAGTGCTCGCGGCCGGTCGGGGTCTTCGGGAACAGCTCGTTGCGGCGGTCGACGTCGTTGGGGAACCNCCCGCCGGCGGCGAGGACGACGCCGCGGGACGCCCTGATCTGCAGCTCACCCGCAGGGGAATGGACGACGGCGCCGGTCACGTTGCCTGACTCGTCGGTGAGCAGGTGTTTTGCGGGGGTGGAGACGCGGATGTCCACCCCCAGGTCGTCAGCGGACTTCAGCAACCGGCCGGTGAGCGCAGTTCCGTTGACGAGCTGCATGTTGCGCCGGTGCGTGAGGAGGTCCAGGACGTGCAGGCCCACCCGCCAGCCTGCATGGAACAGTCCCTGCACGTTGCCCTGGGAGGCGGAGAGAAACTTGGTAAGGTCCGGTCCTGCCATGATGCCCATGCCCAGGAAGGAGGTCTCATAGAGCTGGTGGCGCATCTTCGCGCGAAGCCCTGGCTTGATCCGGCGGGCGTTGAACGGCTTGGGCCCCACCGAACGGTTCCCGGTTCCCGCGCCGGGTGTGCTGCCGTAGATGTCGTTGATCTTGGCTCCGGGCACGAACTGGAGGCTGGTTTTGTTCTGGAAGAAGCCCACCATGTGCGGAGCCGCTTCAAGGAATGCGTCCACCCGGTCTTCCTGGTAATGCCTGCCGAGGCGGTGTCGCAGGTAGGTGCGGAAAAGTTCGCGGTCCTCGTTCACTCCCGCGGCTTTCGCCAGCGGGTTTCCGGGGGTCCACGCCCACCCGCCGGACCACGACGTGGCGCCGCCGCACACGTCGGCCTTTTCAACAACCACAACTTTCAGTCCGTGGTAGGCGGCGGTCACGGCGGCGGAAAGGCCGCC
>NZ_AUPJ01000479.1:4761-37604 GCF_000427315.1 Arthrobacter sp. TB 26
GAGCCGATGACCAGGACATCACAGTCCACGCTCGGTCGGGCAGGCGGAGTATGCGAGGGTGTAGTCATTTCAGTGCTTTCTCAGTGGAAGTAGGTGTCGGAATCAAGGCGCGGCGGTGCACCGGTTTCGAGTGCGTCAATCGCATCGAGTTGTGCCTGTGTCAGGGCAAAGCCGAAGACGTCGAGGTTTTCGCATTGGCGTTGGCGGTTCGCGGACTTCGGTATCGCGACGCGGCCGTGTTGGACGTGCCAGCGCAGGACGATTTGAGCTGGTGTCTTGCCAAGATCCGTGGCGGGGCCGATGACGGCCGGGTGGCCCAGGAAGCTGCCGTTGCGGCCCAGGGGGCTGTAGGCGGCGGTGAGGATCCCGTGCTCGCGGTGGTACGCAAGTTGACCGGGCTGGCCGTGCTCGGGATCGATGTGGACCTGGTTCAGCGGGACGTCCAGGCCTGCGTCCTGGACAAGCCTGAGGTGGGCGGGCTTGAAGTTTGAGACACCCCAGGCCCGGAGGGAGCCCTCGTCAACGAGTTCCTGCAGCCCGTGGCAGGCTTCAACGAAACGACCCTGGGCGGGGTTGGGCCAGTGCACCAGGAACAAGTCAAGATAGTCCGTGCCGAGGCGCCGGACGGCTTCATCGAAGGCATGGCGCACTCCCGTCCTGCTGTGCCACCCGGTGTTGAACTTGGTGGCGAGGAACAGTTGCCCGCGCTCGATTCCGCTGCGGCGGATGCCCTCCCCCACGGCGGCCTCATTGGCGTAGTTTTCGGCCGTGTCGATGTGCCGGTAGCCGCTGGCGATGGCCTGGGACACCGCCGCGGCGGCCTGTTCGCCCGTCAGTGGCCACGTTCCCAGGCCAATGAGCGGGATGCGCACTCCCGGGGTCAGTTCCGCCGTCGTGGTCTCTTCCGTGGTGCCGTTCATTTCGCGCCCGCCGTGTGGAGGTTCTTTGTTTCCCGCAAAGTGCCGGCGGCCGCCAGCACCGCATCCACACCGGACTTGAGCCGGCGCGCCCACTCGAGTTCGCCGAGTTCAGCCACACGCCGGTCCGAGGGTGCCTCCGCGCTCACCGCCAGGCGCGGCGGAAGTGCCGCCACCATCTTCGCAAGCGCAAATTCGCCCGCACCGGGGATTTCCCGCTCCGAGCGGGATTCAATGACGAGCTCCTCGCGGCTGGTTGGCCGCTTCCCCGGTCCGTCGCACAGCTGGAGCAGCGGCACAAGGTCTGCGTTGGCGTGCAGCTCTTCCCACTGGCCAGCGGCCCCGGCACCGTTGAAGCGGCTGAAATGCAGGGTGTCCACCACGATGTGGCAGCCGGACTGCCGGGCGATGTCCGCTGCCTGCGTGATCGAGGCAACGGGCTGATAGGAGATCGCTTCAAGGGTGGGGGTGATTCCGAAGCCACGGCCGTCCTCAGCCATCCGGGCCAGGGTGTGGACCAGCCGGGCGCTGTCCGGATCGGCTCCGGCGACGGTGAGCGAGCTGGCCCCCAGGGCCTGGCCGGCTGCCATCATCCGCAGCCAGGCTTCCCGCTGGTCGCTGCCATCGAGCAGCAGGAATTCAATGTCCCGTACGCTCACTCCGGTGTCCCGCATTCGGGCCAGGGTCTCCCGCAGCATCGGCGAACCCGGCTGCAGATCGTAGGGCCGTTCCGCGGGCGTCACCGGACGCACACGGGCGCCAACAAAGTCAAAGCCGGCTTCTGCCGCGATGCCGACAAGGTCCGGCGGTGCGGCGCTCAGCAAGGACAGCTGGGCGAGGCCCACGAGCCGGGCAGTATTGCGGGTCATGACTGTGCTCCGTTCAGGGTCAGTTCGGTGCTGTCCGTGGCGCCGGGCGCGAGCAGGGCGGCCACGCGCTGTGCCGCGTCGTAACCGCTCTTGACGGCATTGGATGCGATGGCCGGCGTCTGGTCCACCACGGTCCCGGCCAGCGTCACCGGCACGCCGGCTGCTTGGCTGAGTTCCGCGTCGCGGACCGGTGCCGGTACCGAGCCGTTCAGCGGAACGACCGACCGTGACACCAGGAGGGGCCCCGGCGCGTCCAGCCATTCGCCCGCGTGTGGAAGGCCCGGACCGCTGATCCGCACCCGGGCGCCGTCATACTCTTCAACCGTTGAGCCAAGCCGGATCCGCACCCGGGGGTAGGCTTCGAGCCGGGGCACCGCCAGAATCTTGGCCCTGCGGCCGGATTCCGGCGCGATGGTCTCCTGCGGGCCCACCAGCAGGACCGCCGCGCCGCGGTCCGCCAGTGTGTCCGCAACACTCATGGCGACGGAATCGGCGCCCCAAAGGGTCACGGCGTCAGGTACGGCGGCGCTGTTGGGCATGTTCCCGTCGAGGACCTCGGGGTGGCCGGCGAGCCATTCGCGGACATCCTGGACGTTGGCCGAGTCTTCACCCAGGAACCCTGCGGCCGGCCGGAGCCCGCCGGTAGCGAGCACGACGGCGTCCGCGGCGGTTTCGCGGACCAGCCCGGCGATGTCGGTGGTGTCCACGTGCGTGCCCACCCGGACGTCCACGCCGAGCCGGGCATTTTCCTCCGCAGACCATTGCGCGAAACGGTGGAAGTCAGGGGTGGACTTCATCCGCTCCGCGAGGGCGAACTGCCCGCCAGGCCGGGCACCGTCGTCGAGCACGGTCACTTTCGCACCTGCTTCGGCAAGTTCGCGGGCTGCGGTGAGGCCGGCGGGACCGGCACCCACCACCACCACGCGGGCGCCGTCACGCACCGCGGGTGTTGGGACGGGGATCCGTGAACGTCCCACGGCCGGGTTGACAGTGCAGGTGACTTGTCCAAGTCCGAGGTTGTCGATGCAGACGTTGCAGGCGATGCAGGGGCGGTAGCGTTCGCCATGCAGGACACCGCCGACAAAGGCGGGATCGGCGTGGATGGCCCGGGCCAGGCTGACAAAGTCGCAGGTTCCCCCGCGAAGCACTTCCTCGATGATGTCCGGCGAATTCAGCCGGCCGGCCAGTCCAAGCGGAAGGCCGAACTGGCGGTATGCCTTGGCGTAATCGGCGAGAATGCCCGGCTTCCACTCGCCCGACTGGACGATCCATTCCCCAGCCTCGTAGCTGCCCGCGGAGATGTCCAGGAAGTCCAGGTGCTCCAGATGGGCTTTGGCGATGACGGCCAACTGCTGCTCTGCTGAGAGTCCCTCCTCAGGGCCCTCCACCACGGAGACGCGCATGCCCACAATGGTGTCCGGGACTGCAGCCCGCACGGCATCGATGACCAGGTTCATGAAGTGCTCCGGTGCAGCGAATTGGTCCGTGCGGTGGTTGGAGACCGGCGACATGAACTGATGGATCAGGTAGCCGTGGGCGCCGTGAATGTTAATGACGTCAAAGCCGGCGGCCACAGCCCGGCGGGCAGCCTGGGCGTAGGCCTCTACGACCTCAAGGCACTCGGCGATGGTCAGTTCCCGGGGGACCTCGCCGCCCGCGACCTCACAGGGCACCGGCGAGGGGGCAATGTTCTTGAACCCGGAGAGGGCGCTTTGGGCGGTGCGCCCGCCGTGGTTAATTTCGACGGCGGCCAGGGCGCCTTCTGCGTGCAGCCCGACGGTGAGCTTGCGGAGGCCAGGGATCACTGTGTCGTTGTGCAGGCCCAGCTGGTGGGTGCGGCCCTTGCCGTCGGCGCGGACAAAGGTGGCCTCGGTGGTGACGAGGCCAAGTCCCGCCCTGGCGCGGGTCACCAGGTAGTCGATGTACTGCTCGGTGATCCTGCCGTCCGTGGTGCCATAGTTGCGTTCCATGGGAGCGGAGGCGAGCCGGTTGCGGAGGGTCCTGGGGGTCCGGCCGTTGCGGCCCAGTGTCAGGGGCCGCGCGGCATGGCGTGTGTTCTGTTCCATCGTTGTTCCTTAGCCCGCAACCGGTGCGAGGGTTCGTGTGTTTTCGGCCAGCCGCGAGAAGCGGACGGGCACACCCGTCCGGGACGATTCGTAAACGGCCAGCAGTATCCGTAAGGCCTTCGTGGCGTCCTGGCCCGTGATGGCCGGGTCGCGGCCGTCCCGGAGTGCCTGGACAAAATCGCGGACCTGGGCGGTGTGGTGCGGGATGAGCTGGCCGTTGATGGTGGCCAGACCCACGTTCGGGTCAACGCCTTCGGGGTGGGCCGGCTCAGTGCTGATGGAGCCCGCCGCCGCCCACAGATCGACACGTCCGTCACTGCCCTCGGGGAATTCAGTCAGGGACGCAGAGGCGCCGGTCTCCCCCGTAACGCGGATCTGCACGCCGAGGCTCGGGGACGCCGCCGTCGAGGCTTCCAGGGTGGCCATGGCGCCGGAGGTGAACGTGATGACGGCCGTCGCCGAATCTTCAACTTCGATGTGCCGGCCGTGTTTGAACGTGTTGATCTTGCCGTACACCTCGGCGACGTCCCCCATGAACCACTGCAGCAGGTCGATGTAGTGGATTGCCTGGGTCATGAGTACGCCGCCGCCGTCGTTGGCCCACGTCCCCCGCCAGGCATCCCGGGAGTAGTAGTCAGGATCGCGATGCAGCATGACCGAGCACTGGCCCATGATGGGCCGGCCCAACGTCCCGTCGTCGATCGCTGCACGGATGCGCTGGGCTGCCGGCCAGAACCGGCGCTGGAAGAGGACGCCTAGCGTCACTCCGGCGTCGTCGCAGGCGTTCACCATGCGCTCCGCTGATGCGAGTTCGATGGCGATTGGCTTTTCGCAGAGGATGTGGACTCCGGCCGCTGCGGCCTGCAGCACAACCTCTTCGTGGGTGGGGTGCGGTGTGCAGACCGAGACGACGTCAAGGTCCAGGGCCAGGAGTTCGTGGACTGTCTCCACGGCGGCTGTGACGCCCCATGCGGCGGCAGTCTTGCGGGCGCGGTCCGGATCGATATCGCAGACCCCCACGATTTCTACGTCATCCAAGGCGCGGAATGCCTCCAGATGGTTGCGGGAGATCGCCCCGCATCCTGCGATTCCGACGCGGAGGGTGCGGGTGGTGACGGGTGATGAGGTGGTCATCGGAAGGGCCATCTTTCTGATGCTGGTGGTGGGAAGCTGTGATGCCGGGTGGCCGGGGGCTAGTAGGTGGCCCGACCGCCCGAAAGGTCGAAAACAAAGCCGGTTGTATAGGAGGCGGCCGGCGAAATGATGAATTCGATGAGCGAGGCGGCCTCAGCGGGAGTCCCGAACCGGCCCATCGGGATCCTGGCGGCCTGCGCCGCCTGTTGTTCTGCCGGGACTTCGTCGAAGAGCGGGGTGATCACATTGCCCGGGGCGAGGGCGTTGACGGTGACGCCGGAGAGCGCGAACTCCTTGGCGAGTGATTTGACGAGGCCCAGAATGCCGGCTTTGCTGGCCGAGTACGCGGGCATGTTGATGACACCTTCCTTGCCCGCCGTGGACGAAATGTGAAGCAGCCGCCCGTAGCCTGCTTCAGCCATCCCCGGCAAAACAGCCTGGGAGACGATGAAGGCTCCTGTCAGGTTGATCTTCACGATGCGTTCGAAATCTTCGACCGACACCGCGAGGGCCGAGGCCACCGGCCCGAGGATGCCTGCGCAGTTCACCACCGCGTCCAGGCCGCCCATCTGCTGTCCGGCCGCGGAAACGGCGGCAGCAACGGATGAGGGGTCCGTGACGTCCATGGCGAGTGTTGAGCCGGCTGATTCAGCGGGCCAGTGGGCAGACGGGAGATCCGCTCCGACGACGGCAGCGCCGGACGCCCTCAGTTGCGCCGCTGTGGCCCGTCCGATGCCACTGGCCGCACCGATCACAAGGCAGCGGGACTCTGCGACGGTGCTGGGTAGTGTCCCTGGGATCATGGTTCTCTCGGGCTCTTGGCGTGTGCTGCTGTGAGTTGTCACGGGGCTGCTCAGGAGGCGGCTTCGCGGAAGGTGGCCAGCATGCGGTCGGCATCGGCCGGGATGCCGGTGAAGAGCTGGAAGGCTGCGGCCGCCTGTCCGACGACCATTCGTCCGCCGTCGAGGACGGCGCAGCCCCGCTCACGCGCGGCCCGGATCAACTGGGTTTCGAGGGGCCGGTAGATGACGTCTGCCACCCATAGCCCCGGGTGGAGGAGGTCCAGGTCCAAGGGAACACCGGGGTGGCCGACCATGCCGATTGGCGTTGAATTCACCAAACCGTCGGCCTCCCGGAGGCTCCCGGAGAGCGAGTCCGTCCGGGCCACCGTCACCTCGCTGTCCGGAAAGTGCGGGGCCAGCCGGGCCGCGAGGCTTTCGGCCCGGGCCGGCTCGATGTCCGCAATGACCAGGCGCTGGGCTCCGGCGCGGAGTAACCCGAAAGCTACTGCCGCTCCGGCTCCCCCGGCACCGATCTGCACCACCGAGTTTGTCGCGGCACCCGGCAGGCCGGACCGCAAGCCGCCGATGAAGCCGGTGTGGTCGGTGTTATGGCCGACTGCTTTACCGTCGTGGAAGGTGATGGTGTTCACGGCGCCGAGGATGCGGGCATCCGGGGAGAGCGCGTCCAGACCGTCCTGCACGAGTTGCTTGCTCGGGTGGGTGACATTGAGCCCGTCGTATCCCAGGTCGGCTGCACTTCTGACCACTGCGGCGGACCGGTCCGCCTGCTGGCCTATGGTGTCGAGGTCGATGACGCGGTAGGAGTAGGCCAGGCCCAAGCTGTCCGCTTCCGCTTCATGGAGGCCCGGGGTGAGTGAGCCGCCGATGCCGGCGCCGAGCAGGCCCACAACGAACCGGTGGCTGATGTCAGGGTCACGGGGATGAAAGTCCCAGGTGCCCGCCAGGGTTTGCTGGCTCACGCCTGTACCTTCACTGCGGTGGCATCTGCGCCAGCGGAATCCGGTGTGACGGATGACGGCGCCCTGAAACGGGCGTCGGATTTCTTCACTCCCAGCATCGCCGTCGGCGTCTTGAACGTCTCAGGCCCGGTGAGTGCTGCGATCGCGGAGATGAAGCAGGCCACTGCCGCAAACGTTGCGACAGGAACCCAGTTGGCCTTGTTGCCACCGATCAGCAGTTCGGAAATCACCGGGGCAAATCCGGCAAGAAGCAGGCCGAACATAAGACTGATGGCCATACCCGAGTAGCGGACCTTGACCGGGAACTGCTCCGGGAAGTAGGCGGGGTAGATGGAGTTTGAACCGGTGTAGGCAACTCCGATCAGCAGGATACCGGTGAGGAAGATCAGGGGAACATTCGCGGCTGACAGGGCAGCGAAGAACACATAGATCATGCCGATCTGCAGGACCAGGCCGGAGACGAAGACTGGTTTGCGGCCGATCCGGTCGGAAAGAATGCCTGCGAGCGGGCCCATTCCGACTGCGGCAAGGTTGGCAACTGCTATGACGGTCAGCATCACTCCCTTTTCCACCCCCACAACGGATGTGGCGTACGAGAGTGCGAAGACGTTAATGATGGTGTTGATGATGGTGAACAGCGACATCGCGGTGACGCGGATGACGGTGACCCAGTGGTGCCGGAACAGGGTGACAAGGGGGATTTTGACTACTTCGTCGTGCTCTTTGACTTCCGCGAATACCGGTGGCTCTTCGAGGAGGCGCCGGAGCACGAACGCGATGACGGTAACGACTGCGCTGGCGAGGAAGGGGATGCGCCAGCCCCAGGCAAGCAGCTGATCCTCGGGCATCGACGCCACGGGAATGAAGACGAGGGTGGAGAGCACGATGCCGAACATAATGCCGCTCATCGTCCAACTCGTGTAGAAGGCGCGCTTCCGTTCGGGCGCGTGCTCAAGGGTGAGGGAGCTTGAACCGGGTGATTCGCCGCCGGCTGAGAGTCCCTGAAGAAGCCGCAGGGCAACGATGAGGATCGGAGCCGCCATCCCGATCTGGCTGTAGGTGGGCAGGCAGCCGATCAGGAAGGTGGACGTGCCCATCAGCAGGAGGGTGAGCAGCAGAACCTTTTTCCGACCGAACTTATCGCCCAGATGCCCGCAGATCACGGCGCCGAGCGGGCGGGCGATGTACGCGACGCCGACAGTGGCGAATGACAACAGCATGGATGACGGGCCTGGTGCGAAGAACAGCTTCCCGAAGATCAGCGCCGCCGCTGATCCGAAAATGAAAAAGTCGTAGTACTCGAGGGCGCTGCCCACGAAGCCCGAGACCGCCGCAATCTTGGCGTTGTTCCGCGGGCGTTTTGACGCCAATGTCTGCACTGACATGGTGTTCCCTTCGTGTAACCGGAACCGGTCCCCGCGGTTGGCCGGACGTCGGCCGCGGTGCGGGTCGGTTCGCCGCGATGTGCGGCTTATTCATCCAGTGTGGCGCGCACCACTTTGTAAGTCCACGACTAAAATTGTCTAGGACTATGCTGCTATGGATCTAAATGTCGGTCAGCGTGGGGATGTCGGGGAAGATGTCTTCGACGACGGCGAGCACGGCCGCCAACACGGCGGAATCGTTCTCGGAAGACCACGCGATGGCATGGTTCATGTAGTGCCGCGGCGGATCCAGGGCTACATACGTGGCACCCGAAGGAATGATTCCTGCTATGCCGCTGCTCATCAGGGTGACCCCAACACCGGCGGCCACAAAGGTCAGCACCATGTAAGGGTCTGACAACTCCTGGACAATATGCGGCCGGAATCCCGCCGCCATGCAGGACGCCAGCATCACTTCAGTCATGGCGGACGAGCCGTCCATGGGCGGGGAGATGAAGTCGTCGCCCGCCAGCAATTGCAGGGATATCGACTTTTCCTGCGCCAACGGATGATCCAACGGGAGTACCGCCCCGATTTCTTCACGGGCAACGAGCCGGGTCATGACCGAGGGGACCGGGGATTCGGGAAGGCCTACGAAGGCGAGGTCGAGGGTCCCGTTTGCGACGCTGGCCACCCCGTCCGCCGTGCGGACCCTGCTGGTGAGGTCCAGCTCTATGTCCGGGTAACGCCGCCGCACCGCCCGCGTCAGGGGCGGGAGGGTCAAATGGTTTACCGCACCGGAGAAACCGATCCTGATCTTGCCCCTGACGCCCGCGACCTCCGTCTGGGCGGCCTCGCGGGCCAGCCGCATTTCCTGAAGCACGCGGTAGGCGCGCGGCAGGAGGGCGTGCCCGGCAGGCGTGAGCGCCACGCTTCTGGTGTTGCGTTCAAAGAGCCGCGTCCCCAGGTCGGCCTCGAGCTTCCGGATCGTCTGGCTCAGCGGGGATTGGGAGGTATGCAGACGCAGCGCCGCACGGCCGAAGTGGAGTTCTTCGGCAACCGCGACGAACGCTTCAAGCCATCGTATTTCAGTCATGTACTCAGAATGTACCCTCTTGTCCCCAGGACGATCCGTTCCGGGGCTCTTGCTCTCCCCGGCCGCTGCGCGTATGAGAGAACCATGAGTTCGCAACGGGACGTCCTTCGCGGCCGGGTGGCCGTCGTGACTGGGTCTACGCGCGGCCTGGGGTTTGCCATGGCCCGGCTGCTGGGACATCAGGGAGCGACGGTGGTGCTGGCGGCCAGGTCGAACGCCGACGTCGCGGCCGCCGTCGAACGCCTCCTCGCAGAAGGTATCGCCGTGTCCGGACGGCGGTGCGACACCGGTAAGCTGGCCGACGTCGAGGCCCTGCGCGATGAGGCGCTCAGCCGCGGGACCCTCGACATCTGGGTCAACAACGCCGGAACGTCCGGCGTCTACGGGCCCACGGCGTCAACCCCGGTGGACGATTTCACGCGCGTGGTGCGCACGAACATCCTGGGCACGTTCCACGGGTCGCGGGTTGCGCTGCCGGTGTTTCTCCGTCAGGGCCACGGCGACCTCGTCAACGTGTACGGCCAGGGTGACCAGGGGCCGGTGGCGCTGCAAAACGCGTATGCGTCGAGCAAGCGGTGGGTCCGCCAGTTCACGGAGACGTTGCGGCGGGAGACCCGGAGCACGGGTGTCCGGGTGCATGGCATGAACCCGGGCCTGGTGACGACGGACATGCTGGGGCATGTCACGTCCCAGCCCGGGTACGAGCATCGGCTGGGTGGGCTGCAGGTGGTCGTCGGGCTGTGGGGGCAGGGCCCGGACGACGCCGCGCGCCCCCTGCTGGATCTGGTCACCTCCGACGCCGCCGAGTACCGGGATCTGACCAGGACGACCATGGTGACCCGCGGCGTCCGCAACCTGCTGGCCGGACGACTCCGCCGCGCCAACCGCATGCCCCTCGACGTCACGGTCCTGGAAACCAGCCACGAGCGTTGACTGCGCCACGTGAGGCGCCGGGCGGACTCAGTACGTGTAGAAGCCTTCGCCCGTGGAGACTCCGAGCTTCCCGTGGTCAATATAGTTCTCCTTCAGGTACTGCGCGAAGGCTTTAGACCCGCTGTCCGCTGAGGACGCGGCGATGTTGTACGCGGTACCGAGGCCAACGACGTCGTAGATCTGGAACGGTCCCGTGGGCGCCCCGGTGGCGATGCGCCATGTCTTGTCGATCGTTTCCGGGCTGGCGATGCCCTGCAGCAGCAGGCCCGCGGCGGCATTCAGGAGTGGAACCAGCAGCGAATTCAGCACATAGCCGGCTTTCTCCTTCCTGATCTCGATCGGTTCCAGCCCGCTGTTACGGGCGAACTCGACGACGGCGTCGAACACCGCCGGGTCGGTATCGGTGGTGCCCATCACCTCGGCGATGTTCTGCGCCCAGATGTTGTTGGCGTAATGGATGGCGAGGAAACGGTCGGGGCGGCCGGTGGCATCCTTGAGGTCGCTGGGCAGCAGGGTCGAGGAGTTGGTGGCGAAGATGGTCTTCGCAGGTGCCAGTTCCGCGAGCTTGCGGTAGATGTCCCGCTTGAGCTCGAGCAGTTCGGGAACGGCCTCGATCACGAGGTCCGCGTCGGCGACGGCGGTCCCGAGGTCAGTGGTGAGGCGCAGATTTGCAGGCGCTGCCTCGGCCTGGCCGTCCTTGGCGCCGGCCACCTGCGTCCGGTAGATGCCGGCGAGCTGCGCGAAACGGGCGCGGGCCTTTTCGATGGCCTGGTCGTCAAGGTCATAGGCCGTAACGGCGAATCCGTGGAATGCGGCCTGGTAGGCGATCTGCGAACCGAGCACTCCGGTACCGAGCACAGTCAGCGTCTTGATGTCGGGCATCTGGTTTCTTCCTTTCGACGCCGGCATTACGCGCGGCCGGGGTTAACGGACCCGTAAATACTCCGGATCCAAATGGTGGATAACACGTCCAGGGCGCGGGACTCCGCGATGGCGGGGCTCTCCTTGTTCAGGACCGCGGTGATCACCCGCTCGTTCATCAGGTTGAGGCTTACGGCGAGGTCATGGGCGTCGATGCCCCCTGGCGCGGCGCCGCGGGCTTGTTCGGACCGGATCACCTCGGTGGAGAAATCGGCCCAGGACTGCATCGACTTCGACCACAGCACCCGCACCTCATCATTGCGGGCGCGCGCCGCGATTGCCGCGGTGGCGACGCCGCGGTGGGCCACGAACACCTCGACAAATATGCCAATGGAACGGGTCCATGCTCCAGCGGGATCACTCTCGAAATCCCGCGGAAGCCCGCCGACCCGGTGTTCCACCTCGGTGATCACACGGTCCAGAAGGGCCAGCAGCACCTCGTCTTTGGACGCGAAGTAGAAGTAGAAGGTGGGGCGGGAGATGCCGGCCCCGCGGGCCAGATCCTCGATCGAGATGTCATCGAATCCCCGCTCGGCGAGCAGCGCCTCAGCCGTGACGAGGATGGCGTCCTGGCGCTCATCCCCCGAGACCCGGGTGGTACGTCTTCCTCGTTGAACCATGCGCCCATCCTAGCCCCATTTCTCGACACCGTGTTGACTATGTCAACTCTAAGTCGATAGCTTGGCTTGATGAGCGAACACGTGGATGTGTTGATTGTTGGTTCCGGGCTGAGCGGGATAGGTTTCGCCAGCCGGCTCAGACGCGACGTCCCCGGAAAGACCTTCATGATCCTGGAGTCCCGCGGTGCCGTGGGCGGCACCTGGGACCTCTTCCGGTATCCGGGCATCCGCTCCGACAGCGACATGTACACGCTGGGCTATTCCTTCCGGCCCTGGGCCGGCGCCAAAGCCATCGCCGACGGCGATTCGATCCGCGACTACATCCAGGCGACGGTCGCGGACGAGGGCCTCGCATCGCACATCCGGCTCAACCACCGCGTCATCGCGGCCGAGTGGTCCAGCGCCACCGCATTGTGGACGGTCACAGCCACCCGCACGTCCGACGCCGAATATCGGAACGACGGTCCGGCGTCGACCGCGCTGACAGTCACCTTTACCTGCTCGTTCCTGTCCGTCTGCTCGGGCTATTACCGCTATGACGAGGGCTTCACGCCGGCGATTGAAGGGGCCGACACCTTCGCCGGCTCGATCGTTCACCCGCAGCACTGGCCCGCAGATCTCGACTACGAAGGCAAGCAGGTGGTGATCATCGGCAGCGGGGCCACGGCGGTGACGCTCGTGCCGTCGATGGCGAGGTCGGCTGCCAAAGTCACCATGCTGCAGCGCTCCCCCACCTACATCGCCCCCGTCCCGTCCCGGGACCGCCTGGCCGACCGTCTCCGGGGCAAGGTACCGGCGCAACTGGCGTACGACGTCGTCCGGGCCAAGAACATTCTCTTTTCGATGTTCACGTACCAGCTCAGCCGGCGGCGGCCGGAAACGATGAAGGCAATCCTCCGCAAGTCAGCCATCGCCAAGCTGCCGGCGGGTTTTGCGGTCGACACGCACCTGGCCCCGTCGTATCAGCCGTGGGACCAGCGGCTCTGCGCGATCCCCAATGGCGACCTCTACCGTGCGATCAGCGCCGGCACTGCGGACATCGTGACCGACAGGATCTCGCGGATCACCCCGCAAGGCATTGACCTGGTCTCGGGGAAATCCATTCCGGCCGACGTGATAGTCACGGCGACGGGACTGAACCTGCTGGTGATTGGCGGCATGACCCTGACGGTCGACGGCGAGCCCGTGGACGTCGGCAGGACCCTGACCTACAAGGGGATGATGCTCGAGGGCGTACCCAACTTTGCGCTCACTGTCGGCTACACCAACGCATCCTGGACCTTGAAAGCTGATCTCGTTGCAGGCTACATCTGCCGACTGCTGAAGCACCTCGACCGCAGGAACCTGCAATGGGTGGCACCCACGGCACCCGCCGGCGTAGCGGAAGCTGAACTGACGTCCCTGATCGACCTGAAGGCCGGCTACATCCTGCGCGACGCCGACCGCCTTCCCCGGCAGGGCGCCGACTCGCCCTGGCGGCTGCACCAGAACTATCTGCGCGATTTCGCCCTGCTGAGGGCCGGCAAACTGACCGACCACGTGCGGTTCGGCCGGCGCGGGCAGCAGGTGCGGGCATCCGGGCGGGCATCCGGGCGGGAAACCACGCCGGCGCCGGGTCCGCTTGAGCTCCCCGGAGCCGGATATGTCGACGCCGGGGGCACGCGTTTGCGCTACCGGACAACCGGTACCGGGGACCCGGTGCTGCTCCTGCACGGCATCGGCCAGAGCCTCGAAGACTGGACCGAGCAGCACGAGCGGCTCTCGGCACGCCATACCGTCATCAGCGTGGATCTGCCCGGATTTGCCTACTCGGAACGTCTCTCCGGGCCTGCGACGTTGGCGAAGCTCGCCGGCGCCCTGCCCGCCTTCCTCGACGCCGTTGGGGTGCAGGGGCCGCTGCCTGTGATCGGCAACTCGCTCGGCGGCGCCGTCGCCATGAAGTTCGCGGCCGACCATCCGGACCGCGTTTCGGCCCTTGTTCTTGCCGACAGCGCCGGATTCGGCCAGGAGGTTGCGCTGGTGCTGCGGCTGCTGACGGTGAGGCCGCTCGCGGCACTGCTCATGCGTCCCGCTCCGGAAGCTTCCCGCCGGACGGTCGAGTCGATCTTCTACGACAAGGCGCTGGTGACCGAGGCCCGCGTCCAGCATGCTTTTGCCCTGTCGCAGCGGCCCGAACACCGCCAAAGCGTCGTAGATATCGCCCGCGATCTGGGAACGATCTCCGGCATCAGGGCTGAATGGCGGACGGCCCTCGTCGGCGCGTTGGCGAAGTCGGACATTCCAGCGTTCGTGGTGTGGGGCGACCACGACCACGTCCTCCCGTTCAGCCATTTGGCGGCGGCGACCGCGGCGTTGCCACGGGCCGAGGCGCACGTCTTTGCGAAGACGGGACACATGCCACAGATCGAACGTCCTGATGAGTTCGCCGCAGTGGTTGAGGACTTCCTCTCCCGGGTCTCGGCGGGCCGCGAAGTTTCTTCCTACTAGGCTGAATTTCACATGTGATGGAAAGGATGCCGAGTTGGCTGAGACGACAGTGGCCGAGGTGATGGCGGAATTGGCCGCTCTCGAGGACCCTAAGGCACGCAAGGTGAACGAGAAACACGGTGATGATCACGGTGTGAACCTCAGCAAGCTGCGCGCGCTCGCGAAGCGGCTGAAGACACAGCAGGAACTTGCGCGCCAGCTCTGGGCGATGGATGACACCGCGGCCAGACTGCTGGCGATCCTGATATGCCGCCCGAAAGCGTTCGAGCTCAACGAGCTGGACGTTATGCTGCGTGAGGCACGGACCCCCAAGGTGCACGGCTGGCTCGTGAACTACGTGGTGAAGAAGAACCCGCATTCCGAAGAGCTGCGCCTGGCCTGGCTCGCCGATCCGGACCCGGTGGTCGCGAGTGCCGGCTGGGCGCTGACCACCGAACGCGTCGCAAAGCAGCCCGAAGGACTCGATCTGGAAGGGCTACTGGACATCATCGAAACGGGGATGAAAGACGCCCCGGACCGCCTGCAGTGGGCGATGAACCACTCTCTGGCCCAGATCGGGATCGAGCACTCCGGGCACCGGGTCCGCGCAATGGACATCGGTGAACGCTTGGAAGTGCTCAAGGACTACCCGACTCCCCCGGGTTGCACGTCTCCGTTCGCGCCCGTCTGGATCGCCGAGATGGTGCGCCGCAAGGACGGCACCTAGGAAATCCTGCTGGTGGCGAACGCTCAGACCTCACCCTGAACTTCAGCTTGGATGAAGTCTGCCAGCCAGGTCATGGCGGCCGCCCTGGACGTGAAAAACTCGTGCGGGTAATGGGTATGCCGGCTCGTGGCGGCAGCAATGACACGATCGACGGCGCTCGACCCGAGAACTGCGATGGCCAGCACATCCGTACTTTTGGCGAACTCGAACCTGGCCCCGGCGCTGAACTCGACGTCGGTCATTTCCGAGAGCATCGGCATCGGGCTCCCACCGATGATGCGGTCCACAGCATGCATGGCGTCCTTGGCGTCGTCGACATCCACAAAAGAACCGGGGCGCCAGACACTCTCGAGGATCCCTTCGTTGACGGTCAGAGAGTTCTTCCCGTCAGCAGCGAAAATTCGTCCTGGCATCATTTCGTTGATCCTAGGCCTGAACCGCGACGACGCTCCACA
Source organism: Arthrobacter sp. TB 26 (assembly GCF_000427315.1). Classification (GTDB taxonomy): domain Bacteria; phylum Actinomycetota; class Actinomycetes; order Actinomycetales; family Micrococcaceae; genus Arthrobacter. The sequence continues at coordinate 20,092 of NZ_AUPJ01000479.1, forward strand.
TCACTCCCGGCGTGGCCCCCGGAGAGTTATCCGGGCCGTAACCCGCCGGCAACGTCCGCGGCTTCGCCGTCGCGATCAGACCGTACGGCCCGGAATTTCACTCAGTCGGTGATTCTCTGGCGATCTCTGTTGGTAACTCGGGCGACCAGCCGGCGTCGTAGTCCGGGTGTTCCCGGTGGGAGCCCGCGAGAATGGTGAGCATGGCCCTGCGGGCAACCGCAACCGTACCTTCCGCTTCGCCGGGGTCACTGATCCCTTCGGCGTCGGCAGCTTCCTTCCAGCTGGCGAGGATGGCCCGCTTCTGGGCGCACTCGTCCAGCATCCGCTCACAAAGGGAGGATTCGTCGATGTTTCCGGTTTCACGACTACATGATGACCCCGGACCAAAAGATCCCTCCCGGATGGCTGATTCCTGCTCGGCTATGCGCGCTTCCAGAAACTCAACAATGTCCATGGCCACCATCATTACATCTACCCGGCCCGTCATCAGGAAGGAACTGCGCTGTCAGCGCCCGGCCAACGGCCGGAATTCGAGGACCGGCTCCTTCCATCCTGCCCAGTCCCGGAGCCGCACCGTGGGCCGGCCGAGGTGATAGCCCTGACCAGTTGTCACCCCTAGCCCCGCGACTGCTGCAAGTTCATCACTGGTCTCGATGCCTTCCGCGATGAGCACCGCTCCGAGCTGCTCGGCGAAATCGGTCATGACCTCGCCAAAGGCGTGACGGAGCGGGTCCGTCTCGATTCCGGCGACCAGGTTGCGGTCAAGTTTGATGAAGTCGGGGCAGATTTGCCTGATCTGGCGGATGGAATCGAAGTGCGAACCCACATGGTCAACCGCCAGGCGGAGCCCCCGCTTGCGCAGGGGCGCTAGCGCGTCGGCCAAAGCGGCGGGCTGCATATCCGCCAGGGCGTTGGCGGGCTGCATATCCGCCAGGGCGTCAGTCAGCTCGAGGACCACACGGTCCACTGCGACCATCGATTCCTCCAGCAGTCCGGGAAGGAGTGGGTCCAGGCAGGTGGCCGGGGACAGTTTCAGGGCCACGTACAAATGCGCGGGGAGGTGAACGGCTGAGTTGAGGGCGGACTCCAGGGCCGCGAGTTCAAGCTCACTGCCGAGTTGCGCTTTGGCCGCCGCAGCGAACCACTCCCCCGCGGGGTCGCTGCCGTCGCTGACGAACCGCGTGAACGCTTCGACTCCAACAACCCTTCCGGTGGACAGTTCACGGATCGGTTGGAAAGCGGTCACCAGCATCCGGCCTTGAAGGACCTTCTCGATCCGCAAACTCATGCTTTCCCGGGCATCCCGGGCAGGTTTTCCGGGCCCGGACAACAGGGCCTTGGACTCCGGGGGCAGCCCCGTGAGGGATCGGAGAGCCAACAGATGCTCCGCCAGCGCAATGTCCGGCCGTCCCGGATGGGCCGCCAGATGTTCGCGCAGCAGTTCCCGGATATGGGCCTGCCCCGGCGACGGGTCAGCCAAGACCGTCTCAATGATCCAGGCAGCCTGCCTGCGTATCCCGGGAGGCTCAGCGCCACGCGCCCCACCAGAGTTCTGCTCTGCAGAGCCGGCGCCATGAGGGCGACCTGGAACGGACGTCGGTTCCATCGACATTGGCTATTCCTTTGTTCTGGATTCCGGCTGAGTCCGGAAACCACATACGGTCACCCGCGCTCCCCTGCCGGGCTTGCCCGGCCAGGCGAGCAGGTGACCATGAGGACACAGTACAACGGGGCCTACGTGTCCGTCCCTAGAGTCGGAGTGTTTTGTTGCGAGTCTCGTTGCCGGCGTCGCGGACTTAGGCCGCCAGCTTCGATGCCGCACTCTTTAGCCGACTATCACTGAGCCGATGGCGGCCACAGGGCGAGAACGGTGAGCGGAGTCTGCGCGGCTTAAGTAAGGGTCCACGAGCGTTTTGACAGGCCGAACCAGAACCCGTCGATCGCGGTTTTGGCGTGCAGGTCGCCGGAGCCGTACGCTGCCCCGAGCGCGACATACAGCGGGGCCCAATGTTCGCTGCGAGGGTGCGCCTCGCGGGCTGCGGGGGCCTTGTGCAGGAAGTCCAGGATGGAGTCGACGTCGCCGCGCGCCATTGTTTCCTCCGCCCATTGATCGAACTCACGGGAGACCGGCGGCGGGACACTGTCGGGGCCGCCGGCGGGGTTGAACCAGCGCAGATTGTGCGTGGTGAACCCCGAACCGACGATCAGCGTGCCGCGGTCGCGCAAGGGCGCAAGCGACTTGCCCAGATCGAACAGGCCCTGCGGATCAAGGGTGGGCATGGACATTTGCACTACCGGTACATCCGCGTCCGGGAACATCTCCTTGAGCGGGACGTAGGCGCCGTGGTCCAAGCCGCGGCTCTCGTCGCGCTCGACATGGTGGCCATGACCGGCCACGAGCTTCTCCACTTCGGCGGCCAGACCGGGAGCCTGCGGGGCGTCGTAGGTGACGTCGTAGTACTTCTGGGCGAAACCGCCGAAATCATAGACCAGTCCCGGGTTTCGCCCGGTGGCGCTGAGCGTCACCGGTGCGTTCTCCCAGTGGGCGGACACCATAAGAATGTCTTTGGGCTTGTCGAAGGTGCCGGACCATGCGTTGAGTTCGCGGGTCCACGTGGCGTCGTCAGCCAACGGCGGAGCACCATGGCTGAGGAAGAGAACCGGAGGGCGGTCGAGGGTCGATGTCATGACACCATCGTAATCGCATTTACTTGAAGGTTCAAGCTTCCCTTGTCCAGTCGGACATGATGTCCCCCGCTGAACAGCACTGCGCCAGGGCTAGCTGTAACGATGTCGACTGCAGGCGTCAAGGACTTACAACCACCACTATCAGCAAATGCGCCTCAGTTTTCACAACACCTATTAAGCTGAGCATGCGCCAAGGGCGAACGGTAATGGAAGCACCGCACGTATCGCTGCGTCTGCGCTCGTCCGACGTCGCCAGCTTGGCCCTTGTGCCGCGGCCTGCATGGCCGACGAACAAGGAGCCCGTGGCCGTCAAGCTGGTCACGGAGCAGATGAAATCCAGGCGCCGCGGTTCCTCGGGCGCGGGCGTAGTATCCAAGGTTTTCCGCCATCAGGCGGCTGCAACAACAATACGAAAAATGGGGAAATGACTACTTACGAAACATCGACTGCAAGCGCGGCTCCGGAGCTGCCGCCGACACCCGACCACGCACCACAACTCAAGTCGAGGCGGCTCAAACTGGCGAAGCTCCGATCGGCCAACGGCGCCCGGATCATTCTCGGAGCGGTGCTCGCCGTGTTGCTGATCCTGACATGGCTGGCCAACAATCCCGGGTTGAGCGGCAGCAGCCCTTCCGACTGGAAGTCTGATCTGGCTCAAGCGGCCGTCAAAAACACACTGAACGCAGGGGACACTAAAGGTGCCCCGCAGCAAACCGTAGTCAACGGCTGGTATTTGAACGACATTGCCGTGGTTCAGGCCGCCCAGAACAGCTACGTCGCTGGAAGCTCCATGAGGAATGGGAACCTCTTGGCGCTGATTGGCTTGGGCATCGCTGGCGAACTGATCATCCGCGGCCTCGATGGGGCAGGCCTGTTTGGAAAGAAATCCAGACCGCTCCAAGGGCCGGAAGGCATCCGCGGATGAAGCGAATCGCAAAAGTGGTGGTTGGCGCGCTCGTACTGGCGCTGGCCGCACTCGGTGTGGCGACCATGGCTGGGTTCAGCCCGTTCCGGTTGGGCCAAGCCGACCGGGACCGGCCCGCGCTGCTGAAGTCGATCCAGGACGTCAGCCAGATCCACACCGTGATTGGCCACTTTGAGGTGGTGATCGACGACAAGAGCGACGATACGTGGGTGCCGCCTATTCTCGCCGGACGGCGAACGTTGTTTGTCGCGGCGGGCACCGTCAACGCCTATGTCGATCTGGCCGGCCTCGCAGACAAGGACCTGACGCTGTCCCCGGACGGCAAATCGGCGACGGTGCGACTGCCGGAGGCGCAGCTCGACAAGCCCAACCTCGACCTCGACCGGTCCTATATGTACAGCCAGGACCGCGGCGTGCTGGACCGGATCGTCGATGCGATCGAGGCGCCCGAGCAAGACAAAATCTACAAACTCGCAGAGAAGAAGTTCGTGGACGCGGCGGAGGAGTCGGAGCTACGGAAGCGGGCTGCCGAGAATACCAAGTCCATTCTGACTGGAATGTTTAGCTCGCTCGGAATACAAGTCACCTTCGTCGACAAGGCGGCCAGCTAGCCCGTTTAGAGCCAGTCGACGTCGGTCCGGCCAGCATCCGCAGTCTTGGCCGAACGAAACGACCCCGCACGCGTCTGTGTGCGGGGTCGTTTCGGTTTTCGAAGGGCTCACAGGGAGGACTGCGGACAGCCGAGGGACGACGTCCGTCGGGTGTCTGTGTTGACCGGTATCCTCGGGATCATGACTGAAAGCCCGCAACTGGTGAACCGAGCACGCGACTGGATCGCAAGAGCACGTTCATTTCACAACCGACAACTCACCAGTTACCGCAGGGTGAGGCGCCTCGGACGCATGAGATTCACCACGGGGCAGGCCGTAACCAACGCCACCGCCTTTTTTGTTGCCGGGTCGACGAACTCGGCTGGTCTTCCCGACTGGACCCTCTGGGGTATTTTGCTCGGGGGCTTCCTGGGCGGCAAGTACGTGTTTCCCGTCCCGGACAGCAGCATCGCCAGTCGCAGAGGCCCTGCCGACGTCGTCAGTAAAAGCGCTGCTGAGCTCGACAGTATGACACCGAACGACATCCGGGCCTACGAAAACAACATGGTTCTAAAGCACCGGCTCAAGGGCCCACCAGGGCTGGGCGCCGCACAGGCGCTGCAACGCCAGCGCGACGCGACCCGGACAGCCGAGGGGGCCGCTGGCATAGCCGCTGGAAGTCTAACCGGGCTGTCACTGGTTGACGCGCAGGCCTTTGGCGCCGTTGCAGCACAGCATGAGGATCTCGAGAGCCGGTGGCTGGCCTATGAGGTTGACCCGCACCTGCAGTTCGACTTTCCGGCGATGTCCGACACTGCCTTCCCATCGACAGCCGCGATGATCAGGGCAAGGCGGAAGGCCGAGCAGGCACAGTCAGAAGGCAACCCGGCGAACTACCGGTCCGCCGTAGGGGCATTCCGTGCGGCGCTGACGGCAGCCGAGACCGCCGCCGGAGTGCCCCAGAAGTAGGCCACCAGGCTACCGGTGGGAACCGGGTTGCGCGGATAGCCCCCCCATCGAGCCGCTGATGCAGTGACCAGGCATGGGAGGATCGGAGTATGGAAAACACCCCCGAGGTCCTGCGCTATGCGGCCTTTTCCACGACGCCGAACGGCGGCAATCCTGCCGGGCTGGTCCTGGACGCGCGCCACCTTGATGAGGCCGGGATGCTGTCGGTGGCGGCCGCCGTCGGCTACGCCGAAACGGCCTTTGTGACGGAGCAGGGCGTCGACGGCGACCCGCGTCGGAGCCGGGTCCGCTACTTCTCGCCGCTCGCCGAGGTGCCATTCTGTGGCCATGCGACGATTGCGCTCGCCGTTGCGCTGAGCGGTCGCGACGGGGCTGGATCCTTCACCTTTGACACCCCTGTCGGCCCGGTCGTGATCGAGACAGCAGGCGACGGCGCCGACATCGCAGCGTCGTTCACGGCCGTTGAGCCGCGGCTGGCCGAATTCGACGACGCCGTCCTGGCTGAACTCCTCGGTTTGCTAGGCGTCGGGCAGGGAAATCTCGATCCGGCCTATCCGCCGAGGATCGCGTATTCGGGAAACTGGCATCCGGTGCTGGTTCTCGCCGACCGCACCCTTTTCGATTCCTTTGGCTTCGATCCGGAGGCGGTGCGCCGCCTCATGGACGCTCAGGGCTGGGCCGCCACGGTGACCGTCCTCCACCCAATTGCTGACGCCGAATTCGAAGCTCGGAATCTGTTCCCGGTGGGCGCCATCACGGAGGACCCTGCGACGGGCGCCGCCGCGGCTGCAGTCGGTGGCTACCTGCGTATCCTGGGCCTGGTCGAACCGCCGTCGAGAATCCTGATCCATCAGGGACGGCACGTCGGCCGGCCGGGCCTACTCACCGTGGACATTCCCGCCGCCGGCGGGATAGTGGTCAGCGGCACGGCCGTCCGGATTGCGAGCAAGGAACCGCTGTGACCGGAGGGAAGAGGCTGGGCGGACCGCACTGGCGGCGAGTGGTGGCAGCCCTGGCCAACAACGACGCGCGGACCGCCTACGCGCAAATCGTGCTGTGCGCCAAGCTCCCCGACGTGTTCGCTGAGCTGAATGCCCGACGTCGAGACAGGGCCATCGCCGCTCTGCTGGAGTCCGGGCTCGTCGAACGGAATGCTGCCAACGAACTGGAGGCGTCCGGGGCGATCTTCAGCGGCCTGCTCGCCCAGCAACCCCGATGACGCCGTGATGCTGCGCCGATACTTGATCGACTTCGAACTATTGGAACGAACTCCCTCCGGCTCCTCATACTCCCGGCACGACGAAACATAGGGACGAGGGCCACCGGATTCTGAGCGGTCAGCCCGCGCTCTGGCCCTCGCGGGCTCGGGATTTTTGCTTCGGGTGCGGTGGCCGCGGACGTTGCATCGGCCGCAGCGGTCGGCGTGGGCTTTGCAAGATGCTTCACCGTTGGATGCCAGCAGGGCAGCCATGGCAATGGCCAGGTCGAACACCTATTTAGGACTCTTCTAAATACGTGTCAGACCAAATAGATGAACTTGAGCCTGTACGCTCCAGTCGACCGGACCGGGCTCGGCCTGGCCGTAACCTTCGAGTTCCTCGGCGCGCTCGCTGTCGCCATCGCCGGCTCGCGACGTCTGCCCGACCTTGCCGGGGCCGTCCTGGCCGACATCGGCGTGGTGGCGTCATAACACCCCGGTCCCACTGCAGACATTACGGGCATTGACCTGCACTGCCCGCAGCGGCGGCCCGAACTGCTACATCCTGCTCAACCGCACTGTCGACGGGCGCCTCCCCGGCCTGCGAGGAACGACCGTGACCAGCATCAACCCCATCTGGGCGGCCCAGACCAACTGGGCCTTCCTCCCATCAGGCCCATGACCCCATCGAATGGATTGGCATGGGCTGATCGTCATCAGCAACGTCGTGGTGTCCGTGCCGGGTTTTGCCTCGCCCAGGAAACGAGGGCAGCGGTGGCGCTGCGGGCATCACGGACGGGCTGAGGCCTTTGCTGTCTCGGCAAATCCTTCCAGCCCGACCGCATCGAGGCCGAGGTATTCCGGATGGTGAGCTTAGGAACTTCCTCATCGGCAGACCTCGCCCAACACCGCCGCTGACGCACGCACCACGACGACACACAACTTTGATGAGCCGCTTTCCCGCAGACCCTACCAAATGACACTATGATTCGGGGTTGTGAACACCATTACCCGACTCGGAGGAACTCAATGGTCCTGCCTCTAGTCCCCCTTGCCTTGATCGGCATCGGGGTCATCAGCGGCGCGAGCGGCGCGGCCTTTGGCCTCAAAGGCGGCTATGACATCAAGAGCGCCAACGACCGTATCCGGAAGTCTGGAGCGCATTACGACCAGGAACGTCGCAAGCTTGAGGCTCACGAGCTGCTCACGAACGATTCCCTGAAAGTCCTCGGCACCCGCCAGGAGCAGGCCATTCACATGATTGTTGAGCGAATGGCTGACTTCCTGCGGCGGCACGAGAAGCGGGTGACGGAGAGCGAGAAGCTCTTAGTAGACGGACTTGAGTCGACGCCGGGGCAGGTCACGCTCGAAGGAAGTCTGGGGCAGGAAGCGATCTCCTGGATGCGCGGGATGGTCGGGTCGGCAGCCACGGGGGTCGGCATCAACTCCGGCATCACCACGGCAGTTACAGCGTTCGCCGCCGCGAGCACAGGCACTTCCATCTCGGCTTTGTCCGGTGTGGCCGCGACAAACGCGACTCTTGCCTTTCTCGGTGGTGGCAGCATTGCCTCGGGTGGCGCCGGGATGGCAGCCGGAGCAGCCGCCCTAAACTTCGTTACGATTGGGCCCGCGATCCTCGTAAGTGGTCTTGTGGTCGCTGGGCAGGGTGAGAAAGCGAAGACGAAAGCCCGCGAAAACGAGGCCAAGGTAGGCGTCGCAATCGCCGAGATGCAGGTGACGAAAGCGAAGTTCGACGCGGTCGGCGCACGGGCCGCGGAACTCGAGGGGTTGCTTTGCCGACTTGTCGTGCGAGCCACGTCGGCACTCGAGCTACTCGAGTCCGAACTTTTCGACCCCGCACGCCATGCGGCTCGGTTCCAGCAAGCGGTGACGTTGACGATTGCCGTTCGCAACGTCGCATCAGCTAAAGTCGTTGACGAATCGGGAGACTTGAACGAGGAGACAGCCAAGTTCAATGTCAAGTACCGCACTCTGGTCAAGGAGGCTGAGGATGTCTGACGCGAAGGTGCACGTCGGCAAGGTGGTTGGATCAAAGCACTCGCCAATTCTCAACGCTGATGCGTTCGCCGCTCTCAGCGAGATCGTGGGGGCCGCACGCGAGTACGGCCGGATCCGGCAGGAGGAACACACAAAGCGCGAAGCTATTGCAGCGGCCGAGCATGTCCAAGTCGACCGCATCCACGCGGCCGAGAAGATTCTGAGGCTCTACTTCGAGGGAATCTTTGCTGAGCGCGCAAAGACCAGCGAGGACATGTTTGTCCGCCTCGACCGGGCCATGGACTCGGGAGACCCCCAAATGGTTCACGCCGTCGTCCGGGGCATCGTCGATCTCGCCCAGTCTTCGCCGCTCGCTGGCCTGGAGGACTTTGGCAAGTTCTGGGCAGAACTCGGCACCGACGCCAACCCCGTTGAACTGTAAGACGGTTGGCATAGGGATCTCTCTCATCGGAGGACCTCGGCCTCTACCCGGACAGCCTCGCGACCACGCCGTCGCATCCTCAACCGCGAAGAGTCCAATGAGTGGCTATTCGCGGCGGATTCCCTGCCGCGATGCATATTCTGCAGCCCGTGGTCAGGCGGCGGTCCTGAGCATAAACCGAGGATCAAATTTCTCTCCGCCACTGAACACCGACGAGCTGGCATTCTTCGACGCGGTGGCCTGGAAGGAGTCCGCTGTCCAGGTTCAGAGAGAAGGGGTACTGGCCAATAATCCCCGAGCTGGTCTCCGTCATGGCCTTAACATCCGAACAGACTGGACGGTCCGGGATGATGTGCGGGCCAAACTGCGCTCTTCAGTCCAGCGGTTGCTAGTCAAGTTCGACTACCCACCGGATAAAGCAGCCGCAGACGATCCGGCGTCGATAAAGCCTACTTGCCGATCCATGCGTGCAGGCCTTATCCATGGTATGTGATGTTAAGGTCATGGTGCGTAGCGGCCCACTGGCAGTCGGGCGGCGTGCAGAAAAGCCCTGCGCCCCAAAGGGTGCAGAGCCATTCCGTCTACGCGTAAACGGTGTTCTCGACCTTCCACTGCATCAGCCGCGGGTAGACCCAGAATGTGTAGATGCCCAGTGTGATTATGCTTAGCAGCAGCCACTTGATCCAGAGACCGAAGATGCCCCACCCGGTGCCGATGAACAAAAGCTGCCGGCCATGCAGAAACGTGTTCTTGGCCCGCCACCGTTCGACCAGGACAACCGCGAAGGGGTAGCAGATCCCAATCGTGCAGATCGTAATCAGGACGCCGAGGATCTGGGTTCCGAACCAGGACGCAGCCCCGCCGCTGAACTTGTAGATCTTGACGCCGGGAACGGTTCCGACGCCGGCGCTCACCATGGTCCCTGGGTTGGCGGTCGGCATCTGCCCGTACGACGAACTTTTCTCATTGTTGATGCTCAAGGATTCCCCCAATTGATAGTGCGAAAGTGCACAGTCGAACTGTATGTGTCACCAAGCAACAGGGCGTGCCCGGACACAGCCGCAAGCCTCTGTTACCCCGGAATCTGGATCCGTGCGGCTTCCTGCATCAACGGGGTGGAGATCATCACGGTCGAAGTACCGGGCGCAATGTCGAAGGCAATGAATCCTCGTGTTTTGTCACCCGGCAGAACGTCGCCGGAGCCAAGCTGGTTGTCGGCAAAGAGGTTCCATCCGGCCTGCACGTTTGGTTCCTCGCGATGATGATGATGAACGGCGACGAAGACTACGACGCCGACCACTTTGAGACATGCCTGTAGACCAGGCCCCTTGCGATGTGTGCGTAACATCTGTCCCTCGTCGCGGAGTTACTTTCCTCTCGCTGACGCCGCTAGTTCAGGTTCATGCCGAACTGCCGCGTGAGGAGGGCCCGCTTGAAGTGGGCTTCGGCTGCGTCGACTTGGGCAGTCGGCGCGCTCGGCGAGAAGACCTGCAAGATGCTGAACTGGAAGTGCTGCCGGTGCCGGGCGTCGGCGGCAGCCAGCTCCCGGAGAGCGACGTTGCCGCCGTGGCCGTTCCTGGCGTATTCGCCCCAGCGGCCCAGGAACTTTTCTGCACCGCCGGCCTTCCCCACGTACAGCCTGCCGGTGCTGGTGTCCGCAATGAGGTAGATCCCCTGCACCGAGCTGAGGGCCGTCCGCCATTGCCCGTAGCGGTCATCGGCGATGACGGCCTGGAGCTCCTCGAAGCTGACAAGGACCGAATCGAACCCCGGGAACGGCACACTGGCCGGGTCGGAGATCTCGACAACCGTCATGAAAGTTGCCTGGTCACCGGTTTTCGCCCAGTTCACCGGGTCGTTTGTCCACTCAATAACCAGGCGGTCCGCCAGGGCAGCGAACACCGGTGAGGGCCGCGGGTCGAAGTAGCGGCGAAGGTCGGTGCGCTCTGCAAGGACTTCGCCATGGTTCTCGTGCGCGGTAACGAACCGGGCACGCCGTCCGGTAGTGGCGAGGAAGTTCAGCCAGATCCTGGAGGAGTCGCCGGCAGTTTGCTGTTGCGGATGCCCTGCTCCCGCACGTACGGCAGAAGGCTGGGTCCCGCCGCGTTTTCAGCCCATCCGGTTTGAGCGTGTGCCGGATAACCTGCACGGCCTCTGGTGCCAGCCCAGCCGCCTGGAAGAGATTTCCGAGGCTCAGTCCGCCCGAGATGTCGTTGTCCATGTCCTGCCTTCGCTCATTCCTGCCGATCGGCCGCCTAGATCGTTCACGATCAGGCCTTGCAGAACCCGTTCGTTTTGATGACGTCGATGATCTGCTGCGCTTCGGCGTCGGATACCGATTCCACCTGGCCACCGGTGAACCGGGTCTTGGCCGCGGTGATGAGTTTGTCAGCCGGGGATCCACCGAGGATGCTGGTGCACTGGTTTCGGGAGTTGTCGACGGCCTTGTCGTTATCCAGCCGCGGGTTGATCTTCGCGAGCTCGGCGCGCAGGCTCGCGGCCTGTGCAGCGTCGGGCTTCGGGATCTGGCTGGCCGGGGCCGCCGAGGATGGCGTCTCGGTGTTCGGTGAGCCAGCGCACCCCGCGACCAGCACTGCCGTCAGGGTTGAGAGCGACACAGCGACACAGCGGCAAAGATCTTCTTCATGGTTCCCCCAAGTGGTGTTCAGCGTGCCCCGGACAGGAATGGGGCCTCTCAGAGGTTACCGACCTCCGCGCGGGAAGCGTTGTTGCACCCATTGCTACGGCGGTTCGGAAGCTTACGGTGGCGTCGTCAGGATGAGCGCTAAAAGAGGGTTGCCGAGGTCCCGGCGTCGTGGAGGCCCGGCCCTTGCGCCAGCTTGCACTGCAGCGTTCGCCAAGCGGCGTCGGAACGGGATCTTGCTGGCAGCCAGCCAGAAGTTACGACACGGAAGGCGTCAAAGTAGAACTCCACCACCTTGTGTGGTCGGACGCGCGCGGATTCCACCCGAGGATCGCCGATCGCCCCGACCTGACCCTGGAGTGCATCCGTCGGCATTATCTTGGCGAGCTGCCGAACCCCCTTGCGAAGCCCCTTGCAAGGTATTCGGATTTCTTCGCCCTGTTCAAGACCTTCCGCGAGTACGTCGAGTTCTTCCTGCTGCAGGATCTGTTAGAGGAGGACGGCCAGAACGTCCGGTCCTTCCTCCACCCGATTGCCGACTTCAGAACAAAGGACGCCGTTCCGAAGGACGGGCCGGAATACCTCACGTATCTGGAAAACAGCAACGCCTTCATCAGCGCACGCAATCGCAGGATCGACGAACAACCCTGAAGCGCTGGCTCATGAGGCCGGCCAGCCGCCGGAGGCACGTTCGATTCCCCGATATGCAGAAGGCATGAGTTTTGTGTGCCATGCCAACCCCGCGCTGCGGCCTCACGATGAGCGGTGGATAATCGGCACATGACAGCTCGCACCCCTCTGACCAGTTCAGCCGTGGAGCACTTCGGTGAGTTGATCCGGCCCGGGAAGTACGGGCACCGCCTGACCCGCGAGATGTACGCCCTGGTGAACAAGAGTTCATCAACACGGATCCCTGAGTCGATGCTCACGGATGAGCTGCGGGCTTACCTGGCGCCGCACTACGAGGACGACGAACTGACGATCCACACCGACGAGTTCTGCCGTCGTCAGCGCGAGGCTGCCCTGGAGAACTTCGACCTCAACATGGCCTTCTTCGCCCAGATCCCCGAGGCGGATTTCGAGGACGCGCTGACGGAGATGCTGGCCAAGAACAAGCGGCTGCGACCCGTCACTGACCTGAAGACCCTGGACGAAGAATGGGGCGTTTACGTGCTGGTGCTGGATCGGTACCGGCAGGCCTACATCGGCCAGGCCTCCTGGGACATGCGGAAACGCATCAAGCAGCACTGGAACGGGACCAAGCAGTTCGACCGGCTCCTGTGGGGCGGGGTCGAGGAGTCCGTGATGTCGATTGACTCGTTCCGGGCCCTGGACACAACACGGATCTTCGCCGCGCGGACCATCAACTATGACGCCCTGGAGTCCAGACTTGTAAGGTCGTTCCCGCCCGACTATTTGCTCAACCGCATCGGCGGCGGGGCGGTGACCGGGTTGCGCGGGTTGTTCATCGGCGCCGAGATGAAGCGGCGGAAACTGATCATCGATCCTGGGACGGGAGCGGCCGGGACCGATTGATGATCGCGAGCTGGATTACGGTCATCGCCTGAACGTCGACCTGATCGGAGCCCCTTGTGCAAGGGCGAGCGTCATGCAAGAGTGCCGTCCATGACTGAATCCATCGATGCTGAGGTCGCGCGCACACTCAGCACAATTCCAGTTCGTGCGTCTCGCCAAATGACCGCCACCGAGTATCAGGTGCGCGTGGCCGAGGTCCTCAACCTTTTTGACATCGAAGCGGTCGGCGACGAAACGGGAATTCGTTACGGGGGCGAGGGCGTTGAGCTGGAAGATCAGCCCTTAGAAGCGGCCGTCCGAATACTCATTGGCAGGCGATTCGGCATCCCGGAAGCTCTAGTGTGAAGGGGCCATGCCCACTTAGTCGGGGCGCCGCCGAGGACCTGGACGGCTGCACATTCCCGAGGTGGAGGCCTTATCGCCGATCCACAGATCGAAGCGGCCCAGATCCACGAAGGTGCCGACCTGACCAGCAACGCCGACGAGGTGAAATCGGCCGGGCGCCTAGAGTCGGCGGCAGAAGTGAAGCCGGACTTCAGGCCAGCAGGAATTCACACCAGAGCGGGTAGTTGTCGGAGATCCGCCACGACATTTCGCTGTGCTTGGTTTTGTCGTCGTCGAAGATGGTCCGCGGGACCGCGTTCAGCTCTGCCGGCGGCCACCGGCCCGTGGAGATGAACGCTTCGTAGAGCGGTCGCCGATCCGGTCCAGATTGAAGTCACCGAGCACGATGAGGTCGGAGTTCCAGTCGTTGGGCCGCACCGCCCAGTCGTGCATCCACTGGGCGAACGCGGTGATCTCCGGCAGCCGCCCCGCAGGGTTCTTGCCCCAGAGGATGTGGACGGAGGCGAGGGTGAACTCCACCCCGGCCCGGGAGAAGCTGGCGGTGTACGGGGTGCGGGCGAACTGGCGCTGCGGTCATCCCCGATCGGGGGCAGAACCCGCGTTCTGTCTTAGAGAAAGGCGATACGTTCGCCGTTGCCGGCGGCCCCCTCGGTCGCATCGGAGATGATGACCCGCCAGTCCGGTCCAAGGCTGGCCAGGAGCCGCTTCAGGGCTGCCGGGTTGCGGCGGGACTCCTGAACCGCGACGACGTCGAACCGGCAGATCACCTCCGCCAGGCAGGCGATGGAGTGCCAGTCCCGGTTGGGTGAGTCTTTGGGGCCGGCCAGCCACTTGCCGGTCAGGTCACCCAAGGCGCGGATGTTCCAGGTGCCGACCAAGAGGTTGGACGTCGTTTGACGGTCGCCAACGAATACCGCGGCGTCGAGTGGACGACCACGATCCTGGGCAACGCGCTGGGCATGGCCAGTTTCGGCAAGCCCATCTCCCGGAAGACAGCCGACCGGCTGGTGGCCGAGCTCATCCAGCGGGCCCGGGATTACAACGCCGACCCGGGCAAGCTGATGTTTGTCCGGTCCCTGACCCTTTTCGGCAGCTACCTCGACGAGTCGGTGGACCCGCTCGGGGATCTCGACGTCGGCCTGTCACACGGGCCCCGGACCACTGACTCCGCTGTCCTGCGCCGGTACTCCAAGGCCAGCGGACGCAATTTCAGGTCCTACATCGACGAACGGTTCTGGCGCCAGCAGGAGCTCTTCCTGTTCCTGAAGAACCGGTCGGCGGCGATCAGTCTCACCCTCGAGGATCTCTCTGTGATCACGGACCGGACCCGGGTCGTCTATTCCATCGACGAGGACCCCGGCGCTATCGCCCCGCCGGCAACGGCTAATTGAGTCAACGCGGGTTGTTGCGGCTCATTTCGCGACGCTGTACCGTTCATTCGGGGGACGGACCGGACCTCAGCAGGCACGAGAGGACCGCCCCATCAGCGACACTGGACGTATAGTCGGCCTAAACCCATGCGGGTGAATCTGCTGGTCATCGGCGGTTTCTCCCTTGCGGTCGTGATCGCCGCAGCCGCTACCTCTCTCGTGCTCACGACGACCATGGGCGATCCCGTCGCCGGCAGGTCCGAAGCATCTTCCCCGGCCGCGCCTACCCCCGAAAAGCCAAGGATCGGCACGACCCCCTCGCCGACGCCGCCAGCCCGGCAGCCAGTCGGGCCGTCCGTCGCCGGAGACCCCGGCTCCGACAGTGAACTACCCCGTAGAGCGAACCAAGAGCCTGAAATACCCGGAAGCGCTGTGCCACGGAAGCAGGGGCCGGGTGCGGATCCAAAGACGGCCATGCCCGTAAGCGTCGGGCCACAGGTGCAAGGCTCGGGTCCGGACTTGACCGCGCCTGTTCCGCCGGCAGGGATCGTTCTTGGCCAGACG
The DNA here is from genome assembly GCF_000427315.1 of Arthrobacter sp. TB 26. Taxonomy (GTDB): domain Bacteria; phylum Actinomycetota; class Actinomycetes; order Actinomycetales; family Micrococcaceae; genus Arthrobacter. Next base: position 35,361 of record NZ_AUPJ01000479.1, read on the forward strand.
ACGGACGAGGCGGGCAACCCGCACACCCTGGTACTGAATGTTGCCGCCCCAGCCCGTGATGCGTTGCTTCACCCTGACCACGTCTTCGCCGTTATCTCCGGGGCTTCCAGATTCTCCGTCGCCGGGGATGCGGCTGTTGATTCATGGCGCTTCGCGGTGAACTCGGGTCTGACCGGAGCAGGGGCCCCCATGGTCGTGATCAAGAGTGCGGTCGGGAAAAGTGTGCAGGACCATGCATTAAACCCCGCTTCGTTCAGCTACCCGACTGAATTGAACGAAGACCCCGCGGGGGCATCCATTCGTTTGAGCGCCCTCATCGCCGACGTGATCTCGAAGGCGCAATCCCCGGACCCGGACAGCTCCCTTTACTCGGACCTGGCCGCGCGGTTGACAGACGAATCGTGGACGGGAGTCTTGATCTTCAACGCCGCGGCGACGGTTCCCGGCGAGATCTTCGGACAAACGACCGGCGCTCTGGCTGACAGGCAGGTCGTAGCGCTCAACGTCGGGCTTGACGTATCGGGGATCATCACGCCGAGAACTTCTGGCCGCTTATTCGGGTTGGTCGACCAGTCTCAGGCCTCCGGTGACGCGCTGCCGCCTGGGGTTCGGTATCTGCGGGCCCTGCTCACCAACGGTGCGCTGGCCACCTACAATCAGGGGTAGGTCAGACCACCTGCACGGGCGGAGGCTTTGCCGAATGCTCGTAGGGTCAACGAAAAGCCCCGTACCGGTGACTTGGGTTCTAGCGGTCGTTGCAACACCCAGAATTTTTGGGAGTTGCAACGACCGTGTCGTCTTTAACGGGAGAACCTCGAACCAACAGGAAGTACGCGCAGGGGCAGAAGGATGAGTTCTTCGTCGTGTTCGACCGGCTCAAGAGCACGGGGGCGGCGGCCAGGGAGCTGGGATTGAGCCCCGATACGTGCGCCGGCTGGGTGCGTAAAGCCGGACTGAAGAGCCATGGTAAACCGGGGGCGCGCCCTCACCGGGGCCGGGATGAGTACTTCCGGTTACGCAAGGCCGGCTTGAGTCGGCGGGAGGCGGCCGCAGCGGTCAGCGTGCATCCCAGGACCGCGGCGGAGTGGGACCTGGGGATTCGTAAGTCAGGCGGCCGACGCATTTACGCTGATGGGCGGGTGGTCGATTACAAACGTGGTGTGACCACTATGACCTCGCCGGCCCTCGCCCCACCGACAGCGGCTCTCGAGAAACTCATCGACCCGCGATTTCTTAGCGTGCAGGAGCGGGAGATGATCCGGGACCTGAAAGCCTCGGGTTCATCGATGCGGGCGATCGCCAGCGTGCTTGGCCGTTCGGCTTCAACGATCAGCCGCGAGCTGGGCCGAAATGCCGATGCCCTGTTGGGCTATCTGCCCCACGGGGCGCAGCGGAAGGCCGCTGCCCGGCGGCCACGACCCAAAAACGCCAAGCTCGCTGGCGAGTCGGACCTGCGCGACTATGTGAAGGCCAAGCTGCTCATACGCTGGTCTCCGGAGCAGATCAGCCACACCCTGGTCAAAAAGTTCCCCGACCAACCGGAGATGCGTGTGAGTCCAGAGACGATCTATCAAGCCCTCTACGTCCAGGCCAGAGGCGGACTCAAACGCGAAATACAGGCAGCCCTGCGCACCGGCCGGACCCGCCGGAAACACCACCAGAGCGGGGAACAGCGCACCTCCCGGTTCGTGGATCCGATGGTCATGATCTCCGAGCGTCCACCCGAGATCGAGGACCGCGCAGTACCCGGTCATTGGGAGGGGGATCTCATCACCGGCGCCTACAACCAGTCCGCGATCGGAACCCTGGTCGAACGCACCACCCGCTACGTGATGCTCGTCCACCTGCCAAATGACCACACCGCCGAAACCGTCCGGGACGGGCTCATCAACACCATCTCTGCCCTGCCGGCACATCTGCGAGGCTCTCTGACCTGGGACCAGGGCGCGGAAATGGCCGCCCACAAGACCTTCACCCTAGCCACCGAAATGCAGGTTTACTTCTGCGACCCAGCCAGCCCCTGGCAGCGCGGTTCGAACGAGAACACTAACGGGCTGCTGCGCCAGTACTTCCCCAAAAGCACCGACCTGTCCGCCTACGGACCTGAAGACCTCGAACACGTCGCTCAGGAGCTCAACGGCCGCCCACGCAAAACGCTCGGCTGGGATACCCCAGCCGAGCGTCTACGTGATTTACTACTAACCACCTAACCACCAGGTGTTGCAACGACCCCTAGAAACCGCC
>NZ_AUPJ01000480.1 GCF_000427315.1 Arthrobacter sp. TB 26
TCGGGCTGTACGTGCACATCCCGTTCTGTGCCGTGCGCTGCGGATACTGCGATTTCAACACCTACACCGCCACGGAACTGGGCGGCGGCGCCTCGCAGGACGCCTACGCCGGCACCGCCATCGCGGAAGTCGGCTTCGCAGCGGCGGTCCTGACGGACAGCGGCCTGCCGGCACGACCGCTCAGCACGGTCTTCTTCGGTGGCGGAACACCCACTCTGCTCCCGGCTGGGGACCTGGCCCGCATTCTCACCACCGCCATCGGGGCATGGGGCCTCGAGCCCGGCGCCGAGGTCACCACGGAGGCAAACCCGGACTCGGTCACGCCTGGTTCCCTGCAGCTGCTGGCCGACGCCGGTTTCACCAGGGTGTCCTTCGGCATGCAGTCGGCGGTGCCGCATGTCCTCAAGGTGCTGGACCGCACCCACACCCCCAGCCGCGTTCCCCAGGCCGTCCAGTGGGCCCGGGAGGCCGGCCTCGACGTCAGCCTCGACCTGATCTATGGGACGCCGGGGGAGTCGCTGGCCGACTGGCGCTACTCGCTGGAGACCGCCCTGTCCTACCGGCCGGACCACATCAGCGCCTACGCGCTGATCGTTGAGGAGGGCACCAAGCTGGCCGCGCAGATCCGCCGCGGCGAGGTGCCGGGAATCGACGACGACGACCACGCGGCCAAATATGAACTCGCCGACGAACTCATCTCAGCCGCCGGGCTGTCCTGGTACGAGGTCAGCAACTGGTCCCGCACCCCGGAGCAGGCCTGCCGCCAC
>NZ_AUPJ01000481.1:0-17101 GCF_000427315.1 Arthrobacter sp. TB 26
GACGACTGGTGGGGCATTGGGCCCGGCGCGCACTCCCACGTGGGCGGCGTGCGCTGGTGGAACGTCAAGCACCCCACCGCCTACGCCAACCGCCTGGGTGCCGGGCTCTCGCCGGCCGCAGGCCGGGAAACCCTGGATTCGGAGACCCGCAACGTGGAGCGCGTCATGCTCGAGGCGCGCCTGAACTCCGGGCTGGAGATCACCAGCCTGGGCGGCCTGGGGGATACCGGGCGGCACGCAGTCGCCGGACTCATCGCGGACGGCCTCGTTGACCCCGTGGCGGCCTTCCACGGCAGCCTCGTCCTGACACTCAAGGGCCGGCTGCTGGCGGACGCCGTGGTCCGCAGGATCCTGCCGGACTGACCCGGCTGACCCGACCGGCCCGACCGGCCCGGGCCCGGGCAGGTGCTGCCGCCCTACTTGATCCAGCGGAGGTTGAACTCGTAGCGGTGCGGCTGGCCGCGGTTGACGTGGATGCCGGCGGCGACCGAGAAGCACGTCACGGCAATCCAGATGACCGTGGCCAGGACGGCGAAGATGTTGCCCACCACCGGGACGAAAACCAGCAGGTTGCACAGCACGGCAGCAATGGTGGGGGGCAGCGTGAAGTTGAGGGCTTCCTTGGACTCCTGCGCCGTGAACGGGCCGCGGTCCTTGAAGATCAGGTAGATCAGCAGCGAGGGAACGCAGCCCAGGATGCCCCCGAAGTGGGCCAGCGTGGCCCACTGCCGGTCCTCATTCGCCGTGAGCGGCAGTGCATTTGCGGGAACGCCATGGTACGGGGGCTGGCCATGGCCGGCCTGGTTGCCGGTGTGTTCGCGTGCGTCATCTGCCACGGTGTCGTCCTTCGGATTGCGGTGGTGCGTTGGTGCCTGCAGGTGCCAGGGCTGCGCCGGGAGCGCAGCCGCCGTACCAAGAATACTTGCTCGGTCGCGGAATCACGGATCGGCCCGCTGGCGGGGGCGCCCGGCAAAGCAGCTCAGGGAACGGTCAGGAAGTCGATGACCTCCTCCACCCGGCCCAGCAGGGACGGTTCCAGATCGGCGTAGTTGCGGACTGCGCCCAGGAGCTTCTGCCAGCCCAGGCCGATATCCTCCTTGGTGCTGTGCGGCCAGCCGAACGCCGTCAGGATCCCCGTCTTCCAGTCCACACCCCGGGGGATCACCGGCCACCTCTCGATCCCCAGGACGGCGGGNGGGCCGGATCGCCTGCCAGACGTCCACGTAGGGGTGTCCGACGATCAGGACGTTCCCGGCCGCGCCGGGGGAGGCCATCACGGCCGCGGCGATCCTGGATTCCTTGGAGTCAGGTACCAGGTGGTCCACCAGCACGCCCAGCCGGCGTCCGGGTCCGGGCCGGAACGCCGCCACCGCGCCGGCGAGGTCGTCGATGCCGTGCAAAGGCTCGACGACGATGCCCTCCACCCGGAGATCGTCACCCCAGACCTTCTCGACGAGTTCGGCGTCGTGCTTTCCTTCCACCCAGATCCGGCTCGCTTTGGCGATCTGGGCGCGCTGGCCCTCCACCCGGACGGAGCCGGAGGCTGTTCTGGTGCCTGCGGCGGCTGCGGCGGCCCGGGGTGCCGGCGGCATCAGCCGGATCGGCTGGCCCTCCAGCAGGAAGCCGAAACCGAGGCGGAAGGACCGGGACTTGCCGCGGCGGTCTTCAAGGGACACGACGTGCATCCCGCCGGACTTCTCCACCCGCGTAACGGCACCCACCCAACCGGACTGCACATCTTCGAGCACCATTCCGCGCTCTACGGGCACTTCTGGCAGCTGGGTCTTGGCGGGGGCGGACAGGTCCTGGGGGCCCCAGTTCTGGTACGACATCGGATACACACTGCTTTGCGTTCGGTTTGCTGCGGCGGGCTGTGCCCCAAAACACGCGCCCCGGGAGGAACGCCCGGAGCGAACTCAATGCTAACAACGCGGCGACTCATATTAGACTGGTTAGCACTTAGGCATGTCGAGTGCTAACCGAACACGTCCGGCGCGACCGGCGGTCCGCGGCACCGGATGCGGGACAGTCGATAGGAGGTGGAGCGTGAGCGAACCACGCAAACTCGAAGTGCTGCGCGCCATCGTGGAGGACTACGTCCATTCGCGGGAACCTGTCGGCTCGAAAGCCCTCGTGGAGCGGCACCACCTCGGCGTGTCCAGTGCCACGATCCGCAATGACATGGCCGCCCTGGAAGATGAGGGCCTCATCACGGCTCCGCACACCAGCGCAGGACGCATCCCCACGGACAAGGGCTACCGGCTCTTCGTGGACCAGATTTCGGCGGTCAAGCCACTCTCGCCGGCGGAACGCCGTGCCATCCAGGCGCTGCTGGAAGGCTCCGATGACCTCGACGACGTCCTGGACCGGACGGTGCGGCTGCTTGCCCAGCTGACCAACCAGGTCGCCGTCGTGCAGTACCCGCACCTCAGCCGGGCCAAAGTGCGGCACATCGAATTCGTCCTGCTCGCCCCCCGCAAGGTACTCGCCGTGCTGATCGCGGACACCGGCAAGGTGGAGCAACGCGTCATCGACGTGGGGCAGGACCTCCCGGACGAGGCCCTGTCCGGGCTGCGCACGCGGTTCCTCGGCAGTCTCTCCGGGACCCCGCTGAACCTGCTGCCGCAGTCCCTGCAGTCCCTGATCGCCAGCTGCCCGCCCGCGCGGCGCAGCGCCGCCCAGGCGTTGGCCCGCGGCATTGAGGCGCTGGCAGCCAGCAGCCGCGAGGAACGGATGGTCATGGCCGGAACCGCCAACCTGGCCCGCTCCAACGTCGACTTCCCGCTGACCATCGGCCCCGTCCTGGAGGCCCTCGAGGAACAGGTGGTCATGCTCCGCCTGCTGAGCGACATGGCCGCGGACCCGCGGGGCGTCACGGTCAGCATCGGCCGGGAAAACCCCTACGACGGGCTCGCTGAGGCCTCGGTGGTGGCCACCGGCTACGGACCGGACGCGACGGCGAAAGTCGGAGTGCTGGGTCCCACCCGGATGGACTATCCGACCACCATGGCCGCCGTCCGGGCGGTCGCACGCTACCTTTCAAGGATTCTCGGCCCCTGACGGCCGCGTCCACCCGCAACCGCCCGGCCCCGAGGGGCCGACACCAGACTTCTTGCCCCCAACAGGCAGTGCCCCACCGGCAGTACAAAAAGGAAGAGATACACACTTTGAGCAGCCATTACGACGTTCTTGGAGTCTCCCGCGAAGCCACGGGAGAAGAGATCAAGAAGGCTTACCGCAAGCTGGCGCGGAACCTCCACCCGGACGTGAACCCCGGGGATGACGCCTCCGACCGCTTCAAGGCCGTCACGCACGCCTACGAGGTGCTGTCCGATCCGCAGAAGCGCCGGATCTACGACACCACCGGCAACGAGAACGGCACTGACAACGGCTTCGGCGGCGGCAGCTACTCCGGCCAGGGCTTCGCGTTCCAGGACATTTTCGAGACCTTCTTCGGCGCAGGCGGCCAGGCCGGACCGGCGTCGAGGGTCCGCCGCGGCCAGGACGCCCTCATCAGCGTCCGGATCGATCTCCGTGACGCCGTGTTCGGCGTCAACAAGAAGCTCGAAGTGGATACGGCCGTTACCTGCCCCACCTGCGAGGGCTCGTGCTGCCGCGAAGGCAGCCACCCGGAACGCTGCGACATCTGCGGCGGCTCCGGCCAGGTCCAGCGCGCCGTGCGCTCCATCCTCGGCCAGGTCATGACCACGGCCCCCTGCGGGTCCTGCGAGGGCTTCGGCACCGTCATCAAGGATCCCTGCAACGAATGCGCCGGCCAGGGCCGGATCCGCAGCCGGCGCACCCTGACGGTCAAGGTCCCTGCCGGCGTCGCCACCGGCACGCGCATCCAGCTCTCCGGGCAGGGCGAGGCCGGCCCCGCCGGCGGCCCCTCGGGCGACCTCTACGTGGAGATCCGGGTCAACACCGACGCCACCTACGTTCGCGACGGCGACGACCTGCACGCAAGCCTCAACATCCCCATGACGGCCGCCGCCCTCGGCACCGAGCTCACCCTCGACACCTTCGACGGCCAGCAGGAGATCGGCGTCAAGGCCGGCACCCAGTCCGGCGAAGTCATCACGCTCCGCGGCCTCGGTGTCACCCACCTGCGCGGCTACGGCCGTGGCGACCTCAAGGTCCATCTCCAGGTCGACACCCCCGCCAAGCTCGACGCCGCCCAGGAGGATCTGCTCCGCCAGCTCGCGAAGCTGCGCGGCGAACAGTTCACCGAAGGAAAACTTGCCGCCAGCGGCGGGGTCTTCGCGAAGCTCCGGGACCGGCTCGGTAACCTGTAGCGGTGAGCAACCCGGTCTTTTTCACTGCCCCTGGAACCCTGGACGGGCTGGCCCCCGGGTCCGTCTTTGTCCTTGACGGACNNNNCCCGCCACGCGGTTACGGTGAAGCGCCTCGCCGTGGGGGAGGCCGTCGACATCGCCGACGGCGCCGGCAAGCGGCTGACCGGCGCCGTGTCCGCCGTCGCGCCCGGCGAGCTGACGGTGGAATGCTCCGGGCTCTCCGAGGAGCCCCGGCCCGGGGTCCGGCTGGTCCTGGTGCAGGCCCTCGCGAAAGGCGACCGGGACGAGCTCGCCGCGGAGACCGCCACCGAACTGGGGATCGACGCCGTGGTGCCCTGGCAGGCCGAACGCTCGATTGTGCGCTGGAAAGCCGAACGTGCGGCCAAGGCCCACGCCAAGTGGCAGTCGGTCGTCACGGCGGCGGCCAAGCAGGCACGGCGCGCCTGGATCCCGGAAGTCCGTGCCGCGGTCGACGGCGCCGGCCTTCAGGCGGCAGTGGCCGCTGCGGACCTCGCCATCATCCTGCATGAGGACGCCGTGCGTCCGCTGCGGCAGGTGCTGGAGGCCTGGCAACACGCCGGGGGCACCGGCGCAGGGTCAGGCAGCGACGGCTCGGGTGAGGGCCGCGAGGTGCTGCTGATCGTCGGACCCGAGGGTGGCATCAGCCCGCGGGAAGTGACCAGGCTCTGCGACGCCGGCGCGGTGACAGCCCTGCTGGGGCACCATGTGCTGCGCTCGTCCACGGCCGGTCCCGCCGCCACGGTCCTCGCCAGCGACGTCCTGGGCCGCTGGTAGCCCGGATTCAGCACAAGACGCGATCGGCTGCTCCCCACCGGCACCCTCGCCTCGCAAGCTCGGCCAGGGAACCCTGCCGGCGTGGGCCCAAACGGCCCTTCTGAGGGTTCAGAAGGGCCGTTACGGAGCAGTCGACGCCACATCCGGCAGGGTTGCTGCTATTTGACCGTGAACCCGCGGGTGTCGACGTTCAGGTCCTGGGCCGGGTTGCCGTCCTGAAGCTGGGACACCCGGATCTCGTAGCTGCCCGGTCCCAGGTTGACCGACAGGCTGAATGCTCCGGATTGTCCGGCCTCGGCAGAGGCCGTGACCGTCCCGTTCAGGTATGTGGTCTCGACGCTGCCATCGATGCGCAGAATCTCCCACCGGAGCTTGCCGCCGGCCGCGGTGCTGCGGCCGGAGATCTTGACCGCGCCGTCGTCCACGGAGGTCCCTTCCTGGGGATCAATGATCCACACCGGGGCGACCATCCCGGTGCTGCGTGACGTTGGGGAGCCGAGCCGGACGTGGTTGAAGGCGACGTAGTCGGTGTGCCCGTCCACGAGCACCACCACCTGGATCTGCTGGCCGGNCGGCGTCGATCAGCCCCGCGCTGGCTGCAGCCGCCGTCGCGGTGTAGACCAGCTGCTGGACCGCCCGCTCGGCCATGGCGGGATCGACGTTGCTGTTGAAGGCGTCCGCCGACAGGTCCACGGTGATGACGTTCTTGCCGGAGATGGAGCTTGCCAGCTTCTTCGGGTTCTGCCACGGCGTGAAGAAGTCCGGATCGAGCGGCTTCTGGGACATCATGACCCGGAGTGCCCGGGTGACCGGGTTGTCCTGTTCCGGAACGTCACGGAACTCGCGGTACAGGAACATGCTGTCGTTGCTCCGGCCGATCCAGTACACCGGCGCCTTGTTGGACGCCTGGGACGTTTCCAGCGGCGCGCTGGTGGTTGGCGCGGAGGCCTGGGCAGAGAGGGCCTGCGACGGCGAGTTGGAGTCCGTGATGCCGGGCTGGGGAGTGGCTACGCAGCCGGACAGGGCCAGCGCTGCGGGCAGCACGAGGAGCAGCAGGGTCCGGCGTGTCCGCCTGCCTGCTGCTGTCTGCCCCATCCCGCCTTGCCTGATGGCTGCCGCCCTTTGCTGCTCGGTTACTGCCTGCCGTACTGTCCGCCCGCCCGGCTGAAAATGCCGTGGCGGAGGCCGATTTCCAGCATGGCATACGGCTCCGGCGCGAAACCGTGGATTCGGCCAGCGGGCCGGAACTGCAACGGGAACGATATCCGGCCGATACAAAGTTGATACCTAATGGGCCGATCCAAGCGTCCCGGCGCAGGCGCAACGCCGGATCCGGACGGGCGCGGGGCGCGCCGTGCTGGCGTAAGATGGAGGTACCCGTTGCCCCGGCCGCGGATGGCGAGCACCGCCGTCGGGCCGGATCACGGAACAGACCATTTCCGAACTGGAGGGGACCAGAGGCCCGCGGGCCAACACCATGACTGAAGCAGCGAACGGCAAGGCCCGGATCAGCGCCGGAGAGCGCTCCGCAGGTGAATTCCCCCACTCCCTACCAGGGCTGCGGACGGAGGTAGTCCTGTTCGACAGTTCCGATCAGATGGTTCAGTCCCTCGGCAGTCATGACGAAGCCCTGCGCTTCATCGAGACCCAGTTCCCGGCCGTCGACTTCCATGTCCGCGGCAATGAGCTCGCCATCAGCGGGCCTGCCGCCGACGTGCCGCGGATCATGCGCCTGCTTAATGAGGTCCGGGGCCTCGTCGCCCGGGGCACCGTCATCACTCCCGCTGTCCTGCAGCAGCTCGTGTCGATGCTCCGGACCCAGTCCCTGCAGAACCCGGTCGACGTGCTCACCCACAACATCCTCTCGAACCGCGGCAAGACGATCCGGCCCAAGACGCTGAACCAGAAGAACTACGTGGACGCGATTGACGCCAACACCGTGATCTTCGGCATCGGACCGGCCGGTACCGGCAAAACGTACCTGGCGATGGCCAAAGCCGTCCAGGCGCTGCAGCAGAAGGAAGTCACACGGATCATCCTGACCCGTCCCGCCGTCGAGGCNCGGGGGAGCGGCTGGGGTTCCTGCCCGGCACGCTCAGCGACAAGATCGACCCCTACCTGCGCCCGCTTTACGACGCCCTGCATGAAATGATGGACCCCGAATCCATTCCGCGGCTGATTGCGGCCGGCACCATCGAGGTCGCCCCGCTGGCCTACATGCGCGGACGCACGCTCAACGATGCCTTCATCATCCTGGACGAGGCGCAGAACACGACTCCGGAGCAGATGAAGATGTTCCTCACCCGGTTGGGCTTCGGCTCCAAAATGGTGGTCACCGGTGACGTCACACAGGTGGACCTGCCCTTCGGGACCCGGTCCGGCCTCCGGATCGTGGAGGACATCCTGCAGGGCATCGAGGACGTCAATTTCACCGTCCTGGACGCCTCCGACGTCGTCCGGCACCGCCTGGTAGGCGACATCGTCAACGCCTACAGCGTCTGGGACGAGATCCAGAGGAACCGGGTCAAGCATTCCGTGGCCCGCGACAAGCGGGGAGACCACGCGTGAGTATTGAGGTCAACAACGAATCCGGTGTCACCGTCGATGAGGCGGAGCTGGTGAAGCTGTCTCGGTTCATTTTCGAACGGCTCTTCATCCACCCGCAGGCCGAGCTGTCGATCCTGCTCGTGGACGAGCCGGCCATGGAGAAGCTGCACATCGAACTGATGGACGAGCCCGGCTCCACGGACGTGCTCTCCGTCCCCATGGATGAGCTGACGCCGGGCACACCGGACAAGCCCACGCCCCAGGGCATGCTCGGCGACATCGCCATCTGCCCGCAGGTCGCCGAGGTCCAGGCCCTGAACGCCGGTCACTCCACCCAGGATGAAATGCTTCTGCTCACGACGCACGGCATCCTGCACCTGCTCGGCTTCGACCACGCCGAGCCGGAGGAGAAGGAAGAGATGTTCGGCCTCCAGCGCGAACTGCTCTCTGCCTTCACCGGCAAAGACGCCCCGTCAGAGACGATTCAGTGACGCCACTGATCGTCGCCGGCATGGCGCTGGTGTTCCTTAGTTTTGCCGCGTTCCTGACCGCTACCGAGTCGGCTTTCAACTACCTTTCCCGGCACGACGCCGAGGCAGCGATCCTGCACAGCCGCGGCAATGCGCTGAAGCGCATCATGGCGCAACCCGTGGCGCACATGCGGGCCCTGCGGTTCTGGCGCATCTGGTTCGACATGGCCTCGGCCGTCGCCGTGACGGTGCTGCTGAACAGCCTGCTCGGCAACGTCTGGCTCTCGGGCCTGATCGCCACGGGCGTCATGGCCCTGCTGGGCTTTGTCATTGTGGGTGTATCCCCGCGGCAGCTGGGCCGGGTGCACTCGGCCGGACTGGTCCGCTTCAGCGCGCCCGTGATCCGCTGGCTGTGCTGGGTGCTGGGACCGATTCCCGGCTGGCTCGTCACCCTCGGCAGCGCCGTGGCCCCCGGCGCCCCCGCCGACAACGAGGCGTTCTTCAGCGAAGAGGAATTCCGGGAGCTGGTGGACCGCGCCACGGAGTCCGACGTGATCGAGGACAACGAGGCCGAGCTGATCCAGTCTGTGTTCGATTTCGGCGATACCCTGGTCCGCTCCGTGATGGTGCCCCGCACCGACATCCTCAGCATCGACTCCGGTTCCAGCCTGCACCGGGCCATGTCGCTGTTCCTCCTCTCGGGATATTCCCGGATCCCCGTCATCGGCGAGAACACGGACCAGGTCCTGGGCATCGTCTACCTGAAGGACGTGGCCGCGGTCATCCACAACCTTCGCCCCGACGAGGTTCCCCCGGTCGTTGACGAACTGGCCCGCGAGGTGCGCTACGTGCCTGACTCCAAGCCGGTGAGTGAACTGCTGCGCGAACTGCAGAAGGAATCGACGCACGTCGCGATCGTGATCGACGAATACGGCGGCACCGCCGGTCTCGTCACGCTTGAGGACCTCATCGAGGAAATCGTCGGCGAGATCGTCGACGAGTACGACACCGAGAGCGCGGAAGCGGTGGGACTCGGCGACGGGACCTACCGGGTCAGCGCGCGGATGAGCATCGATGACCTCGGCGAACTCTTCGACCTTGAGCTCGACGACGACGAAGTGGACACCGTTGGCGGCCTGCTCGCCAAGGCCCTCGGGCGGGTGCCGATCGTCGGAAGCACGGTCGAGGTCCACGGGCTGTCCCTTCGGGCCGACCGGCTCGAGGGCCGGCGGAACCGGGTCAGCCACATCATTGCCTCCGCCGTACCAAAAGAAGAAACTGACCTTGAAGACCTTCTCGACGAGGCCGCGCCAATCCAACAGGGAGTCTCACGTGAGCAAGCAGAATAAGTCCGACGGCGAAGCGGCCCACGGCGGCTACCGGGCCGGGTTTGCCGTGCTGGTCGGGCGGCCCAATACAGGCAAGTCCACCCTCACCAACGCCCTGGTGGGCCAGAAGGTTGCGATCACCTCGGCCAAGCCGCAGACCACGCGGCACACCATCCGCGGCATCGTGCACCGGGAAGACGGGCAGCTGATCCTCGTGGACACCCCGGGACTGCACCGCCCGCGCACCCTGCTGGGGAAGCGGCTGAACGAGCTCGTCGCCGACACCCTCGCCGAGGTGGACGCGATCGGCTTCTGCCTGCCGGCCAACGAGAAGATCGGCCCGGGCGACAAGTTCATCGCCGCCCAGCTCGCGGCCATCGGCAACAAGCCGGTCATCGCAATCGTGACGAAGTCCGACACGGTGGACCGCCAGGCCCTCACCGAACAGCTGCTCGCCGTCGACGCCCTGGGCCGCGAGGTCCTCGGCGAGGACGGCTGGAAGGACATTGTGCCGGTCTCCGCCGCCGACGGCTTCCAGGTGAAGACCGTTGCCGACGTGCTGATCGGCCTTATGCCGCTGTCGCCGCCGCTGTACCCGGACGGACACCTGACGGACGAACCGGAAGCGGTGATGATCGCCGAACTCATCCGGGAAGCTGCCCTCGAAGGTGTCCGCGACGAACTGCCGCACTCCCTGGCCGTTGTGGTCGATGAGATCGTCCCGCGGGAAGGCCGGCCTGAAGACAGGCCGTTCCTCGACGTCCGGGTCAATCTGTACGTGGAGCGCCCCTCCCAGAAAGCCATCATGATCGGCAAGGGCGGTGCCCGGCTCCGCGAGGTCGGCACCAACGCGCGGAAGGGGATCGAGGCGCTGCTCGGCGCGCGCATCTACCTGGACCTGCACGTGAAGGTCGCCAAGGACTGGCAGCGCGACCCGAAGCAGCTCGTAAAGCTCGGTTTCTAGGCGCCTCCCAGGCGCTCTTCCGGACTTTGCCGGGCCTGCGCCGCTCCCATTGGGGCCCGGAACCGGGAAATTCCCAGATTCGGACTCTAAAATGGTCGGACCCCGTTCGTGAAAGTAGGCTCAACCGTGTCTCGACCCCGTGAAGACCGCGCAGGCGGAGCCGGATCCCCGGTTCGGCCAGGCTCTGCTGCCCGGCACACGGACGACCCCGCCGTCGGACCGGCCCGGCACCTTGGCTCAGCCCGCGGCATGCCGGCCTGGCTGAAGATCGGGACCGCCGTCGTGTCCATCCTTCTGGTCGGGGTCATTGCCTTCGGCGCCTACTGGGCCATCCGCCTGCAGGGCAACATCACCAAGGCCTCACTGGGAGCCGGAAGCGAGAAGACCGAGGGCGCCGTGGACGACTCGCGGGACAGGATGCAGATCCTGGTCCTTGGTTCTGACACCCGTGACGGGAAAAATTCGCAATACGGCGGGGCCGGCGACTCCACCGGCTACGGTCACTCCGACGTCATGATGCTGCTGGACATCTCTGCTGACAACAAGCGCGTCAACGTCATCAGCTTCCCCCGGGACCTGCTCGTTGATATCCCAAAGTGCACCGACCAGGAAACCAAGCGGGAATTCCCGGCCCAGAAGAACGTCATGATCAACGCGGCCATGTCCGAGGCCGGCATCGGCTGCGCCGTGGACACCGTGAACAAGCTCACCGGCCTGGAAATCGACCACTTTATGATGGCGGACTTCAATTCGGTCAAGGAACTGTCCAACACCGTCGGCGGTGTCGACGTCTGCATCAGCGACGCCGTCTACGACCCCGACTCGGGTCTTCGGCTCCCCAAGGGCACCTCCAAGGTCCAGGGCGAGCAGGCCCTGGCGTTCCTGCGTGCCCGCCATGCCTTCGCCGACGGCGGCGACCTCGGCCGGATCAAGGGGCAGCAGGGGTTCCTGTCCTCGCTGGTCCGCAAGATCAAGGACGACGGCACCCTCAGCAACCCCGCCAGGACGCTCCAGATCGCGGATGTCGTCACCAAGAACCTCACGATCGACGAGGGCATGGCCTCGGTCCCGACGCTGCTGACCGTCGCGAACCGGCTGAAGAACATCGACGTCGGCAAGGTCGCGTTCGTCGCGGTGCCCACCGGGCCCGCTGCCAGCGACGTGAACCGCCTGCAGCTCGCCGAACCCGCCGCGTCGCAGCTCTTTGCCGCGATGCGCAGGGACATCGACCTGACGGACCCGACAGCGACGCCGAGCCCGTCCGCCTCCTCGGACGCAAGTGCCAGCGCCGGCGCGGAGCCGACACCCAGCGAGACAGCCGCCGCCTACGACAAGGCGGTCCAGCCCGTCACGGTGGCCAACGGTTCAGGTGTTCCGGCCCGGACCCAGGAGATCATCCAGGCCCTCACCACCGGCGGCTTCACCCAGCTCGCGCCGCTGGCCGCCCGGCCCGTAGCGGCCACTGCGGTCTACTACGGTGCGGGTTTCGGGGATGTGGCCGCCGACGTTGCCACGCTGCTGGGGATCCCGGCGGCCCAGGTGCTGCCCGCCGCCGGTGTCAACGGCGTCCAGGTCTACCTCGGCAGCGACCTCGTGGGCGGCACCGCGAGCGGGGACGCCCCGGTGGAACTGCCCTCGGACATTGTCAACCAGACCGCCGGCGACGTCGTCTGCCAGCAGGCCAACCCGGCACTGATCACCCGCTGACGGCGCCGCGCCAACAGGCGAGGGCCGGGCGCGGGAGTTTTCCTGCGGCCGGCCCTCGTTGTGCCCGTGCTGTTGCGGGGGAGGCGCCTACCAGATGCTCACGCGCTCGGCCGCGGGCATCCACATGCCGTCCTGCTCCGCGGTGCCGAAAGCGTCGTGGAAGGCGTCAAGGTTTTTGGCGATCTGGTTGGTGCGGAATTCGTTGGGCGAGTGCGGATCCGTGGCGAGCCGCCGGATCGCTTCCTCGTTCCGCATGACCTGGCGCCAGCCGGCAGCCCACGAGGCAAAGAAGCGCTGCACACCGGTCAGGCCGTCCAGCACCGGGGGCTCCTGGCCGTCGAGGCTGATCAGGTAGGCCTTGTACGCAATCGTCAGCCCGCCCAGGTCACCGATGTTTTCGCCCAGGGTCAGTTTGCCGTTGACGGTGTGACCCGGCGCAGCCGTGGGGGAGAGAGCGTCGAACTGGGCCACCAGTTTGGAGGTCAGCGACTCAAAGGCCGTCCGGTCGTCCTCCGTCCACCAGTTCCGGAGCAGGCCGCTGCCGTCATACTGGGAGCCCTGGTCATCGAAGCCGTGGCCAATTTCGTGGCCGATGATGGCTCCGATGCCGCCGTAGTTGACGGCGTCGTCGGCGTCGGCGGTGAAGAAGGGCGGCTGCAGGATGGCGGCCGGGAACACAATCTCGTTCAGCAGCGGGTGGTAGTAGGCGTTCACCGTCTGCGGCGTCATGAGCCATTTTTCCCGGTCCACGGGCTTGCCCACCTCATCAAGGTGCCGGTCGACGTCGGCGCTGTGCGCCCGCTCCACATTTCCCAGCAGATCCGACGGGTCGATGTCCACCGCGGAGTAGTCGATCCACTTGTCCGGGTAGCCAATCTTGGCGCGGAAGGAATCGAGCTTCTTCAGCGCCTCGAGTTTGGTTTCCTCGCCCATCCAGGCAAGGCCGGTGATGGATTCGCGGTAAGCCTCGATCAGGTTCGCCACCAGCGACTCCATGCGTGCCTTGTGGGTTTCGGGGAAGTGCCGGGCAACGAAGATCTGGCCGACCGCCTCGCCGAGCGCGGCCTCGACGACGGCGACCCCCCGCTTCCACCGGTCCTTGTTGCGCGGCGTTCCGCTGAGCGTGGTGCCGTAGAAGGCGAAGTTCGCATCAACCAACGCGGCGGAGAGATAGGGCGCGGCCGCGCTGATGACGCGCAGGGCGAGCCATTCCTGCCAGACGGACAGCGGCTCCGAGTCCAGCAGCGATGCTGCCCCGGCAAAGAAATCCGGGGTGCTCACGACGAGTTCGGCACGCTTCTCCGGCGCGATCGCGGCGGCGTCGAACCACGTCGTAAGGAGCGGGAAGAGCTCCGTCGCCTCATCGGCGGACTTGAGGTTGTAGGTCTTCTGCGGATCGCGCAGCGTGACTTTGTCCCAGTGGTGCGAGGCGAGTGCCGTCTCCAGCGCCACGACCCGGCCAGCCGCGTCTTCGGGATCGGCGACGCCGGCCAGGCCGAAGACCGTCCTGATGTGTTCCGTGTAGGCCTGCACCACCGGGGCGAACTTCTCCTCGCGGTAGTACGACTCATCGGGCAGGCCCAGCCCGCCCTGGCCGGTGTACAGCAGGATCCGGTCCGGGTTTCCGGCGTCGGGGGCGGGATAGATGTAGAAGAGGCCGCCCACGTCCGCGCGGAACAGGCGCCCGGCCAGCGCCACGAGCCCGGCGACCGACTCTGTGGAGAACACTTCGTCGAGCCGCTGCCTGATCGGGTCCAGGCCCTTGGCTTCCACCGCGGCCTCGTCCATGAAGCTGTTGTAGAGGTCCCCGATCTTCTGCTCGATCCCGCTGGACTCCGCGCCGCGGCCGGCCGCGTCCTCGATGATCTCCTTCACCGCGAGTTCCGAGCCGTCCCGCAGCGCCGTGAACGTCCCTTCCAGGGGCCGGTCATCCGGGATCTCGGTGCTCTTGAGCCAGGTGCCGTTAACATGCTGGTACAGGTCATCCTGCGGCCGGACAGAGAAGTCGATGGTGGACAGGGCGATCCCCGAAAGTGGCACGGATGCTCCTTTGAGAGGCAGCCCGGCGCCGCCTTGTTACGGGTTACCGGTCTGCATGGTGGACGTTACGAAGGTGTGGCTCCTTCATCTTACGCACCCGTGTTAGTGTGAAATGGTGCGCGCAGAACTGCTTCTTCTTAGCTGCCGCGGCGAGGCCTCAGACGCGATCTAGCGCAAGGCCCACCCTCGCTGCGGAGTTTGTGTTGCCCGGCCACCCTTTCACCAGGAATCACAGAAAAGGCCCCGATTGTAATGCGAAACGCACAGAAATCCTCAGGAATGCCCGTCCACCGCTACGTCCCGTTCCAGGACCTGATCACGGTTGAACTGCCGGACCGCACCTGGCCGGACAAGGTCATCACCAAGGCCCCGCGCTGGTGTGCCGTGGACCTGCGTGACGGCAACCAGGCACTGATCGACCCGATGAGCCCGGCCCGCAAACTGAAGATGTTCCAGCTGCTGGTCCGGATGGGCTACAAGGAAATCGAAGTCGGTTTCCCCTCCGCGTCGCAGACGGACTTCGACTTCGTCCGGCAGCTGATCGAGGGTAACCACATCCCGGACGACGTCACCATCCAGGTCCTGACCCAGGCCCGCGAACACCTCATCGAACGGACCTACGAGTCCCTCGTCGGCGCCAAGCAGGCGATCGTGCACCTGTACAACTCGACCTCGGTCCTGCAGCGCCGGGTTGTTTTCAACCAGGACGAAGACGGCATCCTGGACATCGCACTCCAGGGCGCGCGGCTGTGCAAGAAGTACGAGGAGACCCTGCAGGACACCAACATCACCTACGAGTACTCACCGGAATCCTTCACGGGGACCGAACTGGAGTACGCCGTCCGGGTCTGCAACGCCATCGCCGACGTCTTCGAGGCCTCCGCCGACAGCCAGGTCATCATCAACCTGCCGGCCACGGTGGAAATGGCCACCCCCAATGTGTACGCCGACTCCATCGAGTGGATGAGCCGCAACCTGCATCCGCGGGAGGGCATCATCCTGTCGCTGCACCCGCACAATGACCGCGGCACCGGTGTCGCGGCCGCCGAACTGGGCTACCTGGCCGGCGCCGACCGCATCGAAGGCTGCCTGTTCGGCAACGGTGAACGGACCGGCAACGTGGACCTGGTGACCCTGGGCCTGAACATGTTCGTCCAGGGCATCGACCCGATGATCGATTTCTCCGACATCGACGAGGTCCGCCGCACCGTGGAGTACTGCAACCAGCTGCCCGTGGCCGAGCGTGCACCGTACGGCGGGGACCTCGTCTTCACCGCTTTCTCCGGCTCGCACCAGGACGCGATCAAGAAGGGCCTGGAAGCGCTCGAGAAGGATGCCGCCGCCGCCGGCAAGGACGTCGCGGACTATCCGTGGCAGGTCCCGTACCTGCCCGTCGACCCGAAGGACCTCGGTCGCAGCTACGAGGCCGTCATCCGGGTCAACTCCCAGTCGGGCAAGGGCGGCGTCGCCTACCTGCTGAAGAACGAGCACAACCTGGACCTGCCGAGGCGCGCCCAGATCGAGTTCTCCGGCGTCATCCAGAAGCAGACGGACACGATGGGCGGCGAAGTCAGCGGCGCCCAGCTCTGGCAGGTCTTCCAGGACGAGTACCTGCCCTCCGGTTCGGCCGACGCGCAGTGGGGACGCTACGCCCTCGGCTCGTTCAGCACCGAGACGGACGAGGACGGTTCCATGACCCTGCACGCCGCGCTCAAGGTCGACGGCACCCAGGTCCACCGCACCGGCACCGGCAACGGTCCGATCGCTGCCCTGCTGAGCATCCTGCGCGAGGACGGCGTCGACGTCCGGGTCCTGGACTACAGCGAACACGCCCTGTCCGAAGGCGGCAGTGCCCTCGCCGCGGCCTACGTCGAATGCGCCGTGGGGGAGCGTGTGCTGTGGGGCGTCGGGATCGACGCCAACACGTCCACGTCCTCGCTCAAGGCCGTCATCTCTGCCGTGAACCGGGCCATCCGGGACGCGCGCGCCTGATCAGGGAGTCACTGCGCCGCCGGATCCGCCGGCGGCGCAGTGCTGCTTTCCCCAATGGCAGCGTTTCCGTCCAAGACAGTGCGAAGATTAACCGTGGCCCAACCATCCTCCTTTGCCTCCCGCGCCTACCGTGATGACGGCGTCGTGCTGCGTACCCACAAGCTGGGCGAGGCGGACCGCATCATCACCATCCTGACCAAGCACCACGGCCAGGTCCGCGCGGTGGCCAAGGGCGTCCGGCGCACAAGCAGCCGCTTCGGCGCACGGCTGGAACCCTTTATGGTCGCGGACCTGCAGCTGATTTCCGGCCGGACACTCGACATCGTCACGCAGGCGGTCGCCAAGGGCGCCTACGGCGGCAACATCGCCGCGGATTATGGCCGCTATACCGTCGCTGCCGCCATGACCGAGACGGCCGAGAAGCTCACCGACGTCGACGGCGAAGCGGGCACCGCCCAATACAACCTCCTCGTCGGCGCCCTGGCATCGCTGAGCCGCGGGGACCACACCCCGGAACTCATCCTCGATTCCTACCTGCTGCGGGCCCTCTCCACCGGCGGCTGGGCTCCGAGTTTCACCGACTGCGCACGCTGCGGTGCCCGTGGCCCGCACAATGCGTTTTCTGCCCCGCTTGGCGGCATGGTGTGCCCCGACTGCCGTCCGCCGGGGTCCCCCGCGCCCGCCGCGGAAACCGTCCAGCTGCTCGGCGCCCTGCTGACCGGGGACTGGACGACAGCGGACGCGTCCGTCCCGGTGCACCGCCGCGAGGCAGCGGGCCTGGTGGCCAGCTACCTGCAGTGGCATCTGGAACGTGTCCTGAAATCCCTCAAACATGTGGAGCGAACGTAACTGTGGCGTTGGGTAGAACTGTGGCATTGGGCAAAAAAGTGGCGATGGGTGAAAAGAAGAAACCGGTCCGGCAGCGGAGCACCCCGGTGGTGAGCCCCTACCCGCACCCCTCCG
>NZ_AUPJ01000481.1:17108-17841 GCF_000427315.1 Arthrobacter sp. TB 26
TCCCCCCGGCCATCCCCGCGGAGTTCATCCCGCGGCACGTCGCCATTGTTATGGACGGCAACGGCCGCTGGGCCAACCAGCGCGGGCTGCCCCGGATCGAGGGCCACAAGGCGGGGGAGCCGGCCCTGCTGGATGTCGTGGCGGGAGCCATCGAGCTTGGCATCGAGCACCTCAGTGTCTATGCGTTCTCCACCGAGAACTGGCGCCGCTCGCCTGAGGAGGTGCGCTTCCTGATGGGTTTTAACAAGGACGTGCTACGTCGCCAGCGCAACCAGCTGGACGAATGGGGTGTGCGGATCCGCTGGTCCGGCCGGCGTCCCAGGCTGTGGGGCTCGGTGATCCGCGAACTGGAGGAGGCCGAGGACTTCACCCGCGGCAACAGCACGTGCACCCTGAACATGTGTGTTAACTACGGCGGGCGCGCCGAAATTGCGGATGCGGTGTCCGCAATCGCGGAAGAAGTGGCGGCCGGGCGGCTCAAGCCGGGCGCCATCACCGAGAAGACGATCCAGAAATATCTGGACGAGCCGGACCTGCCGGACGTCGACCTGTTCCTGCGCAGCTCCGGCGAGCAGCGGCTCTCCAACTTCATGCTCTGGCAGTCGGCCTACGCGGAGTTCGTCTTTATGGACACCCTGTGGCCCGACGTGGACCGGCGCACCCTGTGGGATGCGGTCGAAATCTATGCCCAGCGGGATCGCCGCTACGGCGGCGCGGTGGACGCGGCGGCCCC
>NZ_AUPJ01000481.1:17851-20785 GCF_000427315.1 Arthrobacter sp. TB 26
ACCCGGGTCCGCCAGCCCCTGAGTGCCGGGTGCAGGGTCAGTCAGCCCGGGTACAGGCTCAGCCAGAGCACCAGGTCGTCGTAGGCTTCCCGCCGCACAGCGTGGCGGGAGAGGAAGATGTCGTGGATAGCCCCCGGGTAGCGGAAGACGGCCGCCCGGCGGCCAAGGACGAGCGCCCGGCGCGCCGTTTCCTCCACATCGATCACGGCGTCGAGTTCCATGAGTTCCTCTGACCATTCGGCCTGGATCCGGGTCCGTCCGGACAGCATCACCAGCACCGGCGACGTGATGTCGAGCCGCCGTGCCACGGCGGCGTGGCCGGCCATGACCGCCTTCGTCCAGCCCGGCCTGACGGGGAACGATGCCCTGGGCCGCCACGCGGGATCCACGACCCATTCGCCGTGTGCCGTGCCGCTCACGCTGTCCCAGTAGCCTGGCATGCTGGGCAGAAGCAACGGCCGGCGCGGGTCGGTGCGCGCCAACGGTTCCACCAAATGCATCGCGATGTTCCGGATCAGGCTGCTGCCCTGCAGTTCCAGCCACGGTGCATTGAGGATCAGGGTGCCCAGCTTCCCCGGATTCCGGTCCGCCCACAGCGCCGCCACGAGGCCGCCGAGGGAATGCGCGAGCAGGTGCACCGTCGGGTCTTCGGAGTTGCCGGTGCGGCTGGCGATGTCGGTGCCGATCGCTGCCAGCGCCGCCGCAATGTCCTCGTCATAGACGGCCAGGTCGGCCGTATAGCCGGGGGTCTGCCAATCCCGGAGGCTGCGTCCGAATTTCCGCAGGTCCAGGGCGTAGAAGTGGAAGCCGCGGGCGACGAGGTGATCGGCGAGTTCGGCCTGCAGGAAATAGTCAGCCCAGCCGTGGAGGTAGAGGACCACCTTCTCCGGTGCCCGGATGCCCCGGACACCCGGGCCGCGGACCGCTGTGGGGGCCGCAGCTCCGCCCGGGCGCGCATGCCGCACCAGGGTCGCAACAACGGGTCCCTCGTCGTCTGAAGACAGGGGCAGTTCCAGGCGCTCAAAGCGGCTGCCCAGCACATCGTTCCGCCACAGCGGCCGCACCACGGGAACGGTCATACGGTGCCGCCGTCGTCCAGCACATACGCGCGGAGCCAGCGGGCCAGCCGGGCATAGGCGTCGGCCCGGACGCGCGGGGCCGACAGGAACACATCATGCAGGGCCCCGTCGATCCGTTCCAGCGTGACGGTGCGGCCCAGGCTGAGGGCGCGCAGGGCGATGGTGTTGACATCCAGAACCGCGTCCGTGCGCCGCATCGATTCCTTCCAGAACATCCCGTTGGCGCTGGCCCCGGAGATCAGGACGAGGATGGGGACGTCGATGTTCAGTCCCCGCGCCACCCTCGACTGGCCGGTGAGAACGGCGCTCAGCCAGCCCGCGCGGACGGGGAACGCCCGGGGCGGGCGGTAGTTGTCATCCAGCGTCCATTCGCCCTCGGCCGCGCTGCTGATGCTGCGCCAGTAAAAGGAGCGCTCCGGCAGGCGGATGACGGCCTCGGGCCAGAACCGCGCGAGCGGCTCCACCATGGTCCGGGCGGCCCGGCGCACGGCAGGGCTGCCGTGCATTTCCAGCCACGGACTGTCCAGGATCAGCTGCGAGACCAGCCCCGGATGCCGGCTGGCCCACAGCGCCGCAATGAGCCCCCCGGTGGAGTGCCCCATCAGCGCGACGGATGGCGCTGCTTGGGCCTCAGGGTGGAGGGAGGCGATGATGCCGATCGCCGCGGTGATCTCGGCGTCGTAATCGTCCAGGTCCGCAACATAGCCGCCGTGCGTCCCGGCCTGCAGGCTCCGCCCGTGGTTATGCATGTCCAGGGCGAAGAACGCGAAGCCCTGCCCGGTCCAGAATTCGGCGAGTTCCTCGTTGAAGAAGTAATCGCTCCAGCCATGCAGGAACAACACGGCCCGGTGACCGCCGCCGGTACCCGCTCCCGGGACATGCCGTACCAGCGTTGCCGTCCGTTCGACGCCGTCCGGGCCGGCCGCGCTCAGGGAGCAGGCTTCGAAATCGTCACCGAGGATATCGGGTCCCCATTCCACGGCCGGCACCTAGACCGCCGATGCCGCGGCGCGGCCGGCCGAGCGTCCGGAAAACAGGCAGCCGCCCAGGAACGTTCCCTCGAGGGCGCGGTAGCCGTGGATGCCGCCGCCGCCGAAGCCGGCAGCTTCGCCGGCGGCAAAGAGGCCGGGAACGGGTTGCCCGGAGCCGTCCAGGACCCGGGACTGCAGGTCGGTGTGGAGACCGCCCAGGCTCTTGCGCGTGAGCACCGAGAGCCGCACCGCCAGCAGCGGACCGTGCCTGGGGTCCAGCATCCGGTGCGGGGGCGCCACCCGCATGATCCTGTCGGTGGTGAATCGCCGGGCGGCGCGGATGGCGGCGAGCTGGGGGTCTTTGCCCAGGCCGCTGTCGAACTGCCGGTCCCGGGACCGGATCAGCCGGTCAAGGCCGGCCGGGTCAATCAACGGCTGGCCGGCGAGCGAGTTCATGGCTGCGGCGAGTCCGGCGGGCGTGCCGGCCTGCAGGAAGTCGACGCCTCGGTCCAGGAAGCGCTGCAGGGGGCCGTCGCAGCCGGGCCGGAGGCGGGAAGCCAGCAGCCGGACGTCCTTGCCGGTGAGGTCGGGATTTTGTTCCGAGCCGGAAAGGGCAAACTCCTTGAGCGCGATGGTCCTGTTGAGCACGAACCAGGAGTGGTCGTGGCCTGTGCCGAGGATATGGCGCAGTGCGCCCAACGAGTCGAAACCCGGGAACAGGGGAGCGGGGAGCATGCTTCCGGTGGCGTCCAGCCAGAGGGATGACGGGCCCGGCAGGATCCGGATTCCGTGCCGGGGCCACACCGGCGAGTGGTTGTGGATGCCCTCCGGGTAATGCCACATCCGGTCCCCGTTGATGAGACGGCCACCGGCGCGGGCAGCGG
>NZ_AUPJ01000482.1:0-15419 GCF_000427315.1 Arthrobacter sp. TB 26
ACGCCGCTGAGCATCGTCCGGGGCGCCGGGGCGCCGGGCCACTGCCGGCGGACGGTGGCATGGTTTCCGCCGATTCCGCCGGTGGTCACCACCACGGCAGCGCCGGAGGCTTCAAAGCGTCCGACGGCGACGCGCGAGGAGGCTTCGCCGCGGACCGCGCCGCTGGGCTCCAGGATTTCACCCTGCACCCCCGTGACGCGTCCCGCAGCCGTCACCACGCTGGCAGCGCGGTGGCGGAAGTGGAACGAGACCCGGCCCGCGGCCTCGCCTTCGCGCAGCTTCGCCAGGAACGGTGCCACCAGCGCCGGACCGGTGCCCCAGGCGACGTGGAAACGCGGGACGGTGTTGCCATGGCCGTCGGGTCCGTAGCCGCCGCGTTCGGCCCACTGCACGAGGGGGAACAGCCGTACTCCCAGCGAGGCGAGCCAGGCACGTTTTTCCCCCGCAGCGAAGTCCACGTAGCCGGCCGCCCAGTCGCGGGCGAGGGCGTCCTCGGGCCGGTCGAAGGCGGCAGAGGCCATCCAGTCGGCCAGGGCAAGGCCGGCGCTGTCCTTCACGCCCAGCCGGCGCTGTTCGGGGGAGTTGACCAGGAAGAGCCCGCCGAAGGACCAATGCGCCTGGCCGCCGGCCGAGGCTTCGGGCTCCTGGTCGAGCACAGCAACCCGGCGGCACGCTGCATAGGCCTGCGCCGCAGCGACGAGCCCGGCCAGGCCTGCCCCCACCACAACCACGTCAGCCTCGATCACTGCTCCGGCAGTCCGGTGGGGTGCCGCGCCCGGGGCTCCAATGTCGCTGCTCATGGCTTCATGCTAGCGCCCGGCGGCACGCGGGTTTGGTCTGGACCGCCGGAACCGGAAAACTAGAGCCATGCGCGTATATCCGACTTTCTTCCGGCTGGCCTTTTCATGGATGGACGCCGAACGCGCCCACAAGATCGGCTTCCGGGCCATCCGGCTCGTCCATTCCTGCGGTGCCGGGCGGGTGCTGCAGAAGTTCACGGCACCGGCGGCGTCCCTCCAGACCCGGGCGTTCGGCCTGACCTTCCCCTCGCCGTTCGGCCTGGCGGCAGGCTTCGACAAGGAGGGCCACGGCATCGAGGCCCTGGCCGAGCTTGGCTTCGGCCATGTGGAGGTGGGCACCATCACCGGGCAGTCCCAGCCCGGAAACCCGGCCCCGCGGCTCTTCCGCCTGGTCGAGGACCGGGCCGTGATCAACCGGATGGGCTTCAACAACGATGGGGCCGCGGCTGTGGCTCCCCGCCTGAGGTCCGCCCGGGCCGCCCTGCAGCGCCGCGACCCGGGCGTCCGTCCGGTGATCGGGGTCAACATCGGCAAGAGCAAGGTGGTGGAGCTGGAGGATGCGGTGGCCGACTACCTGATCAGCGCCCGCAGCCTGGCGCCCGCCGCCGACTACCTCGTGGTCAACGTCAGCTCCCCGAACACGCCGGGACTGCGGCTGCTACAGGATGTTGAGACGCTCCGCCCCCTGCTGACGGCAGTGGGGGAGGCCGCCGACCAGGCGTCCGGGCGCCACGTTCCGCTGCTGGTCAAGATCGCCCCGGACCTCAGCGATGAAGACATCGACGACGTCGCGCGCCTCGCGCTGGACCTCAATCTCGACGGAATCATTGCCACCAACACCACCATCTCGCGCACCGGCCTCTCGGCGAGCCCGGACAAGGTTGCGGCCTGCGGCGCCGGCGGGCTATCCGGGGCACCGCTGAAGCAGCGGTCGCTGGAGGTGCTGGCCCGGCTGAAGGCGGCAACCGGCGGAAAGCTGGCCCTTGTCTCGGTGGGCGGCGTCGAAACCGCGCAGGACGTGCAGCAGCGGCTCGACGCCGGCGCCACCCTCGTGCAGGGATACACGGCGTTCCTCTATGAGGGTCCCTTCTGGGCAGCCCGGATCAACCGGCAACTCGCCAAGCACCCGTCCCGGCGCTAAGCCACGCGTCCCCGCACCAGGGTGTCAACTGGTCCCGGGGACGACTGAGCCCCCGGCAGTCCAACTGCCGGGGGCTCCTTGCTGAGGTAATCAGGCGGGGTACTGGCCGCGCTTGACGAGGGGCTTGGGAAGGCGCAGGCGGCGGAACTGCAGCGAGCGCATGGAGCCGTACCAGACAGTGCCGCGCTCCACGTCGCCAAACTTCTCCATCAGGCGTTTCCTGAGCTTCCGGGACAGGATGAAGACGTCGACGAAGACGGCCAGGAACATCACCCAGAATCCGCCCAGGACGTAGATCATCTGTTCGCTGGAGGCCGGGACCAGGAGTGAGACCACCACAAAGATGAGCGCGCCGAACATCAGGTACTCGCCGAGGCTGAAGCGGGCGTCCACATAATCACGGGCGAAACGCTTCTGCGGGCCCTTGTCCCGCAACGGCAGGAACTTCTCGTCGCCGGTGTCCATGGCCTGCCGCATCTTAAGCCGCTGCTCCTGGACCGCGGCGCGCTCGGCAGCCTTGGAGGCCTTGCGGTCCTCGGGCACGAGCGGCCGCTTGCGGGCAGCCACCTGCGCGCTGCGCTTGGGCGTGGGCGCGCCCTTGCCGAGGGCGGTATCCCGGGCGGCTGCCCCGGCCGCCTGCTGGTCAACTAGGTCCTGCGCCGATGGCGCTTCTTTTTTACGTCCAAACACCCCTACAGAATACCCCGGGGCGGCGGGCGCGGGACCCGGCCCGCACAGGGCGCGGCCCGTCGTGGCACTGTTTGAAGCGATCCGCGTCACGGGTAGTGTTCTGGCCATGACTTCATCACCCGCGGGGAACCCGCAAACCGCTCACGGCCGTGTCGGAAACGTCGACACCGAGGCCCTCCGCCAGGCCGTCACTGAATCGTTCGAGACCACGATCGCCCAGCTGACGGAGCTCGTCGCCATCCCGGGCATCGCCTGGCCCAGTTTCGACCCCGCCCCGCTGGACGCCAGCGCCGACGCCGTCGCCGGGCTGGTGCGTGCCAGCGGCTTCGACGAGGTCCGGATCCTGCGCTGCGACAAGGAAGACGGGACGCCCGGCGGCCCCGCCGTGGTCGCACGCCGGCCTGCCGCCGCGGGGAAGCCGACGATCCTCCTGTACGCACACCACGATGTCCAGCCCACCGGTGACCTGGCGCTGTGGGAAACGGAGCCGTTCACCGCCGTCGAGCGCGACGGGCGTCTCTACGGACGCGGCGCAGCCGATGACAAGGCCGGGATCCTGGCGCACATCGCGGCCTACTCGGCCGTGAACCGTGTGCTGGGCGACGATCTTGGCCTCGGCGTGACCTTCTTCTTCGAGGGCGAGGAGGAGGCCGGGTCCCCGACGTTCCGTTCCTTCCTGGAAACCCACCAGGAGCTGCTGCGTGCAGACGTGATTGTCGTGGCCGACTCGAGCAACTGGAAGGTCGGCATCCCCGCGCTCACCACAAGCCTCCGCGGCCTGGTTGACGGCACCATTGAGGTCAAGGTCCTTGACCACGCCGTCCACTCTGGCATGTTTGGCGGCCCCGTGCTGGACGCGCCGACCCTGCTGTCCCGGCTCATCGCCACCCTGCACGACGACGACGGCAACGTCGCGATTGCCGGCCTCGCCAGCCGGGACGACGTGACCGTCGACCTCTCCGAAGCGGAGTACCGCGCCGATGCCTCGGTGCTCGACGGCGTCCGGCTCGCCGGCACCGGCACGATCGCCTCCCGGATGTGGACCAAACCGGCGCTGTCGATCATCGGCTTCGACGCCCCCGCCGTGGACGTCGCTTCCAACACCCTCCTGCCCCGTGCCCGGGCGAAGTTCAGCCTGCNNCGCGCCCGGACAGGACCCGGCCGAGGCGATGGACGCCGTCCGCAGGCATGTGGAAGCCAACGCGCCGTTCGGCGCGCACGTGGTCTTCACGCCGGGGGAGAGCGGCAACGCCTTCCTCACGGACACCTCCTCCAAGGCTGCCAGTGTCGCGATGTGGGCGCTCGGCGAGGCCTGGGGCGTCCCGGCCGTCGAAACCGGCATCGGCGGCTCGATTCCGTTCATCGCCGACCTGACCGAGTTGTACCCGGACGTGCAGATTCTGGTCACCGGCGTCGAGGACCCCGATTCCCGGGCGCACAGCGCGAACGAATCCCTGCACCTTGCCGACTTCCGGAACGCCATCGTTGCCGAGGCCCTGATGCTGGCCCGGTGGAATGCCGAAGGACTGGCCTGAACGGACGGGTCTGGTCCGCCGCAGCGCCCGGTCCCCAGGGAACACCCAGCCGGCTGGGACGGTTACGTCAGGAGTTAGAGCTACACGGCTGATCGACGTAGCATGTAGCTATAGCCCGTTCCGTACAAGTCCGGGCGGGCGCTGCGGGAGCGGCGCCGCCACCACCGTCGTCAAGAAGGTAGGCCATGAGCACTACAACCAATGAAAACAGCGCCGACACCACCGCCACGGCGGGCGAGGAACTGGCAACGCACGAGGTCAAGCTGACCGACGTCGCGGCCGGCAAGGTCCGCAGCCTGCTCGAGCAGGAAGGACGCACCGATCTGCGCCTCCGCGTGGCCGTGCAGCCCGGCGGTTGCTCTGGCCTGATCTACCAGCTCTACTTCGACGAGCGACTCCTCGACGGAGACGCCGTCCGCGACTACGACGGCGTTGAAGTTGTTGTCGACAAGATGAGCGTCCCGTACCTCAGCGGTGCCAGCATCGACTTCGAGGACACCATCTCCAAGCAGGGCTTCACGATCGACAACCCCAACGCCGGCGGCTCCTGCGCGTGCGGTGATTCCTTCCACTAAGGCCGGGCTGTCAGCCCGGCCTTAGTACCGAAGGATCCATAACGAGCGGGCCCGTCAAAAAGGTCCCGACGCACGGCGCGGACATGTGGGCGAAACCTCGCGGGGAGCGGTAAGATCTACACCGAGTAGTAAAACTTTTCGTGTGCCTTGACCGCCATTTTGCGGCCCGGGCAACAGCAACAAGTAGGAAGGGCCGTCTGTGAGTTCGCAGAACCGAACCGGCAGCCGACGCAAACAGATCACTACGATCACTGGCTTGGCACTCGCCGGCGCGTTGGCTTTGACTGGATGTTCACCAGAGGTACAGAAAGGGTGGCTGCCCACTGAGCGTGGCACCACCAACCACACTGACCGCATCATGGACCTCTGGGTCAACTCATGGATTGCCGCGCTGATCGTGGGTGTCATTACCTGGGGCCTGATGATCTGGTGCATCGTGGCCTACCGGCGCCGTAAAGGCACGGTCGGGTTCCCCCGGCAGAACAGCTTTAACCTGCCCCTTGAGGTCTTTTACCTGACGATCCCGCTCTTTATGGTCCTGGTGTTCTTCTATTTCACCGACCGTGACCAGCAGGCCATCGACAACCGCGCCCAGCCGGCCGACGTCGTCGTTGACGTCCGCGGCAAGCAGTGGGCATGGGACTTCAACTACAAAAAGGGCGACGTCATCCGCGAGGATGTCCACGAAGCCGGAGTCCAGGCCCACCTCACCGGCGAGGCTGTGGACAAGGAAAAGCTGCCCACCCTGTACCTGCCGGTCAACAAGTCGGTTGACGTGGAGCTCAACGCCCGCGACGTCATCCACTCCTTCTGGGTCCCCGCCTTCCTCCAGAAGCGCGACATGATCCCCGGAAAGACCAACTACATCAGGTTCACCCCCACCAAAGAGGGAACCTACGACGGCAAGTGCGCCGAGCTCTGTGGCGAGTACCACTCCGAAATGCTGTTCCGCGTGAAGGTCGTTTCCGACGCCGAGTTCCAGGCGCACCTGGAGAAGCTGCGCCAGGACGGCAACACGGGACTCCTCGGCGAAGAGTACGACCGCAACCCGGCCCCGGCCGAAACCAAGTAAGGGGAGCGACGTGGCAACTACCTATTCCCAGCCCACCGGGATCCTTGAGGCTCCCGTAGTACCGAAGTCCAAGGGACGCATCGTCGTCAACTGGATCACCTCCACCGACCACAAGACCATCGGGTACATGTACCTGATCGCGTCCTTCGTGTTCTTCTGCTTCGGCGGTGTTATGGCGCTGCTGATCCGCGCCGAACTGTTCGAGCCTGGCATGCAGATCCTGCAGACCAAAGAGCAGTACAACCAGCTCTTCACGATGCACGGCACCGTCATGCTGCTGATGTTCGCGACGCCGCTGTTCGCGGGCTTCGCCAACGTGATCATGCCGCTGCAGATCGGTGCCCCCGACGTGGCCTTCCCGCGGCTGAACGCACTGGCGTTCTGGTTCTTCCTCTTCGGCTCCACGATCGCCGTCTCCGGCTTCATCACCCCGCAGGGTGCGGCTTCCTTTGGCTGGTTCGCGTACGCACCGCTGTCCAATACGACGTTCAGCCCGGGCGTGGGCGGTGACCTCTGGGTCTTCGGCTTGGCGCTCTCAGGCTTCGGCACCATCCTCGGTGCGGTCAACTTCATCACCACGATCATCTGCATGCGCGCCCCGGGCATGACCATGTGGCGGATGCCGATCTTCACCTGGAACACCCTGGTGACGGCAATCCTGGTCCTGATGGCGTTCCCGCCGCTGGCCGCGGCCCTCTTCGCCCTCGGCGCGGACCGCCGCTTCGGTGCCCACATCTTCGACCCGGAAAACGGCGGCGCCGTCCTCTGGCAGCACCTGTTCTGGTTCTTCGGACACCCCGAGGTCTACATCATCGCCCTGCCGTTCTTCGGCATTGTCTCGGAGATCTTCCCGGTCTTCAGCCGCAAGCCGATCTTCGGCTACAAGGGCCTGGTTTACGCCACGATCTCCATTGCCGCGCTGTCCGTGACCGTGTGGGCCCACCACATGTACGTCACCGGATCGGTCCTGCTGCCGTTCTTCTCCTTCATGACGATGCTGATCGCCGTACCCACCGGTGTGAAGTTCTTCAACTGGATCGGCACGATGTGGCGGGGTTCCATCACCTTCGAAACCCCTATGCTGTGGAGCATCGGCTTCCTGGCGACGTTCCTCTTCGGTGGCCTGACCGGTATCATCCTGGCCTCACCGCCGCTGGACTTCCACGTCTCGGACTCGTACTTCGTGGTGGCGCACTTCCACTACGTCGTCTTCGGAACCGTGGTGTTCGCGATGTTCGCAGGCTTCTACTTCTGGTGGCCGAAGTGGACCGGCAAGATGCTCAACGAGCGCCTGGGCAAGATCCACTTCTGGATGCTGTTCCTCGGCTTCCACGGCACGTTCCTCATCCAGCACTGGCTCGGCGTCGAGGGCATGCCGCGCCGCTACGCGGACTACATGCCGCAGGACAACTTCACCTGGATGAACCAGTTCTCCACCTACGCCTCGTTCCTGCTGGGCGCCTCGCTGATCCCGTTCTTCTGGAACGTCTACATCACCTGGCGCAGCAACGAACGGGTGGAAGTGGATGACCCGTGGGGCTTCGGCGCCTCCCTCGAGTGGGCGACCTCCTGCCCGCCGCCGCGTCACAACTTCACGTCGCTGCCGCGGATCCGGTCGGAGCGTCCGGCGCTGGACCTGCACCACCCCGAACTCTCCCAGTCATACACCGTCGATTCTCCTGCCCCGGCAGCAGCAACGCTCGGTAACGCCGACCAGAAGGATCAAGCCCAGTGAAAATCGAATCAAGGATTTTTGGATTCGGAGTCTTCTTCTTCATCCCGGTCTCCGTCATCTACGGATTCCTGACCGGCTGGTCCGAGTGGGTCGGCATCCTCGGTGTCCTGTTGCTCGGCGGCCTCGCCGGCATGATCGGCGCCTACCTCGCCTTCACCGGCAAGCGCGTCGGGATGCGTCCCGAGGACCGCAGCGATGCGGAGATCCACGAGGGCGCCGGTGAACAGGGCCACTTCAGCCCCTGGAGCTGGTGGCCGCTGGTGCTCGGCATCGCCTGCGCCACCGGATTCCTCGGACTGGCCATCGGGTTCTGGATCGTCTACATCGCGGCCGGCCTCGCGGTCGTCGCTTTGGTCGGCTGGGTCTACGAATACAGCCGCGGCGACCACGCGCACTAACGTCCCGGCGGACACAACGAGTCAATAACGACGNTCGTTGGTGCTGCAGGAGACCCTCTGAGGCAGCCTGTGCCGCCTAACGGGAGCGGGCGGACTCCAGCAGCACGCGGAGGCTGTCCAGGGCGTTTTCGACGTCGCCAGGGCTGCAGCGGTCCGGGATTGCATCAGGGGCAACGGCGAGCTCCACCGCGCAGCCGAAGGGGAAGTCCTCGGTCATGACTTCCAGCAGGGAGCGGGCGTCCACGCCCGGCCTGCCGTCCCTGCTGATGGTAACGGGCAGGCCGGTTTCATGGACAGCGCGGACAAAAAGCGCCGCAGGCCTGGCATGCAGTCCGATGGTGGCCTGGACGATTGCGGTCCGAACTGGCAACGGGACTCCCTAGTCTCGAATCGAAGGTGCCGGGGGAGACCGGCGCATTTAAGCCTAGCCGCGGCCGGCGTCCCGGGCGAACCACGACGCCGTGGTGGTCTAGACCTGAACCCGGTGTGGCTTAACCTTGAGGTATGACTCATTCCGGAAGGCAGCGCCGTGGCGGCCTCTGACGCGGCGCGCATGGCCGGCGCGATTGACCGGCACAACGGTACGCCCATCTATGTCCAGCTGAGGGAAATCCTCCGGGCCCACATTGTGAGTGCCTGCCCGCCGGGCTCGGCCCTGCCCTCGGAGCGGGACCTCGCCGAACGGTTCGGCCTGGCCCGGATGACCGTCCGCCAGGCCATCGATGCCCTCGTCGGCGAGGAAGTCATCGAGCGTGTGGTGGGCCTGGGCACCTTTGTCCGGAAGCCCAAACTGGACCTGCAGGTCAAGCTGACCTCGTATAGCGAGGAAATGCAGCGCCGCGGCATGGTCCCGGCGGCGAAGGTCCTCAGCTTCGAGCAGATTGGCGCCAGCGCATTTCTGGCCCGGGAACTTCAGCTGGAGGAGGGGACGCCGCTAGTGCGGTTCCGCCGCCTGCTCCTGGCGGACAACGAACCCATGAGCGTCGACGAGAACTTCATCCCGGCCCACCGGGTGCCCGGCCTGCTCGACGGCGAACCGCCCACCTCGCTCTACAACGTCCTGAGCGAGCGCTTCGGACTGGTGATGGAGTGGGGCGAGGACATGATCGAGGCGACGGCGGCGTCGCCGTCGACGGCCCGCCTGCTCAACGTCGAGGTGGGGTCGCCTCTGCTGAAGATCCAGCGCCACGCCTTTGTGGCGCGGGCCATGGTGGATTACTCGGTGTCCTATTACCGGGCCGACCGCTACAAGCTCTGGGTGCCGCTGCAGCGCCCCGGCGTCCGCCCGACGCGCAACTACGCCACGGGGTACCGCCCCTAATCGCAACGCGGGGTCAGCTACGGCCCATCCGGAGGCCCGGGATGGGCGCTACATGACCCCGCGTTGCCGGTTGGCCCTGGTTATGGATGCAAAAAAGGCCCGGNCCTGACGGACCGGGCCTTCCTGGTGTTCAACGCAGCTGGTTAGTGGCTGAGCGTCTTCTGGGAATCGCCAGCTTCGACAGCCTCGTGGGTGCCGTGGTGGCCGTGGGCCGCCGCAAGCTCTGCCGGCGTTGCCGGGGCGACGCGGTCCTCGAAGAACCACTGGGAGAGCTTCGCGCGGCGCTTTTCCTTCTTGTCGACGACGCCATGGGCGTTCGGCTCCGCGGGAAGCGGGGACGGCGACTCGAAGCCGACGAGCTTGTAACGCTTGTACTCATCCAGCGGGGCGTGGACCTCGATGAACTCGCCGTGCGGCAGGCGCACGATGCGGCCGGTTTCACGGCCGTGCAGGGCAATTTCGCGGTCCTTGCGCTGCAGTGCCAGGGCAACGCGCTTCGTGACGATGAAGGCAATGACCGGGCCGACGAAGAACAGCGCACGCAGCCAGTACGTCACATCGTTCAGCGACACGTGGAAGTGCGTGGCGATGAGGTCGGAGCCGGCAGCTGCCCACATGACGCAGTACCAGACGAAGCCGGCCATGCCGATGGCGGTGCGCGTCGGAGCGTTTCGCGGACGGTCCAGGACGTGGTGCTCGCGGTTGTCCTTGGTGATCCAACGTTCGATCCACGGGTAGGTGAACAGCACGGTGAAGATGATTCCCGCCGGCACCAGGGCCGGGAGCAGCACGTTGAAGGTGAAGACGTGGCCGAACCAGATCTGCTCGACTTTCCAGTCACCGATGATGCCCGGCATCAGGCGCAGGGCGCCGTCCACGAAGCCGATGTACCAGTCAGGCTGGGTGCCCGCCGAAACGGGGGAGGGATCGTAAGGGCCGTAGTTCCAGATCGGGTTGATGGTAAAGAAGCCCGCCATGAGGGCGACGACACCGAACACGATGAAGAAGAAGCCGCCGGCCTTGGCCGCATAAACCGGGCCGAGCGGGTAACCGACGACGTTGCCGTCGTTGCGTCCCGGACCGGGGTACTGGGTGTGCTTGTGAACGACCACCATAAAGAGGTGCAGGACGATCATCAGGAGGATGAGCGCCGGAACCAGCAGAATATGCAGCATGTACAAGCGGCCGATAATAGCGGTGCCGGGGAACTCCCCGCCGAAGAGGAAGAACGAGGTGTACGTTCCGATGACCGGGATGGACTTGATGACGCCGTCGATGATGCGCAGGCCGTTGCCGGAGAGCAGGTCATCGGGGAGGGAGTAGCCGGTGAAGCCGGCAGCCATAGAGAGGATGAGCAGCACGCCGCCCACCACCCAGTTCATTTCGCGGGGCTTGCGGAAGGCGCCGGTGAAGAACACGCGCAGCATGTGCACGGACACCGAGGCCACAAACAGCAGCGCGGACCAGTGGTGGACCTGGCGCATGAAGAGACCGCCACGGACATCGAAGGAGATGTCGAGGGAGGAGCTGTACGCCACGGACATTTCGACGTTCTTCAGCGGCGTGTACGAGCCCGCGTAGCGCGTCTCCGCCATGGACGGATCGAAGAAGAATGTCAGAAAGGTGCCGGAGAGCAACAGGATGACGAAGGAGTAAAGCGCCACTTCACCAAACATGAACGACCAGTGGTCCGGAAAGACCTTGCGGCCAAATTCACGGAGGATCCCCGAACCGCCGACACGCTCGTCGACGAAGTTGGTGATACGGCCGCCCTTGGTCTTGGCGACGAAGGCGGGGGCATTAGGCGTTGATGTTGCGCTCATGCTCATCACGCTCCCAATAGCTAGGTCCAACAGGTTCATGGAAGTCGCTGGTAGCGACCAGGTAGCCCTCGGCATCTACTGCGATAGGCAGCTGGGGGAGAGGACGGCTGGCCGGGCCAAAGATAACCTTGCATTCCTGGGTCAGGTCGAAGGTTGACTGGTGGCACGGGCACAGCAGGTGATGGGTCTGCTGCTCGTACAGGGCAACAGGGCAGCCAACGTGGGTGCAGATCTTGGAATATGCAACGATCCCGTTGTAGCCCCAGTCCTCGCGGCCAGCGGAAGGATTGAGGGACTCGGGGTTCAGGCGCATGAGCAGAACGACGGCCTTGGCCTTTTCGTTCAGCTTGCCTTCGTGCAGTTCGTTCAGCCCTTCCGGGATGACGTGGAAAGCCGAGCCGATGGTGACGTCCGAGGCCTTGATGGGGGTGCCATCGGGGTCCCGGGTGAGCCGCTTGAGCTTGCCGTCCTGGGGTGCCCACATGGTATGGGCCAGTGTGTTGTCAGGACGCGGACCCAGGTCACCGAAGACAGCCAGGGCCGGCAGGGGAGCCAGCGCCACGGCGCCCAGAAGGGTGTTGCGGATCAGCGGCCGGCGCTTGATGCCCGTTTCCTCGACAATGTCATCGACGATCCGGACGGCGGCCAGGCGGTCCTCCTCGGTGCGGATCGCATGGCGCTCTTCCGAGACTTCATGGTCCGGCATGAGCGCCTTGGCCCAGTGCACGATGCCGGTGCCGATGCCCAGCATCGCAAAGGCAGTGCCGATGCCAAGCAGTGCGTTCTGCAGCCGGATCGTCGCGATCGCGGTGTCTTCGCCCAGATCGATGGCAAAATAGGCCACCAGGAAGATCAGGGTGCCAACGACCGAGATCCCGAAAAGAAGGGCTACCTGCCGTTCTGCTCGTTTTGCGGCCTTCGGGTCCGTGTCGGCCAGGCGCAAACGATGCGGAGGAATTCCAGGATCCTGAAACTTCTCCACCTCATTCTGACCAGCCGTAGCTACGGTGCCCGAGTGGTTCGGACTGCCGTCACTATGGTTGCCCATAATTCGCCTCATCCCTCTCTCGTCTCGGCGAGTGCCGAGTTAGCTTTCAATTCAAACTGCTGACGGGTCAGCAGAAAACTCTTACAGGTGCAACAGGTGGGCTAGGACGTCCGGGACGTGAGCCAGATGGTGAAGGCGATGATGACGCCCAGGCCGGCGATCCAGACAAACAGGCCTTCCGACACCGGACCCAGGGCACCCAGATCCGCGCCGCCGGGTGAACCGTTGGCTTCGATCTGCTTCAGGAAGGTGATGATGTCACGCTTGCCTTCCGGGCCGATGTTGGCGTCGCTGAAGACCGGCATGTTCTGCGGGCCGGTGACCATAGCCTCGTAGATGTGCTTGCCGGAGACGTCGGCGAGAGCCGGGGCGAACTTGCCCCGGGTCAGCGCGCCGCCGGCAGCAGCAGCGTTGTGGCACATGGCGCAGTTGGTGCGGAACAGCTCGCCACCATTGGCGGCGTCGCCCTTTTCATCGAGGACACCTGCCTCGGGAATGGACGGGCCGGGGCCGAGCGAGGCAACGTAAGCGGACAGCTGGTGGGTCTGCTCATCGTTGAACTGGGCGGGCTTCTTGTAGGCCTGCGGGCCGTTCATCTGCATGGGCATACGGCCGGTGCCGACCTGGAAGTCAACGGCGGCAGCGCCGACGCCTACCAGGGAGGGGCCGTCTTTGGACCCGCTGGCGCCCATGCCGTGGCAGGTGGCGCAGTTGGCGGCAAAGAGTTTGCCGCCTTCCTCTGCGTCATTTGCGCTGAAGCTGGTGGTGGCCTTGGCCTGGTTGACGGTGGTGGCAACGGCGTACAGCCCACCACTGACCAGGAGGCCCATCAGCAACAGTGCAATTGCTGCCAGTGGGTGACGTCGCTTCTGCGAGAGTGCCTTCACGTGGTGGTTCCTTTATTCGATCCTGCGTTGGCTCCGGGAGCCGCTTCTTGAAATTCTGCCTCTTGTAGAAAAAGAGTCAAGTCTTGCTACTTGAGGACGTAGATGACCAGGAAGAGGCCGATCCAGACGACGTCGACGAAGTGCCAGTAGTACGAGGTGACGATCGCGGAGGTTGCTTCAAAGTGGCCGAACTTCTTCGCTGCGAAGGAGCGGCCCATGATGAGGAGGAAGGCAACCAGGCCGCCGATAACGTGCAGGCCGTGGAAGCCCGTGGTGATGTAGAAGGCCGAACCGTAAGCGTTGGAGGAGAGCGAGACATGCTCGGAAACGAGCATGGCGTACTCAGTCGCCTGGCCGGCCACGAAGAAGGCACCCATGATGAATGTCACGGTGAACCATTCGTTCATACCCCAGCGGGTGAAGCTGAGGCGGCNNCGCTTCGTCGCGGCTGAAGCCGCTCAGCGGCGAAGACGCCCATCTGGCAAGTAAAGGAACTTGCCACAAGGACGATCGTGTTGACGAGCGCAAAGGGGAAGTTGAGCTTGGCTGTCTCTTCGGCCCACATCTGTCCGGAAGTCGAACGGAGTGTGAAGTACATGGCAAAGAGACCGGCGAAGAACATCAACTCACTGGACAGCCAGACTACGGTTCCAACAGAAACCATGTTCGGGCGATTCAGCGTCGGGTGCGCCGGGGTACTGGGGGCATGGGTCGCAGATGTCACATAGACATTATGTCTATAAAACTCCCTCGTGCCCAACGCAAACCGCGTTTTGGCGGGACTTTTTCTACAAAGACGCGAATTCGCGCGGAAAAGTTCCCGGACCGGTTCACATTGGTCTTTGCGGCGCGCACCTCGATAGCATCAGAAGGTGACTTCTCAGGCATCTGCACAGGCGGCAGTCAACACGTGGCCGCGGCTCATCAAGGCGCTGATCGACGGTATCGATCTCACCACCGGCAACACGGAGTGGGCGATGAACTCGATCATGTCCGGTGAGGCGACCCCGGTTCAGGTGGCCGGTTTCCTCGTGGCGCTGCGGTCCAAGGGGGAAACCGTAGACGAACTTGTGGGCCTAGTCGAGGCGATGATCGCTAATGCGAGCCCTATCGATATTGCCGGGCAGAAGCTGGACATCGTGGGAACCGGCGGGGACCAGCAGAACACCGTCAATATTTCCACCATGGCCGCGCTGATCGCGGCCGGTGCCGGGGCGAAGGTGGTTAAGCACGGCAACCGTGCAGCGTCCTCGACCTCCGGCTCAGCCGATGTGCTCGAAGCCCTGGGCGTCCGGCTGGACCTGCCGATCCCGCGGGTGGCCCTCAACGCGGAAGAGGCCGGCATCACCTTCTGCTTCGCCCAGGTATTCCACCCCTCAATGCGGCATGCCGCCGTCGCCCGCCGCGAACTCGGCGTTCCTACGGCCTTCAACTTCCTGGGTCCCATGATTAACCCCGCCCATGTCCAGGCCTCCGCGGTCGGCGTCGCCAATGAGCGGATGGCGCCGCTCGTGGCGGGCGTGCTGGCCAAGCGCGGCAGCCGGGGACTCGTGTTCCGCGGGAACGACGGACTGGACGAGCTCACCACCACCGGCCCGTCCCGGGTGTGGGAAATCCGGCACGGGGCCGTGAGCGAGGAGATGTTCGACCCGCGCGAGCTGGGCATCCGTCAGGCAACCCTCGAGGAACTCCGCGGCGGGGANCCGCCGCCAATGCCGCTGTCGTGCGGTCCGTACTCTCCGGCGCCCACGGTCCCGCGCGCGACGCCGCGCTGCTGAACGCCGCCGCGGGGCTCGTGGCGTTTGACCTGGATGCCGTCGGTCCGTTCAGTGAGCGGATGGCCGTGGCGTTGAAGCGCGCAGAAGAGTCCATCGAGTCAGATGCTGCCACTGCCGTGCTGGACCGCTGGGTCGCGCTTTCGCGCAGCTGAGCTGCCGGCGGAAACCACAGCTGGGCGGTCCGCCCCCGCGCCGGGCCCTACTGTTCGAAGCCGAGGGCGAAAGCCGCGTCCAGGTCGTGCTGGGAATATGCCCGGAAAGCGATTTGCGTAGTGGTGTGTACAACGCCGGGAACCTTCGAAAGCTTGTCCGCGATGACGTCCGCGAGATCCTCATGCTTCGGAACCCGGGCGATCGCGATCAGGTCCCATTCGCCGGTCACGGAGTAGACCTCGCTGATGCCCTGGATGGCGGAGATTTCTTCCGCGGTCTCCGGGATACGGGAAGCGTCTGTCTTAATCAGGACGAAAGCGGTGACCACGTGTGAACCTTTCCGGATCTGTTGCGCCGTTGCCGGCCAAGTGCAGGCCCGGATAGTGCTCCGTGGGCCTCGGCCGTGTCCTGCAAGCCTAGTCCATTAGGCCTTGTTGCGGCGTGTGTTGAGCCGCCGGGCGCC